>NZ_CP126145.1:2260555-2582777 GCF_030126985.1 Sagittula sp. MA-2 | reverse complement strand
GGGCGGGTTTTGGGTGTATCGGTCATGGTGGCTCCTCCTTCTCCATCAAAACCCCCGAATTGGCGGCGCGGTTCCGGGGAGGGCGGGCCATGCGGTCCGATGCTCCTGACTTTAGGGGCAATTTGCCGAAAATGCGTTGGTCATTCCGGTCCGTGCCTCCTTATAGTGGCGCCGAAAGTCGGAGGGCGGGACACAAGGGGGCACACATCAATGCAGATGCATCTCGCGGAACTGAACATCGGTCGGCTCGTGGCGCCGACGGACGATCCCCGGGTGGCGGAGTTCATGGACGCGCTCGACCGGATCAACGGTCTGGGCAAGCGCATGCCGGGCTTCGTCTGGATGATGGAAGGATCGGGGGAACCGGGCACCGGCAACACCGAGAACAACATCGGCGACGATCCGCAGTTCGTCGCGAACATGACCGTCTGGGAAGACGTGGTGAGCCTCGAACGCTTTGTCTGGGGCACGGTCCATCGCCAGTTCTACGAGCGGCGGAAGGAGTGGTTCGAAGTTCTGGGCGACATGCACTTTGTGATGTGGTGGGTGCCGGCGGGACATCGCCCGACGCTGGAGGAAGGTCTGGCGAAGCTTGACCTCCTGCGGCGGGAAGGCGACAGTGACGCCGCCTTCGGCTGGTCGTACCTGACCGAAGCGCGCATGTGGCGTGACAGGCGCTGCGACGCGGAGGCCGGATAAGGTGCTTCGGAAAGAACAAGAGGCCGGAGAATGAGCAATTTGAAACACTTGTCGCCCCGAAAGGCCCGGACGCAGCGCGCCGCCGCGACGGCCAAAGCGGCCCGCGCACCGCTGGTCGCGCCGGCGTCCCTGATGCGCGCGGGCACGATCCTGCTGCTGATCGCTGCGATGGCGGCACTTGCGGGCTGCGGCAACGGCCAGCGCCGGCAGGTCCAGACCTTCGACGGCCAGACCTTCCGGGCCAACGCCAAGTCCGCCGGCGACGATCGCCAGTATTTCGTGGCCTCGGTCCGCGACCCGGGCAAGAGCATCGACGGCGCGATCCAGGCGGCGGAATACCAAGCGGTGAAGCACTGCATTCATCTCTACGGCACGTCCGACATCGACTGGGAGGTCGGGCCGGACACGCCGAAGGACCAGCTTTCTATCACCAGCGACTCGCTGACGCTGTCCGGGCGCTGCAAGGACCTGTAGGCGGCGGACCGCGGGGCGGGTGCGGGTTTCGCGCCGGCTCTTGCCGATCGCGGGCGGATTCCGCCCGCGTTATTGCATATCCATGACGTTCCGCGCCTCTTGTCGCGAGATTGCCGTGTAAACGAGGACCCCTTCATGCGCCTGATTCCATCCGTCCTGATCCTTGCCCTGCTGGCGTCGGCCGCGGTCGCAAAGCCGCCGCTGCGCGAGGTTCGTGAAATCGACGACCAGCTGATGATGATCGCCATCGCGGACGAGATCCGGAAGACCTGCAGCGATATCGACGCGCGCCTTTTGCGCGGAATCGCGGAGCTCAACGGCTTGAAGTCGAAGGCGAAGTCGCTGGGCTATTCGTCGGAGGAGATCGACGAGTACGCCACGTCCAAGTCCGAAAAGGCACGGATGCGCACGAAGGCCGAGACATGGCTGGCCAGTCAGGGGGTCAATGTCAGCGACAAGGCAGAGCTGTGCAGCTTCGGAAAGGCGCAGATGGCGGGCGGCACCTACATCGGATCGCTGCTGCGCTGAGGTCAATTCCTGACTTGAACGGTCATCTTAACGGGCGCTGAAATCCCGGTCACCGGGTTGCGCCCGTGCAATCAAGTCGCTTTGCCGCGTCGATTTTTCCCGGATTTCTGCGCCGCTGCATCTGGCGCTACCGAACATGTCGCGGTAGAACCCGTCGCAAGTCGCGCCCGGTCCGCTGGTCAGTCCGGTGGTCAGGGCGCTGCCATCTGCAATCTGGAGAGGCACCGGCATGTCCGACTTGCGAAAGCTCATCATCGACGGTCAGGAAATCGAGGTGGACGGGGCTATGACCCTGATCCAGGCCTGTGAGGAGGCCGGCATCGAGGTGCCGCGCTTCTGTTACCACGAGCGTCTGTCGATTGCCGGGAACTGCCGGATGTGCCTTGTCGAGGTCGTGGGCGGCCCGCCGAAGCCCGCCGCGTCCTGCGCGATGCAGGTCCGCGACATGCGTCCGGGCCGCAACGGCGAACCGCCGGAGATCAAGACAAACTCGCCCATGGTGAAGAAGGCCCGCGAGGGGGTGATGGAGTTCCTGCTCATCAACCACCCGCTCGACTGCCCGATCTGCGACCAGGGCGGCGAATGCGACCTGCAGGACCAGGCGATGGCCTATGGCGTCGACTTCTCCCGTTTCCGCGAGGCGAAGCGCGCGTCGACCGACCTCGACCTCGGGCCGCTGGTCGAGACGCACATGACGCGCTGCATCTCCTGCACCCGCTGCGTGCGCTTCACCACCGAGGTGGCAGGCATCACCCAGATGGGCCAGACCGGCCGGGGTGAGGATGCGGAGATCACCTCCTACCTGAACTCGACCCTCGATTCGAACCTGCAGGGCAACATCATCGACCTGTGCCCGGTGGGCGCGCTGGTGTCGAAGCCCTATGCCTTCACCGCCCGCCCGTGGGAGCTGACCAAGACGGAGACCATCGACGTGATGGACGCGCTGGGGTCCAGCATCCGCGTGGACACCAAGGGCCGCGAAGTGATGCGCATCCTGCCGCGCAACCATGACGGCGTGAACGAGGAATGGATTGCCGACAAGACGCGCTTTGTCTGGGACGGCCTGCGCCGCCAGCGGCTGGACCGGCCCTACGTGCGCAAGGACGGCAAGCTGAAGCCCGCCACCTGGCCGGAGGCGCTGGCCGCCGCCGCCACGGCGATCAAGGGCGCCTCGAAACTTGCCGGTATCGTCGGCGATCTGGCCCCGGTCGAAGCGGCCTACAGCCTCAAGCAGCTGGTCGAAGGACAGGGCGGTGTCGTCGAATGCCGCACCGATGGCGCGAAGCTGCCGGCGGGCAACCGTTCGGGCTATGTCGGCACGGCTGCCATCGAGGATATCGACAGCGCGGAGATGATCCTGCTGATCGGCACCAACCCGCGTGACGAGGCGCCGGTCCTGAATGCCCGCATCCGCAAGGCATGGGCCGCCGGTGCAAAGGTCGCGCGGATCGGTACGCCGGTCGACCTGACCTTCCCGGTGCAGGAGCTTGGCACCGGCCGCGAGGCGCTGGCCAAGCTGTCGAAGATGGACCACTCCGACAAGGAGGGCGTCGCCGGTGTGGTGATCATCGGTCAGGGCGCACTGAACGAGGCCGACGGCGCCGCCGTTCTGGGAACCGCCATGCAGACCGCCGCCGCCGGTTCGGCGAAGTTCATGGTTCTGCATACGGCCGCGGGCCGCGTGGGTGCGATGGACGTGAACGCCACGAACGAGCGCGGCATGGACGCGGTCAGCGAGGCGGACGTGATCTACAACCTCGGCGCGGACGAGGTGGAGATCGGCGAAGGCGCTTTCGTGATCTACCAAGGCTCGCACGGGGACCGTGGCGCGCACCGTGCCGACGTGATTCTGCCTGCCGCCGCCTACACCGAAGAGCAGGGCCTGTTCGTGAACACCGAGGGCCGCCCGCAACTGGCGCTGCGCGCCGGGTTCGCACCGGGCGAGGCCAAGGAAAACTGGGCGATCCTGCGCGCTCTGTCTGCCGAGATCGGCGCGACGCAGCCGTGGAACTCCATCGCGCAGCTCCGACAGGCGCTGGTCGCGGAGGTGCCGCACCTTGCCCGCATCGACGAGGTGCCGGAAAACGAATGGACGCCGCTGGAGGCCGCCGACATGGGGGATGCGGACTTCCGCTACCCGGTGAAGGACCACTGGCTGACCAACCCGATCGCGCGCGCGTCGGAGGTCATGGCGGAACTGTCCAAGAACTCGAAACTGCGCTCCCAGGCGCCGATGGCGGCGGAATAAGTGAGGGTGGGCTGGGTGATAGCCTCGCTCGCCTGCGCTGCCACCACCGGATGCGACACTCCGGCGGCGGCAAAGGGGCCGTTCACCCCGTCTTACGAGGGTGTCGAGACGCGGCTGCTGGATGGTGATCTGGTGAATTTCCACGTTTCCATGCGTGGGGCGCGCAACCAGATCGACGTGGAGGCCTACGCCGAATGTGCCGCCGCGCAATACGCGCTGATCCGGGGGTACGGATTCGCGCGGCATTTGCGCACGAATGTGGACGAAGAGGGTGGCCTCTGGCGCGGGGATGCGGTTTACACCATCTCGCCGGCTCTGCCCCGCGGATCACGAACGATCGACGCCGAGGTCACCGCGCTGGCCTGCGCCGAGAACGGAATACCGATGGTGTGAGGACCTGATGGCTGAATTCTTCTCCGACAATCCCTGGGGTATCGCGATCTGGATCGTCTTCACGATCCTCGCGCTTCTGGTGCCGCTTCTGGTGAGCCTCGCCTTCCTGATGTGGGGCGACCGCAAGATCTGGGCCGCCGTGCAGATGCGCCGGGGGCCGAACGTCGTGGGCATCTTCGGCCTGCTGCAGTCCTTTGCCGACTTCCTGAAATACATCGTGAAAGAGGTCGTCGTGCCCGCGGGCGCCGACCGTTTCGTGTTCTTCCTCGCGCCGATGGTGAGCCTTGTCATGGCCTTCATCGCCTGGGCGGTGATTCCCTTCGGCGACGGCTGGGTGGTCTCCGACATCAACGTGGCCATTCTTTACGTTTTCGCGGTCTCCTCGCTGGAAGTGTACGGCGTGATCATGGGGGGCTGGGCGTCCAACTCGAAGTACCCGTTCCTTGGCTCGCTGCGGTCCGCCGCGCAGATGATTTCCTACGAGGTGTCCATCGGCCTCATCATCATCGGCGTCGTGATCTCTTCGGGGTCGCTGAACTTCGGCAGCATCGTCGAGGCGCAGGACGGCATGGGCATCCTGTCCTGGTACTGGATCCCGCACTTCCCGATGATGTTCCTGTTCTTCATCTCGGCGCTCGCGGAAACCAACCGCCCGCCGTTCGACCTGCCGGAAGCGGAATCCGAACTGGTGGCGGGCTACCAGGTGGAATACTCCTCCACGCCGTTCCTGCTGTTCATGATCGGCGAACTGACCGCGGTCGTGCTGATGTGCGCGCTGGTTTCGCTGCTGTTCCTCGGCGGCTGGCTGTCCCCGGTCGAATTCCTGCCGGATGGCATCTTCTGGATGTGCATCAAGATGCTGTTCGTCTTCTTCATCTTCTCGCTGGTGAAGGCGATCACCCCGCGTTACCGCTACGACCAGCTGATGCGCCTGGGCTGGAAGGTCTTCCTGCCGATGTCGCTGGCATGGGTCGTGTTCGTGGCCTTCGCGGCAAAGTTCGAGTGGTTCTGGGGCTTCTACACCCGTTGGGCAGTCGGAGGCTGATGGTGGAGCAGACGTCGAAACAGACTGTTTCGGGAATGCTTCCTGGCGTTCGGGGCGTGGTGTCGCGCCCCGATGGTAGGGTCGGGGCAGGG
Source organism: Sagittula sp. MA-2 (assembly GCF_030126985.1). GTDB lineage: Bacteria > Pseudomonadota > Alphaproteobacteria > Rhodobacterales > Rhodobacteraceae > Sagittula. The sequence continues at coordinate 2,577,298 of NZ_CP126145.1, read as the reverse complement.
GTGCGCATGACGTGCGCCCGCCTGTTCACGGGAGAAACCTGATGACCGACCTGAAGAAAGCCATCCTCGACGCCAAGTACATCGACATGATCGCCCTGGGCGATTTTGTCGTCCGCGATTGCGGCCTGCCGGACACCGATGCAGAGGGCAACCTCCTGCCGCAGGCCAACGAGATCGCCGCCGCCGTCTTCCGCTGGGCCGCCGATGTGCAGGCCATGGAGGATGCGGAGGTGAAGTCAAAGCCCGCGCCCGCTGCCGTTGCGGCCGCCGTGGCGGAAGAGGTTTCCGCCACCGGCCGCACCGGAAACGAGCGGGTTGGCGATTACGATGAATTCGGCGATCCCGTGATGGACGCCGAGCAGGCCGAGCGGCTGGAAGCAGCCCGCGAAGCCGTCAAAGAGGAGAGCGCGTAGACATGGCAGCCATCGACTACGGACGGGCCGCGAAGTACTTTCTGCTCGCGGACTTCATGAAGGGGTTCCAGCTTGGGATGAAGTACTTCTTCGCCCCCAAGGCCACCGTCAACTACCCGCACGAGAAGGGTCCGCTGAGCCCGCGTTTCCGCGGCGAGCACGCCCTGCGCCGGTATCCCAACGGCGAGGAACGCTGCATCGCGTGCAAGCTGTGCGAGGCGATCTGCCCGGCGCAGGCGATCACCATCGACGCGGAGCCGCGCGACGACGGCTCGCGCCGGACGACCCGCTACGACATCGACATGACGAAGTGCATCTACTGCGGTTTCTGCCAGGAAGCATGCCCGGTGGATGCCATCGTCGAGGGGCCGAACTTCGAGTTCTCGACCGAGACCCGCGAAGAGTTGTTCTACGACAAGGCCAAGCTGCTGGCGAACGGCGACCGCTGGGAAGCGGAGATCGCCCGCAACCTGGAGTTGGACGCACCGTACCGATGAACCGCCCCGCCGCCCATATCCCGGCCCGCGTCCCGCGGTGTCCCGTCACATCCTGCAAGGGGAGCCGAGCATGACCACCAAGACGCCGTTCGAGCTGATGATGGAGCAGAGCCAGAAGTTCGCGCAGGACATGGTGACCAGCATGAACCCGGCGCTGTCGAGCTTCGACCCCAAGGCATTCGAAGCCATGTGGCCGACCATGCCGAAGGACGCGATGGAAATGTGGTTCGGCAAGGGTTTCTCGAAAGAGGGGCTGGATGCCAAGACGCGGCTGCTGCTGACGCTCTCGGGTCTGGTGATGCAGGGCGCGCAGGCGGAGACGCCCTTGCGCATGACCGTGCGCCACGCCATCGAGGCGGGCGCCACCAAGGAAGAAATCGTCGACACGATCACGCATATGTCGATGTTCGCAGGTATTCCCGCCATGAACCGCGCGCTCGAACTGTCGCGGGCGGTCATGGCCGACAAGAAGGATGACGAGACATGATGGCTTTTGCCTTCTACCTCTTTGCACTTGGCGTGATCGCCGGGGGGCTCTTCACGGTCGTCAGCCGCAACCCGGTGCACTCCGTGCTCTGGCTGATCCTCGCCTTCCTCTCCGCGGCCGGGTTCTTCGTGCTGATGGGGGCGGAATTCGTCGCCATGCTGCTGGTCATCGTCTACGTCGGCGCCGTCGCGGTGCTGTTCCTCTTCGTGGTGATGATGCTGGACGTCGACTTTGCCGAACTGAAGGCGGAGATGGCGCGCTACATGCCGCTGGCGCTGCTGATCGGCCTCGTGATCCTGATGCAGCTGGCCATGGCCTTCGGCGTCTGGGAAGCCTCCGACCTGGCCGCGGGCCAGCTTTCGGCACCGGCGCCCGAAGGGGTGGAGAACACCGCCGCGCTCGGCATGATCCTCTATGACAAGTACTTCCTGCTGTTCCAGCTGGCGGGTCTGATCCTGCTTGTTGCGATGATCGGGGCCATCGTTCTGACGCTGCGCCACCGCCAGGATGTCAAACGCCAGGACGTGCTGGCACAGATGTACCGCGATCCCGCCAAGGCGATGGAACTGCGGGACGTGAGACCGGGGCAGGGGCTGTGAGCGCATTCTGGGATCTTCTCTTCTCGCCCGCGGGGCTGGTGCTTTACGCCGGTTTCTGGGCCTTGAAGATCGTTGCTGGTGCATGGGTGCTGAGCAAGCTTGTGCTGCTGCTGCCCGCGCGCATGCAGGTCTGGGCCGAGGACAAGCTTGTCCGGCTGCGCCTGATGAAACGGAAGGTCGGCCCTTTGGGCTGACCGGGGCCGGGCAGGTCCCGTCCCCGCCCGGCGCATTGCCGGGGCTGCCGCCCGAGGGCGGCGAGACGATCGAGGTTCCGGGACATGCCCGGGACGTGGTGCCGGGCCCGCCCGGAACCTGACAGAACAGAGCCCCCGGGCCGCTTCCGGGGTGCCACAGACAAGACGACAAATCGGGCAAGCCACCCGGAGGGACACGTATGATCGGATTGGAACACTACCTGACAGTGGCCGCAGTGCTGTTTGTGATCGGCATCTTCGGGCTCTTCCTGAACCGCAAGAACGTGATCATCCTGCTGATGAGCATCGAACTGATGCTGCTGGCGGTGAACATCAATCTCGTGGCCTTCTCGACGCATCTCGGCGACCTCGCCGGTCAGGTGTTCACGCTGTTCGTGCTGACCGTCGCCGCCGCCGAAGCGGCCATCGGCCTTGCGATCCTCGTCTGCTTCTTCCGAAACCGCGGCACCATCGCCGTGGAAGACGTCAACGTCATGAAAGGCTGAGCCCATGGAGAGCATCATCCTGTTTGCGCCCCTCGCGGGCGCTCTCATCGCGGGCTTCGGCTGGAAATTCATCGGCATCCGTGGCGCCCAGTGGATCACCACGGGCCTACTGTTCCTGGCCTGCTTCTTCTCGTGGATCACCTTCCTGACCCACGGGCCGGAGACCGAGCACGTCCAGATCCTGCGCTGGATCGAAAGCGGCACGCTGTCGACCGACTGGTCGATCCGGCTGGACCGGCTGACCTCGATCATGCTGATCGTCGTCACCACCGTCTCGTCGCTCGTGCACCTGTATTCCTTCGGCTACATGGCGCATGACGAGAACTTCCGCGAGGGCGAGGAAAGCTACAAGCCGCGCTTCTTCGCGTACCTGTCGTTCTTCACCTTCGCCATGCTGATGCTGGTGACGTCCGACAACCTGGTGCAGATGTTTTTCGGCTGGGAAGGCGTGGGTGTCGCCTCCTACCTGCTGATCGGTTTCTACTACCGCAAGCCGTCGGCCAACGCTGCCGCCATCAAGGCCTTCGTGGTCAACCGGGTCGGCGACTTCGGTTTTGCATTGGGCATCTTCGCGCTGTTCTTCCTGACGGATTCCGTGCGTTTCGACGACATCTTTGCCGCTGCACCGACGCTGGCCGAGACGCAGCTCACCTTCCTCTGGGGGACGTGGAACGCGGCAGAAGTTGCGGCCTTCCTGCTGTTCATCGGTGCGATGGGCAAATCGGCACAGCTGTTCCTGCACACATGGCTGCCGGACGCGATGGAAGGCCCGACCCCTGTGTCGGCGCTGATCCACGCCGCGACCATGGTGACCGCGGGCGTTTTCCTTGTCTGCCGCATGTCGCCGCTGATGGAATACGCGCCGCACGCGATGGCCTTTGTCACCTTCCTGGGTGCCTCGACTGCCTTCTTCGCGGCGACCGTGGGTCTTGTTCAGAACGACATCAAGCGCGTGATCGCCTATTCGACCTGTTCGCAGCTGGGCTACATGTTCGTGGCAGCGGGCGTGGGCGTCTACTCCGTCGCGATGTTCCACCTGTTCACGCACGCCTTCTTCAAGGCGATGCTCTTCCTCGGCGCGGGCTCCGTGATCCACGGCATGCACCACGAGCAGGACATGCGGAACTATGGCGGTCTGCGGAAGAAGCTGCCCTACACCTTCTGGGCGATGATGATCGGCACGCTGGCCATCACCGGCGTCGGCATTCCTCTGACCCATATCGGTTTCGCTGGCTTCCTGTCGAAGGACGCGGTGATCGAGAGCGCATGGGCGGGCACCGCCGGCGGTTACGCCTTCTGGATGCTGGTCGTCGCTGCGCTGTTCACGTCATTCTACTCGTGGCGCCTGATCTTCCTGACCTTCTTCGGCAAGCCGCGCGGCAACAAGCACACGCATGAGCACGCGCACGAAAGCCCGAAGGTCATGCTGATCCCGCTGGGGGTGCTGGCACTTGGCGCGATCTTCTCCGGCATGGTCTGGTACGGATCGTTCTTCGGCGACCACGCCCGGGTCAACGCCTTCTTCGGCATCCCGGCGCACCATGAAGAGGTGGCCGAGGGCGACGCCGCGCATGCGGAGGACGTGGCCGAGCTTCAGGGCGCTGCAGACGCGGTGAACGAGGAAGCCAGCGCGGACGAGACCGTTGCCGCCGACACCGAAACCACGGGCGACGCGGTTGCCGACGAGGCCAACGGCGCAGACGTGGCCGCAGCGGAAGGCGAGGGCGATGCAGCCCATGCCGCCGAGGAGGACCACGGGTCTGCCGGAATGGCGCCGCAGGGCGCGATCTTCATGGCCGCAGACAACACCGTCATGGACGGCGCGCACCATGCGCCGGTCTGGGTGAAGGTCAGCCCCTTCATCGCCATGCTGATCGGTTTCGCGGTGTCCTACTGGTTCTACATCGTCAACCCGGCGATGCCGAAGCAGTTGGCAGAGAACCAGCGTCCGCTGTACCTCTTCCTGCTGAACAAGTGGTACTTCGACGAGATCTACGACTTCCTCTTCGTGCAGCCCTCGAAAAAGCTGGGCCGCATCCTGTGGAAGGGTGGTGACGAGGCCATCATCAAGGGCGGGATCAACGGTCTGGCCATGGGCATCGTGCCCTGGGTCACCCGTCTCGCCGGTCGGGCGCAGTCCGGTTACATCTTCACCTATGCCTTCGCCATGGTGATCGGGATCGCGGTCCTGATCACGTGGATGACCATCTCCGGAGGGGCGCAGTAATGGCCAACCTTCTTTCCATCGTCACCTTCCTGCCTGCGCTGGCGGCACTGATCCTTGCGGTCTTCCTGCGCGGCAGCGATGCGGCGGCTCAGCGCAATGCGAAGTACCTTGCGCTGATCGCCACGACGGCGACCTTCATCATATCCCTGTTCATCCTCGCGCAGTTCGACGCGTCGAACACCGGCTTCCAGATGGTGGAAGAGGGCGAGTGGCTGATGGGCCTCAGCTACCGGATGGGCGTCGACGGGATCTCTGTCCTGTTCGTCATGCTGACGACCTTCATGATGCCGCTGGTGATCTGGGCCTCGTGGGACGTGAAGCACCGCGTGACCGAATACATGATCGCCTTCCTGATGCTGGAAACGCTCATGCTGGGCGTGTTCATGGCGCTGGACCTGGTCCTGTTCTACGTCTTCTTCGAGGCAGGCCTGATCCCGATGTTCCTGATCATCGGCATCTGGGGCGGCAAGGACCGCATCTACGCATCGTTCAAGTTCTTCCTCTACACCTTCCTCGGCTCCGTGCTGATGCTGGTAGCCATGGTCGCGATGTATGCCGACGCGGGAACGACCTGCATCGGGGGCTGCGACGTGTCGCTGCTGACCCACCAGTTCGCGTCCGAGGAGTTCTCGGTTCTGGGCATCCCGGTGGTGGGCGGCCTGCAGACCATGCTGTTCATCGCCTTCTTCGCCTCCTTCGCGGTGAAGATGCCGATGTGGCCGGTGCACACCTGGCTGCCCGAAGCGCACGTCCAGGCGCCGACCGCGGGCTCCGTGGTGCTGGCGGCGATCCTGCTGAAGATGGGCGGCTACGGCTTCCTGCGCTTCTCGCTGCCGATGTTCCCGGTGGGCTCCGACGTGATGGCGAACTTCGTCTTCACGCTGTCGGTAATCGCGATCATCTACACCTCGCTCGTGGCGCTGGTGCAGGAGGACATGAAGAAGCTGATCGCCTATTCGTCCGTCGCGCACATGGGTTACGTCACGATGGGGATCTTCGCGGCGAACCAGCAGGGCGTGGACGGGGCGATCTTCCAGATGATCTCTCACGGGTTCATCTCCGGCGCGCTCTTCCTCTGTGTCGGCGTGATCTACGACCGGATGCACACGCGAGAGATCGACGCCTACGGCGGCCTCGTGAACCGCATGCCGGCCTACGCGCTGATCTTCATGCTGTTCACCATGGCCAACGTCGGCCTGCCGGGCACCTCCGGGTTCATCGGCGAATTCCTGACGCTGGCGGGGATCTTCCAGGTCAACACCTGGGTGGCGGCGGGTGCCGCGACCGGCGTGATCCTGTCGGCGGCCTATGCGCTGTGGCTGTACCGCCGCGTGGTGATGGGCGACCTCATCAAGGAAAGCCTGAAGACCATCAAGGACATGACCGCACGGGAAAAGGCGATCTTCGCGCCGCTCGTCGTCATGACCATCTGGATGGGGGTCTACCCCGCGCCGATCCTCGACCGGATCGGACCGTCGGTGGAGGCACTCGTCTCGAAATATGACATGGCGCTGGAAAGCGCGGGCCGGGGTGGCGACGCCACCCAAGTGGCCGAATCTGAACACTAAGGGGGCGACAGATGTCAGCAGATCTGAACATCATCCTGCCGGAGATCATCCTGTCGGTCTACGCGATGGTGGCACTGGTCGGCGCGGTCTACACCGCGAAGGACGACCTCGCCCCGGCGCTCACATGGGCGACCGCGGCGCTGTTCGTGGTCCTGGCCTTCTGGATCGGAACGACGGGCGAGGGCGCACAGAGCGCATTCGGCGGCATGTTCCAGTCGGACGGCTTCTCGCGTTTCTCGAAGGTGCTGATCCTCATCTCCGCGGCGGCGGTGCTGCTGATGAGCGAGGGTTACATGGCACGCCGCGGCCTGCTGCGGTTCGAGTACCCGGTGCTGGTCTCGCTGGCGGTGGTCGGCATGATGGTCATGGTGTCGGCGGGCGACCTGATGTCGCTTTACATGGGGCTCGAGCTGCAGTCGCTGTCGCTGTACGTGGTGGCTTCGCTGCGCCGTGACAGCGTGAAGTCGACCGAAGCGGGTCTGAAGTACTTCGTGCTGGGCGCGCTGTCCTCCGGCCTGCTGCTTTACGGCGCGTCGCTGGTCTATGGCTACGCGGGCACCACGCTGTTCTCCGGCATCATCCAGACGGCGGAAGAGGGGCATGTCTCCATCGGCCTGCTGCTGGGTCTGGTGCTGATGATCTCGGGCATGGCGTTCAAGGTCTCGGCCGTGCCGTTCCACATGTGGACGCCGGACGTGTACCAGGGCTCTCCGACCCCGGTGACAGCCTTCTTCGCCACCGCACCCAAGGTTGCGGCGATGGGCCTGTTCGCCCGCGTGATGTTCGACGCCTTCGGCAACGCGACGGCGGACTGGGGGCAGGTGATCGCGCTGCTGGCGGTGCTGTCGATGTTCCTCGGCTCCTTCGCGGCCATCGGGCAGAAGGACATCAAGCGCCTGATGGCCTATTCGTCGATCGCCCACATGGGCTATGCCCTGATCGGCCTTGCCGCCGGGTCCGAGGTCGGCGTGCAGAACATGCTGATCTACATGGCCATCTACGTGACGATGAACGTCGGCACCTTCGCCTTCATCCTGTCGATGGAGCGCGACGGCCAGCCGGTGACGGACATCGAGTCGCTCGGCATGTATTCGAAGAAGGAACCGGGCCGCGCGCTGGCCATGCTGGTGCTGCTGTTCTCGCTGGCGGGCGTGCCGCCGCTGCTGGGCTTCTTCGCCAAGTACGGCGTTCTGATGGCCGCGGTCGAGGCGGACATGGTCTGGCTGGCCGTCGCGGGCGTGGTCGCCTCGGTCATCGGGGCCTACTACTACCTGCGGATCGTGTTCTACATGTACTTCGGCGAAGACCGGGAGGACGCGCTCGACACGTCGTCCTCGCCGCTGCTGTCGGGTTTCCTGGCGCTGTCTGCCATCATCATCGTGCTGGCGGTCTTCAACCCGCTGGGCCTGACGGTGGATGTGCAGGACTCGGCGCAGGCGGCAGCGGTCGCCCTGGTCAACTGATCTTGACCGGCTGTTTTCATGCGGCGACGCGCCCCTTTGCGGGCGCGTCGCTTTTTCGTGCCTGCGGCACGCCGGGGGTTCCCCCCGGACCCCAAGGTATTTGGACCAAGATGAAGGGCAGGGCGCATGGGCTGGCCTGAGGGCTACGGGCGGCGGGTGCTGGCGGAGGTCGACAGCACCAACGCCGAGGCCGCGCGGGTCGTGTCGCGGCTGGCCGGGCCGGAGTGGATCTGCGCCCTGCGCCAGACCGCCGCGCGCGGGCGCCGCGGGCGGGCCTGGGTGGCGCCGGAGGGGAACTTTGCCGGGACGCTGGTCATGCGCCCGCAGGAGACGCCGGATGTGGTGGCGCTGCGGTCGTTCGTTGCCTCGCTCGCGCTGTTCGATGCCTTTGCGGCCCTGACGGGTGCGGAGGCGGCCCTGGCGCTCAAGTGGCCGAACGACGTGCTGCTCAACGGCGGCAAGGTGGCGGGCATCCTGCTGGAGGGGTTGCCGGGCGGCGGCCTTGCTGTGGGGATCGGCGTGAACCTGATCGCCGCGCCCGGGTCACAACAGGTCGAGGAGGGGGCGGTGCCGCCGGTGTCGCTGCTGTCCGAAACCGGGGTCCGGGTGACGCCTGAACGCATGCTGGATGCGCTGGCCGAAGCCTGGGCCGTGCGGGAACACGCCTTTGTCACCTACGGCTTTGCGCCGATCCGGGAGGCCTGGTTGGCGCGGGCGGCACGTGTGGGCGAGACGATCACCGCGCGCACCGGAACCCGCACCGTCACCGGCGTCTTCGAGACGGTGGACGCCCGCGGGCAACTTGTTCTAGACACGCCGCAGGGCCGGACGGCGATCGCGGCCGCGGACGTCTTCTTCTGAAAGGTCACGCCTCATGCTGCTTGCCATAGACTGCGGCAACACCAACACCGTGTTCTCGATCTGGGATGGCGAGGTCTTCATCGCGACATGGCGCACCTCGACCGAGCATCAACGGACGGCGGACCAGTACTATGTCTGGTTGTCGACGCTGATGGAGTTCCAGGGCATCAAGGCCGAGATCACCGATGTCATCATCTCGTCCACGGTGCCGCGCGTGGTCTTCAACCTGCGGGTGCTGTCGGACCGGTACTTCAAGACGCGGCCCATCGTGGTGGGGCGGCCGGAGTGCAGCCTGCCCGTGGACGTGCGGGTGGATCCCGGCACCGCGGTCGGTCCGGACCGGCTGGTGAATACGGTGGCGGGCTTCGACAAGTTCGGCGGAGACCTTGTGATCGTGGACTTCGGCACGGCCACCACCTTCGACGTGGTGGCCAGCGACGGCGCCTATATCGGCGGGGTGATCGCACCGGGTGTGAACCTCAGCCTCGAGGCCCTGCACCAGGCAGCGGCGGCGCTGCCGCACGTGGACATTTCCCGCCCGCAGTCGGTGATCGGCACGAATACGGTTGCGTGCATGCAGTCCGGCGTGTTCTGGGGGTACGTGGGGCTCGTGCGGGAGATCTGCGACCGTATCAAGGCCGAGCGCGACCGCCCCATGCGCATCGTGGCAACCGGCGGGCTGGCGCCCTTGTTCCAGCAGTCGGTGCCGCTATTTGACGCCTACGATGAATTCCTGACAATGCACGGACTTACCGTGATCTACACACATAACAAGGCCCGTGCTCATGCAGAGTAGCCGTGGCAAACGAATTGAAGAGGCCAAGGCATGAGCGACGCGCGATTGATCTATCTCCCGCTTGGGGGCGCCGGCGAGATCGGCATGAACTGCTACGTCTACGGGTACGGCAAACCGGGGGCCGAGCGGCTGATCGTCGTCGACATGGGCGTGACCTTTCCGGACATGGACGGCACGCCGGGCGTCGACCTGATCCTGCCGGACATCACCTGGCTGAAAGAGAACAAGAACCGCATCGAGGCGATGTTCATCACCCACGCGCACGAGGATCACGTGGGCGCGGTGGGGCATACCTTCGGCGATCTGTCGATGCCGATCTACGCGCGGGCCTTCACCGCCAACCTCGCCCGTCAGAAGCTGGCGGAATACGGGGTGGAGGGGAAGTCGGTGCGGACCTGTTCCGCCTGGCCGGAAACCGTGACGGTGGGGCCGTTCACCGTGGGGTTCCTGCCGATCTCGCACTCCATCCCCGAAAGCAGCGGTCTTGTGATCGACAGCCCGGCGGGCCGGGTGCTGCACACCGGCGACTTCAAGCTGGACACGCAGCCGCTGGTGGGCGAGCCGTGGGACCCGGAACTGTGGGCCGAGGTGTCGAAGGGCGGGGTGAAGGCGCTGGTCTGCGACAGCACCAACGTGTTCAACCGCCATCCCGGCCGGTCGGAGGTCATCGTCGGCCCCGCGGTCGAGAAGCTGGTGAGCGAGGCCAGGCACATGGTGGTGGCGACGACCTTCGCTTCCAACGTGGCGCGGGTGAAGACGCTGGCCGAAGCGGGTGAGCGGGCCGGGCGGTCGATCTGCCTGATGGGCCGCGCGATGCGCCGCATGGTCGAGGCCGCGGTTGAGACGGGCGTGCTGACGCGGTTCCCGAGCGTGGTCAGCCCGGAGGATGCGGCGCAGCTGCCGCGCGAGAACCTGATGATCCTCGCCACCGGTTCGCAGGGGGAGCGGCGCGCGGCCTCGGCCCAGCTGTCCCGGGGCAAGTTCAACGGGATCGAGCTGAAGGAGGGCGACCTCTTTCTGTTCTCCTCCAAGACCATTCCCGGCAACGAGCGCGACGTGATCCGCATCATGAACCAGTTGTCGGAGAAGGGCGTGGACGTGGTCGACGACTCGATGGGCGATTACCACGTGTCGGGCCATGCCAACCGCCCCGACCTGGAAACCGTGCAGGACATCGTGCAGCCGCAGATCGTGGTGCCCATGCACGGCGAGCACCGGCACCTTCGGGAGCACGTCAAGCTGGCGACGGAGCTGCGGCGGCAGGGGGTCCTGGCCGTCAACGGCATGATGATCGACCTGACGGGCAACGAGCCCAAGGTGGCGGAGTACATCGAGACCGGGCGCACCTACCTTGACGGTACGGTGCAGATCGGCGCGCTGGACGGCATCGTGCGCGACCGTATCCGCATGGCGCTGAACGGCCACGTGGTGGTGACGATGATCCTCGACGAAGAGGACGAACCGCTGGGCGATCCGTGGTGCGACCTCATGGGGCTGGCCGAGATCGGCCGCAGCCACGTGCCGCTGGTGGACATTCTGGAGGCCGACCTCGGCCAGTTCGTGGGCCGGGCCGGGGACAAGACCCTTACCGACGACGACAAGCTGGAAGAGGGGCTGCGCCGCGTGGTGCGCCAGACCTGCCAGAACGAAATCGGCAAGAAGCCCGAGGTCACGGTCGTCGTCAGCCGCCTGTCCTGAGTCAGGCGCTGACGGCGCCGTCCCGAAGGGCGGTGCGGATGCGGTTGGAGAGGTGCTCCCTCTGGCGGTCGGTCAGCCGGAACTCCGCCCCCGCATCGGAGCCCTGCCGCCAGCGGAAATCGGCGTGGTACTGGCCGTAGCCGGGGATCTGCAGGTTCAGTGTGTCGTCGCGGACGCCCGCGATCCCGATGGAATCGAACCGCATCCGCGCGCCGCCTTCGGAGATGTCGAGGATCTGGCAGGGGATGTCGTACCCCCCCTGGAAGCAGCGCGCGCCCAGGTTGACCTTGATCCGCGGGCTGCGGCGCAGATCGGTAAACTGGTCCGTTTCCACGATCCGCAGCGTGCTGGCTGGGGCCGGCGCCTCTGACGAGGGGGGCGGCAGCTCTGGCGCCTCGACCACCTCGACTTGCAGGGGCGGCTTCGCGCTGCGGCCGGTCGGTTCCTTCATGTTCCGACCAAGGGCGGCGATGCGATGCTCTACCAGCTGGCGCATGCTGTCGCTGATCAGGAACTCGGCACCGAGGCTGTTGACGGCCTTCCAGACGATCCGCGACGGATATCGCCCGATGCCCGCAATCTCCAGCTCCAGCGGACCGCTGCGCATCGCTGCGGAGGAAATCGGGTCCAGTGCCATCTGCACGCCGCCACCGGAGAGGTTCAGGACCTTTCCCGGTATTTCAAGCCCGTCCTGTATGGCGATGACACGCAGGTCGATCGAAACGCGGGGGGAACGGCGTTCACTCATCCGAAAGGTCGCATTGGCTTGCATCGCCCTGCCGATTCACAACTTGTACGGCCGCACCATCTCACCTGCCGGGTTAAGGATCGGTTTAAGGAACCGGATGTGCTCCGGGTCGTTGGGTCTTCGATGCGCCCCATCGGGCGCCATGAGGTGTGCCCTGAAGGCGCGCCGACAGACAGAAGACAGGAGATTTACATGATCGAGAAAGCCGGTTCCGCAAAATGGATGGGTGACCTCAAGACCGGGAAGGGCACCGTGTCCACCGAATCCGCCGCGCTGAAGGATCAGCCCTACGGGTTCAACACCCGGTTCGAAGACAAGCCCGGCACCAACCCGGAAGAACTGATCGGGGCCGCGCACGCCAGCTGCTTTTCCATGGCGCTGTCGATGATCCTCGGACAGAGCGACCTGGTCCCCGACGAGATTTCGACCACCGCGAAGATCTACATGGACAAGGAAGGTGACGGGTTCGCCGTCAAGAAATCCCACCTGACCGTCGCGGCGAAGGTGCCCGGCGCGTCCGAGGAGGATTTCATGAAGGCGGCAGAGACGGCGAAAGCCAACTGCCCGATCTCGAAGCTGCTGGACTGCGAGATCACCATGACGGCGACGCTCGGATAATCGCCCTCGGAAACAGGAAAGGCCGGTCCCTCGGGGCCGGCCTTTTTCATGTCTGTGTGCCTTGGCGTCAGCCCGCGCGGCGCTCGTCGAAGCTGAGCGCGATGAACTCCGGCATGTGCTCGCCCATGCCGATCATGTTGCTTTCCTTGCGGTCGTTGCGGTCGGACCGCGAAGACGACGACCGGCTGTTCTTCGAGCTGCTACCGGAGCGGCTGGACGAAGAGGAAGACGACCGGTTGGACGAAGACGAGGAGGACGACGACGAGGAAGAAGACCGCGAACGGCTCGACGAGCTGCGCGCTTCCTTCTCTTCCGCGGGCTTGCTGTCCTTGCGGCTGTCGGAGCGCGGCTCGGCTGCAGCCGGGGCCTCCGATTTCAGCGGGTTCTCGAGGCGCGGGATCTCCTTCTGGAGGAGCTTCTCGACGGCATCGAAGTACTTCTCGTCCCGCGGCACGCAGATCGTGTAGGCCTTGCCGGAGCGTCCGGCGCGGCCGGTACGGCCGATGCGGTGCACGTAATCCTCGGCATGGCTGGGCACGTCGAAGTTGAAGACGTGGGTCACCGCCGGAATGTCCAGACCGCGGGCCGCCACGTCGGAGGCGATCAGCAGGCGGACGGACCCGTCACGGAACCCGTCCAGCGTACGCGTGCGCTGCGACTGGTCGAGGTCGCCGTGGATCGGCGAAGCGTTGTAGCCGTATTTCTTCAGCGATTTCGCAACGATATCCACATCGACCTTGCGGTTGCAGAAGATGATCGCGTTGGAGCAGGCTTCGCCCTCTGCGTCGATCAGCGCGCGCAGAACGGCGCGCTTTTCGCTGCCTTCACGGTCACGGCGGGACGGGGTGAAGACCACGGCGCCCTGGGTGATCGTTTCCGAGGCGGTGGCCTGACGGGCCACCTCGATCCGCGCAGGCGCGGAGAGGAACGTGTTGGTGATGCGCTCGATCTCCGGCGCCATGGTGGCGGAGAAGAACAGCGTCTGGCGGGTGAACGGCGTGAGCGAGAAGATCCGCTCGATATCCGGGATGAAGCCCATGTCGAGCATCCGGTCGGCCTCGTCCACCACCATGATCTCGATGCCCGTCAGCAGCAGCTTGCCGCGCTCGAAATGGTCGAGCAGGCGGCCCGGCGTGGCGATCAGCACGTCGACGCCCTTGTCGATCAGAACGTCCTGTTCCTTGAACGAGACGCCGCCGATCAGCAGGGCCTTGGTCAGCTTGACGTGCTTGGAGTAGGTGTCGAAGTTTTCCGCCACCTGCGCCGCGAGTTCGCGGGTGGGGCACAGAACCAGAGAGCGCGGCATCCGGGCGCGTGCGCGGCCCCGGGCGAGCTTGTGGATCATCGGAAGGGTGAAAGAGGCGGTCTTGCCTGTGCCCGTCTGGGCGATTCCGAGCACATCCTTGCCTTCGAGGGCGTGGGGGATGGCACCGGCCTGAATGGGGGTCGGCGTCGTATAGCCGGCCTCTTCGATGGCCTTGAGAACCTTGGGACTGAGATCGAGATCAGAGAATTTTGTCATGCGTGTCCGTGTGATTGCGGACACTCAAACCTTGGCCCGCGCGTATGGATGAAGGGTCCGGCCCGGATGGCCTGACGTCGTTGCGCTCTCAACCCTTTGTGGTCCCTTAGTGAAATTATGCGCAAAGGTCAACGGATGTGGCCTCTTGCCGTGAAATTGCCGCATGGGACGTAGGGTCATGTGCTTTTTGGGAAGTGTTTCCGGCGCAATGTCTCGAGGTTGAGGGCGCGGCGGCGCAGGAGGCCGTGCGAATCCAGGCGGTCGCACAGCGGTGTATCGGCGACGCAGACCTCGTCGAAGAAGGCGCGCAGGGCGGGTTCGCCGCCCTCCGCCTCGATCGTGCGGAAGAGGTCGTGCAGGGACAGCGCCCCGTCGCGGCGGACCTGTGGCTTCAGTTCGGCCCGGTAGGACCCCTGGGCCAGGCGGAAACGGTAGGCGGCCAGGAAATGCTCCCAGCTGTCGGCGTGAAAGTGCCCCAGTTCCAGGCCCGGCAGATCGGCCTGACCGGGGTTGGTGACATCATCGAGGATCACGTTGTGGATGCGGATCTGCAGGCCCTTGGTCCCGGCCCGGAAGAAGAGCTTGCCCGCGACGTGGCTGAGGAACCCGCCGGACAGGTGCGCGCCATAGGTGGGAAAGCAGTCCTCCGCCGCCTGTTGCCTTGCCCGCTGGTCGAGGTGGAAGGCCTTGAAGGCGGTCTCGCCCTCCGCCGTGCCGGTGCCGGGGGCCAGCGCCTCCACCGGGCGGACGCGGGCGCAGAGGGCGCTGTCGGGCAGGCCGGCCAGCACCTCGGCCACGGGCCGGTCGGGCAGCAGGAATTCGTCCACGTCGATATGCGCCAGCCAGTCGACCTCCGCCTTGCGGTTGTTGCAATGTCGCGCGTTAAGCGACTGACGCACCTGATGTTTCTTCGGCCGGCCCTTGCGCTTTTCCCAATAGGCCGCGTCGGTGTGCATCGCCCTGACCCGGGGATGCGCCTTGAGCGCCGCCAGCGTCCCGGGCACGTCGTCGTCGAGGTATAGGTACACCCGGTGCGCGCCCTGTTCGAGGTGCCACGCGGCAAAGCGCTGGATCGCGTCGAGCGGTGCCTTGACGGTGCTGACGGTGCCCCATGTGGTCATGGCAGCGGGCCGAAGATGCGGGCGACCTTCGCGTCCAGATCGAGGTCGCGGGTGACCAGCATGCCCTTGTCCGCCAGTCGTGCGCGCAGGTCCGGCGTGTCGGCGCAGACCTCGTCGAAGAAGGCGCGGAGCCCGCTTTCGCCTTCCTCCTCCATCAGGAATGCGAAGAGGTCGGCCTGGCCCAGTTCCGGCCGGGTGGAACGCTTGCGGTAGGATCCGCGCGCAAGGCGGAAGTCCAAGTGATTGCGGAACTTTTCCCAGCTTGCCGCGTGCAGGTGGGCGAGCAGCAGGCCCGCCGGTTTGGCCTTGTTGGTGGCGTCCTGTCCGCGGAATTTCAGCGTGTGGATGCCCAGCCGGGTGTCGGCGATGCCGGTGCGGGCAAAGACCTTGCCGGAGGTGTGCGACAGGAACCCGCCGTAAAGGTGCAGCCCGAAGGTCGGGTAGACGTCCTGAAGGTCGGCCTTCTTCACGCCCGCCTGCTTGTGGGTCAGCTTGAAATGCTGCGGCGGTCCGTCGGTGGCCAGTGCCTCGGCCGGGGCGATGCGGGCGATGGCCGCGTCGGGCGCTGCGCCGTGGAGGGCAAGGGCCACGGGCGTGTCGGCCAGTATGAATTCGTCCACGTCGATGTGGCCGAGCCAGTGCAGGCCTTCGGAATGTGCGTGATAACAGCGGGTTGCATTGAACGCCTGACGCAATTGATGAGCATCGGGGCGCGCCTTGCCGTGGCTCTCCCAATAGGCGGCGTCGCAGGTGGTTACCCGGATCTTGGGGTGGTCGCCGAGGAAGGCCGCGGCCTGCGGGGCCGGGGCGTCGAGGTAGAGGTGCAGCGCCTCTGCGCCGAGGTCCAGGTGATGCGCGGCAAAGCGGGCGATCTGGTCGAGTGGCGCCTTCACCGTCGTCACCAGCCCCCAGCGCAGTTCCGCCGCCGTGGCGGGGACGCGGCCGGCGTTCACCGGAGCCGGGTTGTTGCCCCGCGGCGTGCCGTCCGGCTCTGGCTGACGGGTGGCGCGATGGGCCTCCTTCTCGGCCCGCATGGCGGCGAGACGGGCCGGAAGCGCGCGGTCGTCATTCAGCAATTTCTCCAATAAATCATGGGCTAAGGGGGCGATGACGAGGTCTTCTGAGGCCTCCTTCCAGAGGCGGGCGACGAGGTTCACGTCGAGGCCGCCGCCGACCAGCGCGTAGGCGTCCATGTCGAGCGGCAGGGCGGCTTTCTGGCGCTTTGACGACGGGAAAGGCTGCTGCGGGGGGAGGCCGGAATAGAGGCGCTCCGTCTCGTAGAGCTTCATCGCGCCGAAGAGTGTGGAGAGCGCGAGGCCGGTGGAGCGCTGCGTCGGTGTCAGCCCGTGGTCGCCGAAGGTGGTGATCGCCGAGACCAGCCAGCGAGAGTCGAGGTGGTCCAGCAGGTGGTCGGCGTGTTCGTCCCAGAGCCTGTGGAACAGGTAGGGCGCGTGATCGGGAAAGCTGCGCTTGCGCAGGTGCGCGACCAGTAATCCATGAAGTGAACAAAGCTCGCTAAGGCCCTGAAGTTCCTTGCGGATCGCATGCGACTTGCGATGAAAGCCGGAGCGGAAGGGCGGCGCGAAATCCGGGTCCTCGTCGGGGTCCTCGACGATGGTGCGCGTGAGCCGGGCAAGGTCTGCGTCGGCCTCTGGCAGGGCTTCGCCGGGGGCGCAGTCGATGGGATCGCGGCGCGCTTCGTACTGGGTCAGAAGGGCGGGAATGCCACGGGCGGAGCGGTCTTTCATGAACACGAGGGTGGGCTATCCTTTGGCGCGGGGCAAGGTCGTTCGAAGGTGGGTGTAACCATGATTTCGGGCGCTTTCAGGGCCGCCGTGCGGCGCTTTCGTCACCCGGTCGGAACGGCTGCGCGCGGTGGGCAAAGGTTAACCGGAATACGCTTGGTCAGGTCTTCGTTAACCAGCGCCCATGGCGGGCTGGCGTTTGATCTGCGGGGGCAGTATGGGAACGCGCATGGCACTGACATCCTTCGAACTCAACGCCCGTGACGGGCGCGCGCGGACCGGCGTGATCCGCACCCCGCGCGGCGACATCCGCACGCCGGCCTTCATGCCCGTGGGCACCGCCGCGACGGTGAAGGGCATGATGCCCGAAAGCGTGCGCGAGACCGGCGCGGACATCCTGTTGGGCAACACCTACCACCTGATGTTGCGGCCCGGGGCCGAGAGGGTCGCAAAACTTGGGGGTCTGCATCGCTTCATGAACTGGGAGCGGCCGATTCTGACGGATTCGGGCGGCTTCCAGGTGATGAGCCTGTCGGATCTGCGCAAGCTGACCGAGGAGGGCGTGACCTTCCGCAGCCATGTGGACGGCTCCAAGCACATGCTGTCGCCCGAGACTTCGATGGAGATTCAACGGCTTCTGGGGTCCGACATCGTCATGGCCTTCGACGAGTGCCCGGCGCTGCCCGCCGACCGCGCGCGGCTGGAGGAGTCGATGCGGCTGTCGATGCGGTGGGCGGCGCGGTCGCGCGAGGCCTTTGGCGACCGGCCGGGGCACATGCTGTTCGGCATCCAGCAGGGCGGGCTGGAGCGCGACCTGCGGGAAGAATCGGCGCAAGCTTTGGTTAACATCGGTTTCGACGGCTATGCGATCGGCGGTCTGGCGGTGGGCGAAGGGCAGGAAGCGATGTTCGGCTGCCTCGATTTCGCGCCCGGAATGCTGCCGGAAGATAAGCCGCGTTACCTGATGGGCGTCGGAAAACCGGCAGATATTGTGGGGGCCGTGGCGCGCGGCATCGACATGATGGATTGCGTGCTGCCCTCGCGGTCGGGGCGGACCGGGCAGGCCTGGACGCGGCGGGGGCAGGTGAACCTGCGCAACGCGCGCCATGCGGAGGACCCGCGGCCGCTGGAGGAGGGGTGCAGTTGTCCCTGCTGCCGGAGCTATTCGCGGGCCTACCTGCATCACGTGGTCCGGGCAAAGGAGATGATCGCCGGGATGCTGCTGACCTGGCACAACCTCCATTACTATCAGGAGCTTATGGCCGGGATGCGGGCGGCGATTGCCGAAGGGCGCTTTGCGGCGTTCGAGGCTGCGTTCCACGAGGGCGAGGCGCTTGGGGATATCGAGCGGCTTTAACCCCGGATTGATATCTCGTTAAGGCGGGTTTCGGGCCGGTGATTTCGGTGCCTCAGCGCGCCGTGACGCCCGGTAGCGCGCGTTCTGTGCGCGATGTGGTGCCAGATGTTGTGGCGGCGACCGAAGCGGACACCGCGGGTTAACGGCGTTTCCCGCGCATTTACCCGATATTACTGGTGAACCGGCCGTTTCGGGGGTCCGAACCGGCCGGTTGGTAACCTTTTGGGCAAGACCGGGTTTGTGCGCGGATCAGGCCACGAGCATGGACGGCAGATCGGCGCGCAGACGCGCCATCCCGCCCGGCTGCCAGCCGAGCGCCGTCAGGCGGTCACACTCCAGCGCGCTGACCGGATCGGTGGCGCGCGGCGGCGGGGGATGCGGGCAGCCGGTCAGGCGCTTCACCTCTGCCAGCAGGTCGTGACGGTCGAGCAGCAGGTCGGAGACGTGGACCGGACCGCCGGTCGTTTCGGTCAGCAGGAGGCGAACGGCGGCGGCGAGGTCGGCGCCATGCACCTCTGTCGCGCGGCGGGGCGCGACGGGCCGACCGGCGAGGTAGTCGGCGAAGAGCCCCTGCAACTTGTGATCCGCGCCGGGGCCGTAGATGCCGGTGGCGCGCAGGCTGAGGCCGGTCAGGGGCAGGGTGGCGAGATGTTCCTCTGCCTGCAGCTTGACCTGCCCGTAGAGGGAGCGGGCTTCGGGCGGCCGGGTTTCCGGCAAGGGCGTGCCCGGGGGCAGCCCGTCGAACACCGCGCGCGAGGAGAGGAAGAGGATGCGTTCCACGCCCGCATCGGCGGCGGCGTCAAACAGGCGCCGGGTGCCGTCGAGGTTCGCGGACAGGAAGCCCTGCGGATCGTCGCCTTCGCCGCCGCGGTACTTGCCCGGCACATGGGAGAAGGCGGCGTGGATCAGGGTGGTGATCCCGTGGAGGTCGGGCGCAGGGCCGGTCAGGTCGTAGGGCCGGTGCGGACCGGGGCCCGCCGTGCGGCCCAGCGTCAGGTCGGCCAGCGGCAGGAGCCAGCGTCCGACGAGACCCGTGGCGCCGGTCAGCGCGATCACGCCGGATCCTTCAGGGTGTCGAGGTCGGGGCGTTCGCCACGCGCATAGGCGTGCCAGAGGTCGATCAGCGGGCGGAGACGTTCGGCCTTGGCGTGGTCCTGCCAGGGCTTTTCGTACTGGTAGTGGATGACCTTCACGCTGGGCCAGTGCCAGAGGCCGGGCAGGTTGAACCATGCGTATTGCAGCATGTTGAAGGTCACGGGCAGGCCGTGCCAGTCGGGAAAGTACGTTTCGAGGAAGGTCTGGTCGGTGCGCTTCCAGAAGGCGCCGGGGGCGTCGAGCGTTTCGAGCATGAGCTGGAACGTGGCCTCGGACGGGCGGGCGGTGAAGACGCCGGAGTTCAGGCGATGGAAGTCGGAGAGTGACTCGTAGACGTTCGGGGCGGCGCAGAACTCGGGATAGTCGAAGAGCGCGTCGATGTTGCGGATCACAAGGGTGTCTGCGTCGAGGAAGACGACACGGTCGTAGGGCAGTTGCCAGAGGCGCAGCTTGCAGAAGTTGTCGAGCGGCGTGTGGAAGGCCGGCTTCTCGCCCTTGGTGAAGGGGTTGCGGCCGTGGATCTGGCCCTTGGCGTGCGCCGCCTTGAAGGCGTCTGAGGTGGGCAGGTGGTCGACCGGCACGAGGCGGGCGCCCTGTGCCTTGAGGGGGGCAAGGGCCGCGTCGGGCACGCCCTCGGTGTGGAGGACGACGCGGTCGGCCCTTGTGCCGGTCTGGGCGAGCGAATGGAGCAGCGCGCCTGCGCCCAGCGCGAAGTCGGCGTTGGTGACGAGGGTGACGTAGGCGTTACGCATCGTAGCAGATGAATTCCAGGAGGGTGCCGTCGGGGTCGCGGAAGTAGAGGCTGGTGCCCGGCCCGCGCGCGCCGTTGCGCGGCACGGGGCCCAGTTCGACGGTGATACCGTGGGCCTCGAGGTGCGCCTGTGCGGCCTCTGCGGTGCCGTCCCATGCAAAGCAGAGGTCGGTGCCGCCCGGGGGGACGGGGACGCGGGCGAGGGGGGCAGCCTCTACTCCCGGCCCGTGGCAGTTGAGCTGCTGGTCCCCGAAGCGGAAGGCCACGCCCGCGCCGCGCGACACGACCTCTGCCCCCATCACGTCGCGGTAGAAGGCCGTGGAGCGGTCCCAGTCGGTGACATGGATCACCACGTGGTCGAGGGTGACCATGCTCAGGACACCGATTTCAGGCGCGCGCCCTCGGGGTCGTGGTCGACGGTGCGGGCGATGTCCTTGGTCCAGGCGGAGACGGCGGGCACGCGGGAGCGGTCGATGCGGTGGGCGTATTTCTTCGCCACGTCGACGACCTCGGACAGCAGGCCCTCGGCGAGGGTGGTGGGGTTCAGACCCAGCGCGAGGAACTGGTCGTTCTTGACGATCAGGTCGTTCTCGGCGGCTTCCTTGCGCGGGTTGGGCAGGTTCATGACCTCGGCGCCGGTGAGCCTTGCCACAAGCTGAGCGAGGTCGCGGACGCGGTGGGTTTCGGTCATCTGGTTGAAGATCTTCACCCGGTCGCCCTGCGCGGGGGCGTCCTGAAGCGCCAGTTCGACGCAGCGCACGCTGTCCTGAATGTGGATGAAGGCGCGGGTCTGGCCGCCGGTGCCGTGCACGGTGAGCGGGTATCCGATGGCGGCCTGGATCAGGAAGCGGTTCAGCACCGTGCCGTAATCGCCGTCGTAGTCGAAGCGGTTGATCAGCTGCTCATGCCGCCGGGTCTGGTCGGTGTGGGTGCCCCAGACGATGCCCTGATGCAGGTCGGTGATCCGGAGCCCGTCGTTCTGGGCGTAGAACTGGAACAGGATCTGATCGAGCGACTTGGTCATGTGGTAGACCGAGCCGGGGCGCGTGGGATAGAGGATCTCCTGCTCTTTCGGGCCGGAGGGCGTGTCGATCTGCACGTCGAGGTAGCCCTCGGGGATCGGCGCACCGACGGAGGAGTAGCCGTAGACGCCCATGGTGCCCAAGTGCACGAGATGGGCGTCGGGGGCGGCCTCCACCATCGCGGCCAGCAGGTTGTGCGTGGCGTTGGTGTTGTTGTTGACGGTGTAGACCTTGTGGCGGTCGGTCTTCATCGAGTAGGGCGCGGCGCGCTGCTCGGCAAAGTGGATGATGGCGTCGGGCTTGTGCTCGGCCAGCCACTGTTTCAGCCGCTCGTATTCCTTGGCGAGGTCGAGCAGGTGGAAGCGGATGGTTTCGCCGGAGGTCTGCTTCCAGATGCGGCAGCGTTCCTGGATGGAGTCCATGGGCGTCAGAGACTGCACCCCCAGCTCCGTGTCGATCCAGCGGCGGGAGAGGTTGTCGAGGATGTGCACCTCGTGTCCGGCGTTGGAGAGATGGAGGGCGGTGGGCCAGCCGACAAAGCCGTCGCCGCCGAGGATCGCGATGCGCATGATGAGGGTCCCGTGTTGTTTGCGTGTCCTGTTAACGATGGGGCCCGGGGGAGTAAAATGAAACTTTTGTGGTGATTGATGCAGTAAAATTGGCATCAATCCGCTGAAACACGGGGTTTGCCGGTAAATTGATACACGTTTGGCTGCATCAATTTCCGCAGGCGCGGAGGGCGCGCAGGCCGTCGCGCAGCGTGCAGCCGGTGTCAGGAACTGTAGTGCGTTCCGATCCGGTAGCAGGGGCCGTAGGTCGGCACCTTCTTCCAGAAGAGCACCGCGAAGGTGGCGTATTCGTCTGCAAGGGTGCCGCCGGTCCATGTGCCCCCGCCGCTTTTGGGCGTGTGGGGGTTCAGCGGGTTGTTGGCGTGGTGCTTCGCCTCGTCGTCCACCTGCATCGCCATGGTTGCCGACCCGAGGCCGGAGGTGATCTTCTGGCCGACCTGCGCCACCTTCGCGGCTGGCACGACGGCCGCCAAGGCATCCAGCGGCGTGAGCTTGACGCTGTCGGCCAGCGCGCCGGTCTTGCTCATCTGCGTCTCGATGCTCACGACCGCGGCGATGGCGCCGTCGAGCGGCACGTCGGATTTCTGGTTGAGATAGGAAAACACCGTCGCGCTGATGGCGTTGGAAAAGCTGAAGCGTCCGATGCAGCAGGTGGGGTGGATGCCGTTGCCCTTGTAGCCGACGAATTCGCCCCAGTTGCGGTAGTTCTTCATCGGTTTGACGTCGTTCGCGATCTTGAATGCCACTTGCAAAACTCCTCGTTAAACAGTCGCCCGGAAAAGGCCGGACGCACAGCGATGCTTAATCAGAATGGAGCGGAGCCTATCACGGTTTGGTCCTGCCACAAAGCCGGGGCTTCGGCCGCGCCGGTCGCGTTCTTGTGCGCGCCACGGCACAGGGCCTGTCCGCAGGTAAGGGGGAACGTTTCGTTGCGGTGCAGCATTGGGCGGCACACGTCTTAACGACGAAACCGAAAGGAGCCTCTCATGAGCAAGAGCCTGTTCGACCCGATCAAGGTTGGGGCCATGGACCTCAAGAACCGCATCGTCATGGCACCGCTGACCCGGAACCGTGCGATGGAAGACGACGCGCCGATGGACATGCACGCCGATTACTACGCGCAGCGCGCGGGCGCCGGTCTGATCATCACCGAGGCGACGCAGATTTCGCCGGAGGGCAAGGGCTATGCCTGGACCCCGGGCATCCACAGCGAGAAGCAGGTCGCCCAGTGGAAGAAGGTGACGGACGCGGTGCATGCGGAGGGCGGCAAGATCGTCCTGCAGCTCTGGCACGTGGGCCGGATCAGCCACACGTCCCTGCAGGAAGACGGCAAGGCGCCGGTGGCCCCCTCTGCGGTGCAGGCCGAGGGTGTGCAGACCTTCGACGGAAAGCAGATGGTCGATGTCTCGGTGCCGCGCGCTCTGGAGACTAGTGAGCTGCCCCGCATCGTGGAGGATTTCCGCAAGGCGACGGTCAACGCGAAGGCCGCCGGTTTCGACGGGGTCGAGGTGCATGGCGCCAACGGCTACCTGATCGACCAGTTCCTGAAGGACGGCCCGAACAAGCGTGACGACGCCTATGGCGGATCGTTCGAGAACCGCGCGCGCCTGCTGGGCGAGGTGCTGGATGCGGTTGTCGGCGCATGGGACGCCGCGCATGTGGGTCTGCGCCTTTCGCCCTATTCCGCTGCGAACGGCGCCACCGACAGCGATCCGAAGGCGCTGGGCGCGTTCCTCGTCGATTTCGTCTCGGGCCGCGGGCTGGCTTATCTGCACATGATCGAGGGCCAGACGGGCGGGCCGCGCGACCTGCCGGAAGGTGTCGACCTGAAGGCGCTGAAGGACCGCTTCGACGGCATCTGGATGGGCAACAACGGTTATGACCGCGATATGGCCGTGGAGCGTGTTGCAGGGGACCTGACCGATCTGGTGGCCTTCGGACGGCCCTATATCGCCAACCCCGACCTGGCGGAGCGTCTGCGCGTCGGGGCGGAGCTGAACGAGGGCGATCCGTCCACCTATTACGGCGGTGGCCGCGAGGGGTACACGGATTATCCGGCCCTGCGCGACGAGGCCGCGTAAGCGCACAGGCACGAACCGGGGCAAATAGCCCTTGCATCCGGTCCCCATCCTGCAAGATGGGGGCTGGATCGTCATGCGTGAGTCGGGTCTCGCGCCGGTGACGACGATCAGGAGAACGTTCATGGACTACGGGAAATCCGGCAAGGGCAAGGCGGCCAAGGGCGCGCCGCGCTACGACGGGCACAAGGACGCGCCGCAGGGCAAGGACGCCCGCGGTGGCGCACCCAGCAAGGCGGAGCTTCTGGCACGCATGAAGGCCGCCCGTGAGGCGGACGCGCAGAAGGACGGCTGAGGCCGGTCTTCAGTCAGTCTTTTGTTCGGGGCAGGGGCCGGGGGCGCGGAATGCGCCGCACCGGCCTTTTGTCGTTTTGCGGGCGGGTTTGAAGCGCGGCTCCGGGCGCCGGCCGCGTCATGACGGGATTTTGAACCGCCGTGCCGGCATGGCCGTGCATCGTTCACTTTGGCCCGAAAACCCGGCTTGCGGAAACGGGCGGGCAGGGTCACACTGAGCGCCACACACCTTGGGCCGGCCCGGGTTGCTTGAAATCCGGGGTCAGGCGGCACATGTAGTGTGTTCTGACCGGAGACGGCGCAAGTTGCCGCGATGCGGGGCTCTGCCGTCTTGCCAAGAACCAGGAAAACGCGAGCATGAAACAGCCACTCAATCCATCTTACCCGGTGCTGCCGCTGCGCGACATCGTCGTGTTCCCGCACATGATCGTGCCCCTTTTCGTGGGCCGCGAGAAATCCGTGCGCGCACTGGAAGAGGTGATGAACGACGACAAGCAGATCCTGCTTGCCAGCCAGATCGATCCCGCGATCGACGACCCGGAGACCTCCGGCATCTACAAGGCGGGCGTGCTGGCGAATGTCCTGCAACTTCTGAAGCTGCCCGACGGCACCGTGAAGGTGCTGGTGGAAGGCCAGAGCCGTGTGCGCATCGTCGAGTACATCGAGAACGAGAACTTCTTCGAGGCGAAGGCCGAGTACCTGACCGAGATGCCCGGCGACCTCGCCGCGATCGAGGCCCTGACCCACACCGTGGCAGAGGAATTCGAACGCTACACCAAGGTCAAGAAGAACATCCCCGAAGAGGCGCTGGCCGCCGTCAGCGAAGCGACCGAACCGGCGCAGCTGGCCGACCTCGTGGCCGGTCACCTCGGCGTGGAAGTGGGCCAGAAGCAGGAACTGCTTGAGACGCTTTCGATCAGCGAGCGGCTGGAGAAGGTCTATGGCCTGATGCAGGGGGAGATGTCCGTCCTGCAGGTCGAGAAGAAGATCAAGACCCGCGTCAAGAGCCAGATGGAGAAGACCCAGCGCGAGTACTACCTGAATGAGCAGATGAAGGCCATTCAGAAGGAACTCGGCGACGGCGAGGACGGCGAGGGCGAAATCGCCGAGCTCGAAGAGAAGATCGAGAACACCAAGCTGTCCAAGGAAGCCCGGGAAAAGGCCGACGCGGAGCTCAAGAAGCTGCGCAACATGTCGCCCATGTCCGCCGAGGCGACCGTCGTGCGCAACTACCTCGACTGGATGCTGTCCATTCCGTGGGGCACCAAGTCGCGCGTGAAGAAGGACCTGAACAAGGCGCAGGACATCCTCGACCACGATCACTACTCGCTTGAGAAGGTGAAGGAGCGGATCGTCGAGTACCTCGCCGTGCAGGCGCGGAGCCAGAAGCTGAAGGGCCCGATCCTCTGCCTCGTCGGCCCTCCGGGTGTCGGCAAGACGTCGCTGGGCAAGTCGGTGGCCAAGGCCACGGGCCGCGAGTTCATCCGCATCAGCCTCGGCGGCGTGCGTGACGAATCCGAGATCCGCGGCCACCGCCGGACCTACATCGGCTCCATGCCGGGCAAGATCATCCAGGCGCTGAAGAAGGCGAAGACCACGAACCCGCTCATCCTGCTCGACGAGATCGACAAGATGGGGCAGGACTTCCGTGGCGACCCGGCTTCGGCCATGCTGGAGGTGCTGGACCCCGAACAGAACGCGACCTTCGTGGACCACTATCTCGAAGTGGAATACGACCTGTCGAACGTGATGTTCGTGACCACGGCCAACAGCTACAACATGCCCGGGCCGCTTCTCGACCGGATGGAGATCATCTCTCTCTCGGGGTACACCGAGGACGAGAAGCTGGAGATCGCCAAGCGGCACCTGCTGGACAAGGTGACCAAGAACCACGGTCTGAAGAAGTCCGAGTTCGTGGTCGAGGACAGCGCGCTGACCGACATCATCCGCTTCTACACGCGGGAGGCCGGCGTCCGGAACCTTGAACGCGAGGTGGCAAAGCTTGCCCGCAAGGCGGTGACGAAGATCGTCAAGAAGGAAGCGGAGAAGGTGGTCGTTTCGGCGGACAACCTCGACGAATTCCTGGGCGTCCGGAAGCACCGTTACGGGCTGGCGGAGGAAGAGAACCAGATCGGTGTCGTCACCGGGCTGGCGTGGACCTCTGTCGGCGGCGACCTCCTGCACATCGAGGCGCTGAAGCTGCCGGGCAAGGGCCGGATGAAGACCACCGGGAAACTGGGCGACGTGATGAAGGAGTCGATCGATGCGGCGTCTTCCTACGTGCGTTCGATTTCCCCGCAGATCGGGGTGAAGCCGACGAAGTTCGACAAGATCGACATCCACGTGCACGTGCCGGACGGTGCGACGCCGAAGGATGGTCCCTCTGCCGGTCTGGCGATGGTGACGTCGATCGTGTCGGTGCTGACGCAGATCCCGGTCCGCAAGGACGTGGCGATGACGGGCGAGGTCTCGCTTCGGGGCAACGCCATGCCCATCGGCGGCCTGAAGGAGAAACTGCTCGCGGCCCTGCGCGGTGGCATCAAGACGGTGTTCATCCCGGAGGAAAACGAGAAGGATCTGGCGGAGATCCCGGACAACGTGAAGGAGGGGCTGCAGATCATCCCCGTCAAGCACGTGTCCGAGGTGCTGAGCCAGGCACTGGTGTCGAAGCCCGAGCCCATCGAATGGGACGAGGCGGCGGAGGAAGCGGCGGCGGCAGCCAAGGCCAAGTCCGAGGACTCCGTGTCGAGCACCGTGGCGCACTGAGCGTCCGCCCGATCACTTGAAACAGGAAAGCCCCGACCGCGTGTCGGGGCTTTTTCATGTCCGGTTTGCCGGGGGCTGTCCCTGGCGGACTGTCCCTGCGTCGGGCGCAACAGGACCCTAGGGCCGGGGGCGCTGGGCGTTCGGCCGGGTGAACTGCAGAGCAGGGGCGGGGTCAGTTCCCGGCGGCGACGCCGAAGACGATCAGTGCGGCGAGGCCCAGGACCAGACCCGCGGAGGGCATGCTGCTGGCGGCGGCGTCGTCCTCGACGATGACCGGCGGCATCACCGGCGGATCGGCGGGGGCATCGTAACTGCCGGCCTGCGCGGCGCTGGCGGCAGTGAGAAGGGCGAACGCGGCAGCGTACCTTTTCATGGTCGTTCTCCAGACAAAGTTGCTCTGTCAAACTGGCGGGGAATGGTTGTACGAGTCAAGCAAACGCTGGCTTCGAGAGGCGTTTTGCGCTAGGCTCACGCGATACAAACCGAGCAGCTGCACGTGATTGCGGCGCCGCACACCGAGCAGAGACAGGTATCATGAGCACAGCAAAAGCACCGGCCGCCGAGCGGTCCAAGTCCACACGCAAGCCCTCTGCCGGGAAGGCGCGCGCCGGCAAATCCGGGTCTGCCGGCGCAGGGATCCTGAACACGGACGAGGAGGTCCTGCATGCAGACGCCGCCGGAAAGCGGTCCGAGGCGCCCGCCGTTTCCCCGCCTGCCGAGGCGGAGCCCGTCACGGTCGAGGAGATCCCCATCGTGCCGCAGCCGGAACTGAGGAAGAAGGAGCTGATCGACCTCGCGGTGGAACGCTCCGGCATCAAGAAGCGCGACGCCAAGCCCGCGATCGAGGCGGCGCTTGCGATCCTGGGCGAGGCGCTCTCGGAAGGGCGCGAACTGAACCTCGCGCCGTTCGGCAAGATGAAGGTCACGCGGATGAAAAAGGCGGGCAACGGGCAGATCATAAACGCCCGTCTGCGGCAGCCCGACGAGGACAAAATTAACGGACAGGACCCTCTTGCACAGGCTGCCGAGTGAGTCTAAAAGCCCCGCTACCGGGTGATTAGCTCAGTGGTAGAGCGCTTCGTTCACATCGAAGATGTCAGGAGTTCAAATCTCTTATCACCCACCAGAATTCGAAGCGCGTCCCATCCGGGCGCGCTTTTTCTTTTGGGCGAGGGGGGGGCGGTGGTCCGCGTGCTGCCGTCTTTTCGCGGAACCGCCGGTGCGGACGGGGCGATCTCCGGTCCGGATTGACGCTGCGGGAGGAACGGGTGCGAAAAGGGCGGACAGAGCCCCTTGCACTGACGCCGCGCTTTGTCTATCTCGACGCGGCGCGGGTGATTAGCTCAGTTGGTAGAGCGCTTCGTTTACACCGAAGATGTCGGGGGTTCGAGTCCCTCATCACCCACCAATGTTTTCAATGCGTTACGGTGAATTTGCGAAGTGCGTTGCGGTTCAATGAACCTCACGCCTTCCGGTCCTTCAGGCTGGTGAAGTCCAGCACGTTCACGGCGTCCTGCATGTGCTCTGGCAGGTAGCGGCCATAAGTGCTGTAGGTGACGCTGATATTCGAGTGTCCAAGCACCTGTGCGACCTTCTCGATGGGCACGCCCTCTGACAGCATCCAAACGGCGGCGGTATGGCGCAGATCGTGGATGCGGACGTGGCCGATCCCGGATCTGGTCACGGCGGCGGAAAACCCGGTTCGGATACTGTTGATGCGCTGGCCGGCATACTCGACCACGTAGTCGCTCAGGGCGGCACGCTGCGCCACGTCGAGGGCGGCGCGGATGCCAGCGTTCATGGGGACGATGGCGCGGCCCTTGCGGGTCTTGCTGTCCGGCAGGCGCAGGTTGATCGTCCCGCGATCGAAGTCGACGCGGTCCCAAGTCAGATCGAGGACAGAACCAAGGCGCGCGCCGGTGCCCAGCAGCAGCGCCAGGGCGAGGCGGATGTGCGCGTCTCTTGCTCCGTCCAGCAGCGCGCGGGCTTCGCCCTTGTCGAGGATGCGTTTGTCGCCGGCCGGCTTCGCGGGGCGCCATATCGTCGGCGCGAGCTTGATGCGGCGCACCTTGGCGGCAAACTTCAGCGCGGATTGAAGGTGCCCCAACTCGGTCCAGATCGAGCCTTGGGAGATGCCTTGAGACACGCGCAGGCGCTCGTACTGGACGCACAGGGCCTTGTCGATGTTCTCGGGAGTGTAGGCCCCGAAGTGGGGCAGGATGGCCTTGCCGGTGTAGCCCATCGTCGTTGCCGTGGGCTTGTCGCCCAGGTCTTCCACATACTCGGCCCACAGGTCCGAAACGGTCGGGTCACTCGGGCGTTCAACGAAGGTGATCCGGCGATAGACCTCTACTGCCTCGGCTTCAGCTTCCTTTCGCGTGCGTGCCTCAAGACGATGCCGCCGCCGCTTTCCATCGGCTCCGGGCCAGTAGACGCAGAATCCTCCGCGCAGTCGTCCAATGCTGATGTCGGGCATTCGTGTTCCTCTACGGCGGCGGCGGGGATTCGGTAGCTGCGTCCCACGCGAAAGTAATGGAGATCCCCGCGTTTGCACATCTGACGGATGGTTTCGGCGGAGCAGGCCCACTTTTCGGCCAGTGTGTCGGGCGTGTAGGGGCGAGGCGCGGTCATACTTGCACCTGGTCGATGTTCTGCCGCGTGGCGGTAAAGGTGTAGGCCGCAACCCACGGGTTTGCGTCCCAGCCGTAGCCGCGCTTGGCGTTTAGGCTGTCCCAGAGGGTGCGGAACGCTACCCCATGCGGGGCGTAGTGCTCCCACTTCATCTCGTTGGGCTCTTCAGAGGGAGTGACACCCTCCGCCACCGCGTCCGCCTCGCTGATCTCCTGCACTCGCTGGACCCGGACGTCCGTCACGGTCAGGGTCAGGCGGGAGGCCCAGCGGGGCATGTACCGCCCGTGCCGATAGCGCCCCCAAGCACGAGGCGATGGCCATCCGAAGGTTTGCGCGCTGCCGTCTGCCTCGAAGGAAATCGGCTCCTCGCCACCCAGCTCTGACGGTTTGAGGTCGTCATAGGCATCAGCTGTGCGCCATGCCTCGCGGACCCAGAGGCGGTCTCCCGGCACAACATTGATCGGCAGTAGGTCCCGGTTTCCCGGCAGGGTGAGGAAATCCGGGCCGAAGACGGATAACGCATCAATCGCAGCAGCCTTCGTGATGGCCCGCCTCGTCTGGGTCTTCCGTCCGTCGAGTAGCGCGCGGATCATGGCCGCGCTGAACAGGATCGGCTTGTCGGGCATGGCGCGCTTCGGCCCCTCGACCGGCCCGTGATCGGGGCACCAGTCCTGGTGCTGCTGGCCGGGGGCGCGGCCGCAGTCGGGGCAGTTGGGAGGGAGGAAGACGGTCATGGCGGTCTCCAGCGTTAGGTCGTTTCAGGAGAATTCATCGCTGGCCCACTCGTGCCAGTCGAAATCGCAGCCGCACGACCACTTGGTGAACCAGCCGCCCTTGCCGTCGGGAAAATCGCCCATGTCGTGCGGGGTCTCCTGGCAGTTGGGGCACACAGGAATCGAGACCGCGACCACCGTTCCCGGCGGGAAGGTCCGTGCTGAGAGCATGAGCGTACCTTCGCGGCCCACTGGCCCGTCTCCGTCCATGTCGCCCTCCGCCGATCCCATCCAGCGCGGTTCGTGCCGGTCGCAGTTGGGGCCGGCGTAAACGTCAGGCGCGTGGCGCGCTCTCATGGTCTCGCGTAGCTGCATGGCGGTCTCCGGGGTTACAGGATCGCTGCGCCTGAGCGCGAGGATGGTTCGCAGGCAACGGCCAGCGCGCGCTGCGCCCGGTCAAGCGCCGCCGCTGTCGAATTATTCGAGGGGAAGATTTCGACCACTACATCCCAACTTTCTTGCGTGCGGTCCAATCTGTCGTTCAAGGCCGAGGCTTCAGCCTTGGATAGGATCAGGACAACTTGATCTTGCTGTTTCACATAGGCTGCCATGGGTGCCTCCGGGTCTTCAGGATTGTACGGGAGAAGGGTCGCCTTCCCAGCCAAGCGGCATCAGGAAGCCAGCAGCGCCACGGTGCCCGCCGCCGCCATAGGCTTGCGCGATGCTCGACACGTCCAGCCCGTCGGCTCTGGACCTGAGAGAGAAGGCGCGGCCCTTGGGTCCGTCGACGTAGGTAGCGGCGAAGGGTTCACCTTCTGCCATGGTCCCTGCGGTGTCCGAGGCCAAGGCGTAGGGTGCGGCTGCGACCGGCACATCATGGCCGCCGATCATCATTCGCCGCTTCGACACGTCGATGACCTGCCGCACGAGCTTGTCATGCGCCCGCAGGATGGCCTCGCCTTCGGCGGCGACCCGACCAATGTCCGCATCAGCCTGGAGGCGCGCGGCCAGTTCGTGCCATGTGTCCCAAGTCATTTCGTGGGACCCGATCACGGCGTTGATCTCCCGGGATTGGTCGATCTTCCAGCGCCACAGGTCGCGGTCTGCTACCACGTCAACAAGGAAGGGGCGTGCGCCTCGGCAGAAGTAATCCCACCCCATCTGCGCGCCGCTGCGGTCCATGTCGAACAGGGCGCGGGGGTATCTCGGATCTCGGCCGTTCTCGATTTCCAGCGACAGGCCGCTGATATGGTCAGCCCAACCGTTGATGTGGGGCTCAGGCAATCCGGCCAGATCATCCTTGGCGGTCTTGTGGTGGTCGAGGATAAGGATCGACCTGGCCGTCATCGCCATGCGCTCCAGAACCGGCCTCTTGTAGCTGAAATCCACGATGATGACGTCAGCCCCGGCCACCTTCGGCGGCTCGCTGCCGTAGCTCGCGGGGATATACTCGACGGCATCGCCAAGGGCTTCGCGCACCGCCCATGCGGCGGTGAAGCCGTCCGCGCAGTTGGCATGGTAAATGCAGATGGTGTCGGTCATGGCAGGTCTCCTGAGTGGCTAGGCCGGGATGTCCCGACCTAGAAGATTAGGCGGCCAACTGGTCGCGCAGGCGAAAGCCGAGAAGCGGCCACAGCTTCTCGCGGGCGTTGGAGCGCGCGATCTTCTGTCCGATCTCGGCGTTGAAGTTTTCCGGGCTGGCACATGCGCTTTCGCCGGTGACGGTGAAGCCGTTCTTGAGCGTCAGGCAGCACACGGTCAGGCACGAGCCGGGGAAGACGTGATAGTCTTCGGCCACGATCTCTGCATCGAGCATGTCGGGCGTAATGCGCGGTGCAATCAAGCCCTTCGCGTTGATTTCTGCCTCGATGGCATCTTCGCTTTTGCTCACGGGTATCTCCTTTCGAGCGGGGGTAGGTCTCAGTTGATCTTCCTGTCAGGCCAGAAATCGGCCACGACGACTTTCGCGTTGGTCCATGCCTTCGAGAGCGCGGCATCTGCATCGCCGCCAGACTTCCCGACGATGAGCGCGAAGGCGCAGAGAAGGTCCATTGCAGCTTCG
Source organism: Sagittula sp. MA-2 (assembly GCF_030126985.1). Lineage (GTDB taxonomy): Bacteria > Pseudomonadota > Alphaproteobacteria > Rhodobacterales > Rhodobacteraceae > Sagittula. The sequence goes on along the minus strand of NZ_CP126145.1, from coordinate 2,544,897 downwards.
GCGTTATCTCCGCCGTGGTTCCGGGCGTTCATCTGGGATTGCGTGACGCAGGCTTCGATGCGGCGTTTGGCGAGGGTTTGCGGATCGGTCATCCTGCGTTTCCCTCGACCATTGCGCTGAACCGCGCCGCCTGGGCGTCGTAGACCGTCTCGCATTCGGGGCACTCGCCGAAGTCGTGCGCGGGGTCCACCTTGCCGAACTCTTGGTCCAGAGCCTCGTACTCGATCAGGATCGAGGCCCCGCACGTGCCGCACTCGCAATGCAGCGCCGCAACCTCGACCGAAGCAACCGGCTGGATATGAGCTTCGTGGGTCATTCGATAAACCCTTCTCCGCACTTCGAGCATTGCGCGCTCATGTGATTGTTGGCGCCGATGGCGACGGAGACACTCAGGGTCCCGACCTCGCCACAGAATGGGCAGTCCTCCGTCCTGCTGGATTGCCCGGTCTCGATCATCGACTGGCGAAGGTCATTCAGCGCTGGCATGGCTGAGATTAGGCGCGACATCACGGCCCTCATCTCAGCCCGTCGCGCTTCGACTTCTTCGTCGGTCCTTCGATCAAGCTCCGGGCAGTCGAACAGTGGCTTCTCTGCGTCTGACGCCTGCTTGGTGCACGGAAGCCGTAGGCCGATCCCAAAGTTTGAGCCGCCATTGCAGCGCATCGCCCACGCGCGGACATCGCGTCCCATGGCGCAGGACGGTCGCCGGTCTGGGAATAGGCCAAGGAAGTGACGGCAGCTGTTTTGGTCGGTCACTGGCCGTCCTCCCCTGCGAGGGTGCGGAGGGCGCTTACGTCTAAGAGGTCGCGCATGAAGCCTCCGGGATATTCGGCGAGGACGTCGGCCGCAACTTTGCCGTCCTCCCAAACCCCGATGTGCACGCCTGTCGAAGACCACACCCCAAAATAGCGCGGCATTGTCCTTGCCGCCTCTTCCAGCGCCTCACGGCGTGCTTGGGCGAGGCGCTCAGACCACGCAGCCTCCCTCGCTTCCCGCATCCACCTCTCACGGTAGCTTTTCGGGGCCTCCTCCCATATTTCGCTTTCTTGGGAACAGAAGCGGCGGGCCAGCTTTTCAATCCGATCCTTCATTCGCTTGTCTCCGTCACGTTCGGGTCGATGCAGCCGATCCAGCGCTCGCAGTTGTCGAGGGCCTTCTCGGCGGCGATGATGTCGTGGTCCATGCGGATCGCCCTGCGCAGGCGGTTGAAGTCCCGAAGCATGGTCTCGGTGCGGGCGGCGCGGATGAAGGGGGCTTGCAGGTCATCGAGGCAGAGGGGAGGGATCGAGGTGGGCATGTCGGTCTCCGGGTTTTCAGGACAGCGCCAGCAGAGGGCAGTGCGAGGGGTCGCACCATTCCATGCCGCTGGTGTTGTCGTGGTGTTCGCAGATGCGGCCTTGGCCCTCATCATCGCGTTTCGGGTTCCGGTAATCGCACACTGATTGGCAGTGATCCCATGCCGCCTTGACGGCGTGTAGGGCCTCGACTGTTTCTGCGCTGACGGTCATCTGCCCCTCCTGCGGGTTATTCGGACTCGGTTTCGATCCGCTCAGCGGTGGGCATTATCTCGCCTTTGTCGCCCATCGCCTCGATCCCAGCCTTTTCGCTGTAGAGCTGCACGATGGTCCGCTGGTTTGCGATGTGCGCTTCGATGATCGGCCGGCACATCGAAAACGGAACATTGAAAATGCGGTGACCGGACCCCGAGGGGACGCCAAGCTGCAAGCCATCATACCGACGCCCGAAGGCGTCCCGGATGTCCTTCTGATCGAAAGACGAAGTGGCCATGGCCGCTTCGACATCTGCGAGCAGCTTTTCCGCTGTCTCAATTTCGCGGTGCGCGAAAGCGATTGCTCGCGCTGTTTCCATGGATACTGGCATGGTTTTTTCCTTTCGGGGTTAGCGGTTCAGCTTCTCTTTTTTCCGGTCCATGCCGACTGACACGGCCAGATCAACGCCTTGCGCGGTCAGGAAGTTGAAACCCGAGGACTTCCCTGCATAGCCTTGCTCTACCAGCCATTTGCGTGAGGTCTTGCAGACGAGATCGCCGTCCCAGATCGGGCCAGAAAGGAACATCTGCCACAGGGCTTCGTGCACCCCGCTCGGCATTGCCGTCACGTCGCGATAATTGCTCATTCGATAAACCCTTCTCCGCACTTCGAGCACTGCGCACGCATGTGATTGTTGGCGCCGATGGCGACGGAGACACTCAGGGTCCCGACCTCGCCACAGAATGGGCAGTCCTCCGTCCTGCTGGATTGCCCGGTCTCGATCATCGACTGGCGAAGGTCATTCAGCGCTGGCATGGCTGAGATTAGGCGCGACATCACGGCCCTCATCTCAGCCCGTCGCGCTTCGACTTCTTCGTCGGTCCTTCGATCAAGCTCCGGGCAGTCGAACAGTGGCTTCTCTGCGTCTGACGCCTGCTTGGTGCACGGAAGCCGTAGGCCGATCCCAAAGTTTGAGCCGCCATTGCAGCGCATCGCCCACGCGCGGACATCGCGTCCCATGGCGCAGGACGGTCGCCGGTCTGGGAATAGGCCAAGGAAGTGACGGCAGCTGTTTTGGTCGGTCACTGGCCGTCCTCCCCTGCGAGGGTGCGGAGGGCTAAGTGGATCACTTCTTTCATCGTGTACCACGGCAGCATGATGCTTTCGGAAACCTCGTCGCCGTCCTCATCAACGCTTGTGATTGGCACGCGAATTTCGCCGATCATCTCTGGCTTGAGATCGTCAAAAATCGGGTTGGGACAGTTTGCCAGAAGCGCCTTCGCCGCCTCTGCCACGCTGGGGCGGGCTGGAGTGTCGTCGGCCGCGCCTTCGGCGCCGGTGATGTGCTTCACCATCGCCTTGGCCTGCTTGTAGTTTAGCAGGTTGGTGCCCACGGGCTGGTGCTTGTGCTCGTACGCGGTGCCTGCGTTCATCACCGGTTCGAAGGTGATGCCCGCGTCGGGGGAGAAGTCCTCCGGAAGTGGCCACGTGAGGAACCGCCGGGTCATGTCCTCGACAGAAGGCGGGCAGCGTCTGGCGGCGGCAAGCTCGGCCTCCAGTGCGGCGATGCGGGCGGCGGCTTCATCCATCAGGCGGATCGTTTCGTCGCGGCTTTGCCACATGCTTCCACGGCAACCTTGCGCGAAATTCCGCAGTTGATCAGTCAGCCGCGCGGCTTCTGTCTGGTCGGTCATGCCGCCATCTCCTCTGCTGTGGCCCACGCGCCCCACTGAGCGGCGGCCGCGTTCATCATTCCGGGGTAAGATCGGCTGCGCAGGCGGGCGCGTTCGGGGCCCGGCGGCATCCGGTGAACGGCGTTCCACGCCTTCCACTCGGCAGTGTCGCGCTCGGGTTCCGGTAGGCGGTCCGTTGCGACCAGCTCGGGGAGTCCGTCCAAGTACCAGCCGGTCGCCTTGTAGGCAGGTTCGCCGAACCAGAAGGGCTGCACCATCTGGGGCGCCGGCAGGTTGGCGGGCATGCGGTCACGGGCGAGGTCGTTCATCTCCGGGTTCTCGATCGCGCGTCTGGGGATCGGTGCCGTCCAGCATGTCGTGAAGATGTCGACGCCTTCCTCGAACTCGTCGCGCATGTCCTCCCAAGTCCTGCCCTTGGGCAGTTGCTTCGGTTGGGTCCACTTGCCGGGCCCGGACATCCAGCGCCGCCCGGAACGGCACAGGCGCGTGCAGGGCGGGTGCATCACCGCCAGAAGGTCCCAGCCCTCCAGCAGGATGCCATTGCGAATGTCGCAGCGGATGTGCCGGTTGCTGCCGTCCTCGGCCGCCTCGATGTCGCAGGACCAGACATCATGGCCACGCGCAGCGAAAGCCCGGCGTGCGATGCCGGAGGTTTCACAGCCGATCAGCACGCGCAGTGGGCGGGTCATGACTGGCTCTCCTTCGGGCGAAGCGGCAACCCGAACCGAAGGAACGGCGCCGCCAGGGCGGCGTCTTTGGTGTCACCCTCCCGGGACGCCAGAGCGGCGACGGCGCGGATCGTGGCGTCGTCGTGGTCTGCCGGGCGGCGGATGATCTGGCGGGCTTCGTCGAGGGTCATTGTCAGGGCATCCCGAGCGCGGCCTTGTACATCTCGAGGATCGCATCTTCCTCGGCGACATCGTCCGCATCGCGCTTGCGCAGGGAGATCACCTTCCGCATGACCTTGGTGTCGTACCCGCGGCCCTTGGCTTCGGCGAAGACCTCCTTCACGTCGTCGGCGATCTCCTTCTTTTCTTCCTCGAGGCGTTCGATCCGCTCGATGAAAGTCTTCAGCTCTCCCGCAGCGACGCCATAGGCGCGGTTGGAGACGGCCTTGTCGTCTGAGGTCTCACGCATGGGCGGCTTGCCGGTGACTTTGCGTGCGGCCTTCTGGAAGTCCGACATGGACATCGGACCTGTGCTGATCTCGGTGCCGTCTGTGAGTGTTGCGGACATACGAATGGTCTCGGCCATGACTGGCTCCTTTCAGTGAGGTCGGGCGATGCGCCCGGTCCAGGCGTCGAACTCGGTGCGGAGGGTGTCGAACCGCCGGGCGGCGGCCGGGGTGGTGTCTAGCTCGCGGCGGCTGTCGATCCGGCACCAGCGGCGCAGGAACTCGGCGGACGCCTCGCTGCTGAACTGGCCGCCGTCGAACCCTTCGCGCTCTGCCGCGAACCGCTGGAAGCGCGCGTCGTTGCAGAGCATGGCGGCGCGGCGGGCGATGGGATTGGCGCAGGGTTTCGAAGGCATGACAGCATCTCGGATCAGTAGTGGCGGTCGAGATCGGCGAGGATGTGGTCGACGATCCGTTCGTCTCGGGACTTGCCGCCGCATGCGGCGAGCGTGAGGAGGGTGGCGAGGATCAGGATGCGCATGGGGGGCCTCACTTCTTTGGCGGTTTCGGAGTCGTTGGCCGAAACTGCTCCGGCAGTTCCAGGAAGTTCTGCGTCACCGGTTGCATGAAGACGCCGAAGCCGTCGGGGGGCGTTTTGCTGAACCTCGTCCAGTAGGGCTGCCAGAAGACCCAGCGACCGTCCCAAAGCTCCACGGGGCAATAGGCAAAAGCTTGCCTCCAAGTTTCCCTGGCCTCCTGCTTTTGCTGCTTGGTCTTCCCGAAGATCATTGTCGCGTCCTGTTCAGATCAGTTGCGGGGTGGCGTCGTCGCCGGGCTGGGCGACGTGGGTGCATTCGAGGACGGCGTAGGGCTGGCCCGAGGTCGTCGCGGTGCGCTCGGCGGCGGTCTTCGCCTCGGCGTAGGTGTCGTAGCGCTTGCGCGGATCGCTCTTGCCGTGAAGGGCCGCGCCGAGGTGGGCGATCTGCCAGAACTTCTCGGACGCCTTCATGTCCGGTCCTCCAGGTAGCGCTCGAGGGCGCCCTGAAGCTGGGTTTCGTCTTCGCCGGCGGAGGGCATCGCTTCCAGGACGATCCACAAGGCGTTCGCCAATGCGGTGGAGGTTTTCCCGGCGTCAACGTTGCCCATGGCGATAACGTCGCCGTCGTGCACCGCATCGATCATGTCGCTGGCCGCAGAACTGGCGAGGGACGCCGCAGCGAGGAGATTGTGAATCCGTTCGCTCATGCAGCCCGCTCCGATCTACACCCCGGGGCGCACCGGACTGGCGCTAAGCCCCGGGGGCGGGCCGCACCATGCGGCCGCGCTCTGTTGGGTGTGGCCGGGGCCATCATTCGATGCCTGCCAGGACCATCAGGCCGCCGATCAGCAGGACGGTGGCCAGAGCCGTCAGCGCCACGACGACCACCATCGCGGCGACCGAATAGCGGCCGGTCAGGAGGTCGATCAGGTCCACGCGTCGCAGCATGCCGGCCGTCGTGATAAACGACGCAAGTGATGCCAGCAGAAGGCAGATGCCCAGAATCATGCCATCACCGCCCGCTCTGCAGCCATCTGCCGGGCGGCCATGTCGATGATCCGGGTGACGTCTTCGGTCAGCGTCTGGGCGGTCGACAGGTAGAAGGTGTCGATGCCCTGTTCGCCGAGTTCCTGCACGATGATGCGGGTGACGAAGGCGCCGTCCTCGCGGCGGATGTCGTAGGTGTGGATGTCCGGGCCGGATGCGCCGAAGGTGCGGGCGAAGTCGCGCGCCTCGACCCGGAACCCGGCGCGGCGCAGGTCGATCACCAGGCGGTCGCGGGCGCGGGTCATGACGCGCTGCCCTGCGGGGTGTGGCGCGCGACGGCGGCGCGGATGGCGGGCTGGGCGGCGGCAACAGCCTCCGCCACGGTGCGGTGCTCGAACGCCCGGGGGGCCGGTGCCCAGCATTCGGGGTGCCGCAGGCGCAGAAGGGTCAGACGGTGGGCGCGGTCGTCCTCGATCCGGGCCGAAGTGCCGTCCTCGAGGATCTGCCGGGCCTTGAGCGCGGACCATGTCTGCATGGCCATGATCGGGTTGGGGCGCCTGTCGCCGACCATCAGCGCGGCGGTTTCATCGGAACGGACAGAGGTCGCGGGGCGTCCGCTGGAGTGGGCTACCGGCATGGTGTCACCTTCAACATGTGGGGAGGGGGTGCGTTCGGACCGCTGGTCGTTGCCGCAAGGGCAAGATGTGGTATTCTTCGGTGCGGGACGCGTGACGACACCACGCGCCCCGCCACATCCCCACTGAAAAAGGGTCAATGGAGACATGTTCAAAAACGGAGAAACCAGATGGGCCAAAAAACCGAGGCCGGGAAAGCCGCCGACGCCGGGTGGCGGGACGCAGGGGCAGCCGCCGATCATCCGACCGCCCCGCCCGTAGTCGACATTCAATTTCGGCTGCTGTTCTCGGGCATTTACCACGAGATCTGCGAGCATCGGCTGATGCGCTGGCACCGGATGCTGACCGCGGTCAACATCACGCTCGGGTCCGGGGCGGTTCTGGCCATCGGAAACCAGCATGCGCTGATCGCCCAACTGATGGCTGTCGCGGTCGCCGTCGTGGGTGCCGTACAGCTGGTCTGGGACCACGGAACCGCGGCGCGCCAGCACGCGCTCTTGCGGCAGAAATTCTACGAACTTCAGTCGCGTGTCGCCGCCGGGGGCGACGCCCGCCAGGTTGAGGCAGAGCTGGTGCTTCTGCACGGGCAGGAGCCGCCCTGCCGCAAGCGACTGATGGAGCGGGCGCACGACCGGGCGGGGCAGTCGATGTACGGCGACGATTTCACACGCGCGCGGTCCAGACCGGCCGCCTGACAGAACGCGGCCCCCGCCATGGACGCCGGTGCCCGGGCCTCTTTCGCGGTGCGGTGTGTTCGTCATGGCGGGTGTCCCTACAGCGGATTAGACGGCGGACCGGATCGCGCTACCGCAGTGCGCGCAGCGTTCCAGCGATACTGTGGGGGCGCCGCGGCCGAGGTTGCGGCGATACTCGCGGAAGGCGGCGCGCTCCGCTTCGAGGGCAGCGTTGTCGCGCTTTTCCACCCACTCGGCGCGACGGATGTAGGCGGCGCTGTGGAATGCAGCGAGGGCGCCGTGGTTCTCCCACAGGGCGTAACCCGCGTCGTCTCGACCGTCCTTCTGCCGATGGAGTTCCGCCACGATAGCGTCGATCCTAAGGTCGATTGCCCGGATCTTGCGTTCTGCTTCGGTGGTCATCTCGTCTCTCCCATCTGCCCGCAGCAGGGTGGTTATGGGGAGGGGATATATTAGACAAAAATCTAATCGTCAAGAAAAAGTTAGACGTAAATCTAAAAGCGCGACACTTCACGCTATGCGAAGGGTATGCCTTGCGGTAAATGTGTTGAAATTATGACGGGGGCACTATGACGCAGGCAGAGGAATTTGAGCAATTTCTGGGCAGTCTGACTCCCGCCGCGTTAATGGCCCTGCGGCGGGATTTGATCAGGATTTCTGAGCGGTCAGGGCGCGTAATTGCTCTAGAACAAACCCGCGCTGCTCTTCTGGCAGACCAAAGAACAGGCGCCTAAGCTCTTCGTACTCACCCTCGCCAGTGTACGGAATACCAAGCGCTTGCGCGATGGCGGCGGCCCGGTCTGCGGATGTGCTGGAGCTCGTTCCCTTAAGGAATTTGTCGAGCGCATGATAGGAGACGCCTGAGCGCCGCGCCAGCTCGGCTTTGTTAACGTCCTGCGCTGACATCGCAGCCAGAACCTTGGCCCTGAAAGCATCCATATCCATGGCGCTCTTGTAGGCATACCAGGGCAGTGCATCCACTTGCCGATTGTCTGACTGGTATCTTTTGACGAGATTTAGATTTTTATCTAACAATTGGCGCATGAACAGGTCAGCCATCATTAAGGCCGTCGAGGAATACGCTGAGGCGTCCAGCTTGGCACCGTCCACGATCTGCCAGTACGCCACCAAAAACCGTTTGGTCTACCATCGGCTTTTGAACGGCGGTTCTTGCTCTCTCGACACCGCCGAGCGGCTCGTTGAGTGGATGCATCGGAACCCTCCATCTGGCGCCCCATCTTCAGAGGCAGCCGAATGAAACCCGACGCTAAACTTTCCTGCGCCGTCATCTATGCCGGGCCTCCGTCGAGCCTCGTTAACGACTTGTTAACCTTTTCTGCACCGCGCTGCGGGGCCTCTCAAGGAAACGGGGTTGCCGATGCTTGATGCGCGCCAGGTCAACGCCGCCATGTCGGCCCTGATCGACGGGACCTTCGGATGCCTCGACGCGGCGGCCGAGACGATCAACGCCCGGCTGGGCTCCTCGGTCTCGAAAGGCACCCTGTCGAAGATCCTGTCGGGCCAGCACCAGTGGCCGGCGGTCTACATCTGGGCGCTGGAGGATGCGGCGGGGCGCTACCCGGTCTCGCGGTTGCGCGGGTCCGGCGCGCCGTCCGAAGCCGCGCGCGCGGGCCTGCGTGTCCTCGATGCCGCCAGCGCCGCGTCGCGCGAGGCGGGCGAGGCGATCTCTGCCGCGGTCATTGCCGCCCAGTCCGGGGATGCCAGCGGGCAGGCCCGCGCCCTGCAGGAAGCGCGCGAGGCGGCGGAGGCCATGGCGCTGCTCGTCCAGTCGCTCGAGGCGAAGTACGACGCCGACGAGGGTCAGATATGACGTTCGGCTGCTCCACACTCACCGGAACCCTCACAACCTGTGCGAGAGTTGTTGTTCGCATTCAACATCTTGTTTCGAATCGAAAAGTCGTCTCTGTATTGAGTACCCAGAGAACTTGCCGGGATGGCCGAGGAGCTGACCACTCCGACGCTATGGCGGTGCCGGGACTTAGTGCAGTTTTCCCCGGTTCCGTTTGGGGCCGTTTCACGGATGGTGCGGCTTCAAAGGTCGAGCGGCGTGTTGTGCCGCTCGACCTAGTTTCCCCGATAATCACCAATGCCCTCTTGCGGTATGGCATTGTCGATTTTGGGCTTGATAGAATCGATAAACGCGATAAATGCTGCCCCTGCGTCAATCAGGAGCGTCCCCACGTTCTCCGGCGCTTCGCCAAGGCACGGGCGAATATCGGGCCGAGCTCGTGGCAGCTCGGCCCATTTGACCGCAGGGTCGGTTCCCCTACATCTTGTCCTGATCTTAAGGCTTCGGTCGTATCCATCCCGTCGGCAGACCGGGTCATGTCTGTCTCCTCTCTATGGAAAACTGTCCGGCGCGTGGGCTCTACGCCCGCCGCCGGGCTTCTTTGGGGGGTGGCCTTCGCGATGTGCAACCTCTCTGCCCGGTGCGGAGGCGGGGGCAGACCGGGCGCTTTTTCCGCTGCAAACAAGCATGATCGCCTGACAGCGGGTAATCGAGCCGACGCTTCTGACATGCAGAAGCTGAAGGCATACGCGACCGCCGAACAGGATAGACGCGCCTGCCGCCGAGAGTTGGCGTTCGCAGATATGAGTTCCGGCCGCTCCACACTCACGGGGCCGGTGGCGGGACGGGGCGCAAGGCTTCGTCCTGCCCTGTTTCACGGTGCGAGGTCGGCGGGTTCCTCCCTGTGGCTTTCCTCGCCACCCGCCTTCACCACGTCAGTGGCGCGCGAACAAGTCGTCGCTCAGCGCGAGCGCCTTCTCCGCCGCTTCCGGCCAGACCTCGCCGCGCAGGACTTCGCCAATGCGACGGGCGTCAACGCCGAAGTGGTGAACGATATCTGTGTAAGAAACGCCCTGAAGCTTCATGACATGAACGGTCACAGCTTCTTCCTCATTGATTGTTTTACGGCGAATCGTGATATCGTTCAGGGGGACACCCGTGACAGGGTGCATCGAAATAGCCATGGAACATTTCTTTCTGTGGCTATTGCGGTTCCAGGCCGGGTTGACATTTGGCCGAGATCCGCAGTGGGCCGCGTAGTGAGTGTCGCGGTATCACAGGTCGGGCGACGCTCCAGGTCGCCCGACCGTAAGCCAAGCATCCGAAAGCACGGGCAGAGTCGTCAAGGCTATAACCTCATATATTTTGTGTTGAGCTTCTGCGCGTCCCCCAAGGTGTGGCGCCGCCGTCTTGTGACGGTGCTATCCATGGTTTTTCCACCAAAATTCGCCGCGCCTGTGGCGAAACCTGAGCCGGGCCCGTGGCAGCCCGGCCACCTTGACCGCCGGGGCGGTTCTCTCTCCTCCTCCCTGAGCGCCGGACCGGCGGTCCTTTCCCTCCCGCTGGCAGACCGGGTCATGTCTGCCACCTCCCTGTTGGAACTCGCCCGGCGCGTGGGTTCGCCCGCCGCCGGGCATCTTTCGGGGGTGGCCTGATGGCGTTGTCGGCAGAAGACCAGGCGGCGGTTGACCGCTTCCTCGCTAAGGGCGGAAAGGTCCAGCGGATCGAGGGCGTCGTGCCCCGCCAGCCGTACCTTTGGGACGGCAAGTCGCTGGTGGCGGTCGACCCGGATACCGCGGGCTGGCGAGCGACAAGCCGGATCGGGCGGAAGCGCGATCCGCACGCGGTCCAGTCGAGGCGCAAGCCTGCGCCTTGCCCGAAGGTCGCGGCGCGGCGCGCACGGGTGGCCGATCTGGTCCGGCAGAAGAAGACCGGGCCGGAGATCGCGGAGACCTTGTCCGTGGCCTTGCAGGTTGTCTACGCCGACGTGCAGCGCCTCGGGCTGACGCTGACGCGGGCCACGCAATCGCCCGCGCCCGGCCTCGTGGCACCAGCGCGGGTCAAGCGCGATCCGGAGGTGGTCACGCGGCGCGCCGCGGTCAAGGCCGCGTTCGACGGGGTCAAGTCGCTGCCGGATCTGGCGCGCGAACTGGACATGCCACAAGCGACGGTGCGCGACCACCTCGACGCGCTCGGGCTGAAGGCGCCGCACGGGGTATCCGGTCCGCAGATCGGCAGCAGCATCCGGGCCAAGGCCTACCAGCGCCGCCAGAAGGTCAAGGCGCTGGCGGCCGAGGGGCTGACCAGGACGCAGATCGCCGGGGCCCTCGGCGTGGCGCTTTCGACAATCGATGCTGACCGGGCGGTCCTCGGGATCACCTTTCCCCGGGCGCGCGCGGCCGGCCGGAAAGAAACGGCTACGGAAAAGAAGGAACGGCGCGCCCGCAAGCGCGTGGCCGAGATCGCCGACCGACGGCGGTTCAAGGTCGGCATTCCGGCCAACGGTGAAATCGCCAAGCTGGTCGCGGCGGACGCGACCCGGACGCTCTATCCGGGGACGGTGCGCCGGCCGGATGACGTGGTGCATGTCCTTAAGAACGGCGTGAACAGCGGCAAGATCGGCGGGCAGGTGCTGGTCGGGCGCTTGCGCGGTGTGCCGATCCACACGCTGACGCTGGAAGAGCGCGCCAGCTGTCCGACGTCCTGCCCGTTGTGGCGGGGCTGCTACGGCAACGCCATGGACAAGGCGCAGCGCATGGCGCACGGCCCGGAACTGATGGAGCGCCTGCGGGCCGAGGTCGCGCACCTCTGCGCCGCACACGAGCGCATCCTGATCCGGCTGCACGTTCTCGGCGACTTCTGGTCGGTCGATTACGTGGCCTTCTGGGGCGCGCTGCTGCGGCAGTATCCGGGGCTGCACTTGTTCGGCTTCACCGCCCGCACGCCCGACGACGAGATCGGCGCGGCGGTTCTGCGGGTGCGCAACGCCTATCCGGACCGCTTCATGATCCGGCAGAGCGGGCGCACCGGGCTCTGGGGCAGCTTCACCATCGACTTTCCGACGGAGCGAAAGACCATCGGCGATGCCGTGGTCTGCCCGGCACAGCTGGACGCGAACGCCGGCAGTCCGCGCCAGGTCCATTGCGGCAACTGCGCGGTGTGCTGGTCGACCGACCGCCCCGTGGCGTTCATCGAGCATTGAGGCGCGGCATGGCGACATCGGCAAAGCCCCTCTTCCGCGCCACCAAGGCGAAGCGCAAGGTGCATCCGGCGCAGACCATCATCGGCAACCTGCCGGAACAGCGGGCGCCCGAGGCGCTGCGCGATCCCCTCGACTTCGACCCGACGCCTTGGGACGCAACTGCGGCCTTCCTGGATGCGGAAGGCGAGCGGATGCGGGAAATCGGGGGTCCGGTCTGGGAAAATGCGTGCGGGGATGGCCGGATGGCTCGGGAATTGCGCCGCCAAGGGTTCGAGGTCTACGCGTCGGACATCGTGGATCGTGGGTGGCCCGGGACGGTTGTGAAGGGGTTCTATGACTTCAAGCAAGCGCCGATCGGGGTGAAAATCGCCTGCACGAACCCGCCTTACAACGAAGTGTCCGCGAGGGACGGACACGGTCGCTGGCTTCGGCATATCGAGGATCTTGGTCTGGACTATGCGGCCATGCTGCTCAACTGGGATTGGATTGCCGCCCGTCAGAACGGGATGGATGAACTTCATGAGCGGTTCCCTGTCTCACGGGCTTACGTCTGCTGCTGGAAGATCGACTTCCGCGGCAAGGGTTGCCCGCCACAACGCAACGCGTGGCTTGTCTGGGACAGAGCATGGAAGGGCGAAACGGTCCTGCGCCGCCTGTTTCGGGAACGCGCCCATGAACAGCAGGAGGGCCTGTTTTGACCCTGACAGCCGGTTTCGCCTTTGCGGACAAGCACCTCGATCTGTACGCCGATCATGACCTCGGCCCGACATGGAAACTGCTAGGCGCGCGCGGGCGTGTTCTGGCTGGTGGCGATGTCGGTGCCTGTGGGCTGCGCGCCCGCCAACTGCTGGAAGGCGCGTTCCACATGGCTGCGTTCGAGAGGATGGCGGGTGTCGGGTCCGGTACCTTCGACCTCGGGCCCATGGCGCCGCTGGTCTCGGTTGCGGTCGGCATCGCGCTGGCCGGCCCGGGCCTTTTCGACGTGCGGCCCTTCATGCAGCCGCTTGCCGCCGCCCTGCCGCTTGTGGGGGACGAAGATCTACGTCCGCTCTCCGATGCACTGATCGCGGTGCGGACCGATGTGCAGGCGGGCGATCAGCTGGGCCTAGACCACTCGCTGCACGCGCTGCGCTATGTTCTGCGCCGCCTGTGCCAGGACCGGATCGGGGGGCAGGGATGATTAGAGACAATGATCTTGTCTTTGCTATCGATCCTCCCGGTGCCCCCTTGGAGGCTCCCAAGCGTAAGATGGGAAGTGGTTTCGATGAATTCGAGATGTTCGCCTACATGCACCAGCGCAGGGCTGCGAATTTTGATGTCGATTACGGGCTGCTCGTTCTGACCATTCATGGCGATACCGGCATTCATCGAGGTATCCGGCGCCGTCAACAATGGTCGATGGCGTTCTCAAAGGAGAACGCGCTCCTACTTTTACAACAAATGGAGCGCGCGTTGACGCTTTGCGGTGATGGGGGGCAGGGATGAGCGCCACGCACCTGCGCCAGGTTGGCGGCAATGGAGAGACCGATCTGCCGGAATACCCGATCTCGGCATCGGAGCGGCTCGATTCCCACTACTTCGTCCAGTTCAACCACGACCGCTACGACCGCAGCGACTTCCGCCGGAAGTCCTACCGCGACCCGGAGGTGGGCTTCTTCGGGCTGGAGCTGTTCTTCAAGTCGCACGGTGAATCGCCCCTTGGGACGTTGCCGCGCGATCCGGAGGCACTGGCCTTCCTTCTCGGGCTGTCGCTGGAGAAGTGGCAGGGGCTGACAGAGCGGCGCTTCAACCCGCTCTACAACTGGTATCCCGTCCGCTGCGACAACGGCGAGGTCCGCCTCGCGCACCCGGTTGTGACAGAGGTCATGGAAGCGGCCCTTGAGGGCCATCGGGAACACAAGGCCAGCAACGAAGAGAAGGCCGTCCTGATGCGGCGTCTGCGTCTGAAGGGTGCGCTGAAGAAGTGCGGCTGCGGCCCCGATCTCTGTGCCGATGAGGTGGCGGTCGCGTGGCTCGACGACTGGCTGGTGGAGAACCACCGCGGTCGCCGTCAGATGCCGCAGTTCCAAGTGTCGATCGGGCGCGCGCTGAAGGCGGCGGCAGAGGCGGACGTTTTGGGGGCGCGACGCGGCCCACGCTGAAATCAAAGGGAAATTTCCTCCGACTGTGGTTGGAACGTTACCGGACAGTGCCGGAACAGTTCGGAACAAACGGTAACAGTTCCAGACATAAGAGAGGAAACGAAAGGAAATGAAATTGAGAGGGCGTCCGGTCACAGACCCGACCGGTCGCACCTGTGGATAACTCGGGATATGGCAGTGAAAGGGCAGGACATGACGGAGACGGACAGCACACCGGACCATGAGCCGGGCCGGGCCCGGGTGAGGCGGGTTCTGATCGAACCACTGGAGGAGGCGGGCATGGTGCGCCCGCAGACCATGAAGGCCGAAGACTATCAGGCCTTCCGGGGGCGGCTGCAGGACAAGCTGGCCTACCTGTCGGAAGAGGCGCTGGCAGGCCTGCGCGCTCTGGTCACCCACGGCGCCCGCGGCAAGCAAAAGGACCAGTGGCCGAAAGAGGTCACCATCACATCGATTGCCTACCGTCTGCACCCGCCGCCGCCGCGCGCCTGCGATTATGCCGTCTCGGTCCTACGCTCGGCCATGGGCCGCACCGCGCGGTCGATGGGCTACCAGGTGGAGCTGCTCGACATCGCCCGCCGCTGGGGACCGCCGCCGGGCCGGTATCAGCTCGACCAGCTGCAGGCGCAGTCTCAGGAAAACCGGGCGAAGGTGCGGATCATCGAAGGGCGGATCAGCCGCGGCGTGGCCACGTCCGACGAGGTCAGGTGGCTCGGCTGGTACCGGGCATTGAGCGACGAATGCGACGCGATACAGCAGGCAGAAGGGCAGGCAGCATGAGCGTGATCTGGGTCAACTCCATCGGGACGGCGTTCACGTTGCGCCCTTACCAGTGGCGGCTGGAGGAAGAGCGCAGGGCTTGCGCTGCGATCCTCGCTCGGGCGACACCGCCAGGCGGTGCCAGCGCCAAGATCCCGGTTGCGCCGGCGCGGGGTGCCTGCCGGGCAGAGGTTCCGAGCGAGGCAGTCATGACAGGCAGCGGGCCGCGGGTGCGTACGGACAGATCGACGGGTTTGCGTGTTCATCGTCTCGATGCGTGGGATCGGATGCACAGTGCCGCGCACCGGTCGTTTCCTTCGCGGCTGGCACGGTGGGAGGCGGAGCGAAAGGCGAAGGGCCTTCCGGTGGAGGGGCGCGGTGTCCGCCGCCCGGTCTTCGTGCCGCCCTTCACGGTCGGGCAGGTGGAGATGGGCCGCGAATACGCGGCTCTGGTCGAGCGTCTCGCGGCGTCCGGGGTCAAGTGCTGCAGCATCGAGATGGCGGGCCGCGGTGGATCAGGCACGGGACTATCGGTGTCTGAAGCCGTCTCGCGCGACATGACCAGGCTGCGCGTGATGGAACGCAGGGTCGGGTCTGGCCTCGTGAAGGACTGCGTCAGGCCGTCCAAAGGCGGCATGCGGTCCACGATCCGCGTTGCCGATCTGGTCAGGGCGGTGTGCGTCGATGAGATGACCCTGGCCGAGGTCGCGCGCCGCCATGGCTGGGCAAAGAACGGCAGGATCGTGGACATTTTGAAGGCTGAGCTGGCGGCTGCGTTGGAGCGCATGCGCGGCTTCGATCTGGCCGCGCCGCGCGAAAGCTCTTGACAGCTGCGTCACCCGAGACGTAGCACTATGTCATCATCACCAAGTACGCCCGGGCCAGAGATGGCACCGGGCGTTTCTATTTCAGTGGATGCTGGTGTTCCTGGCGATGGTCGACAGGTGGCACACGATATCATCCAGCGCCTTGCAGACAGCGAACGTAATCACTCCACCTGCGGCAACCCCGGCGCCGGTTGGCCATTGGCCGTTGGCGGCGAGGTAGATCCCGAGGACCGAAGCGCAAAGCGCAGTCAGCGAACCGGTCAAGAGCAAGAGCATGGCGGGCCTCCTTTGGTGCGATGCAGCGTCAAGGTAGTCGCATCCACTGGGTGGTGCCAGCCTGCGCCGGCGCACCAGACCCGGGCAGCCGGGTTGCACCCACGATGAAGGCCGACCGAGGTCGGGGCCGGCGGGTCCTTCCGGTCGGCGACTGTATACGGGTGGGCGAGGCTCAGAGGTTTCGCGTGGGTAAACGAGTTGGAAAGCCTAAACTCGGGACGCCTAAACAAAGGGGGAAAGGTTTAGAGGGAGAGGAGCATGCCCGGACTGACGACGACAGAGCTCGCGAAAGAGCTGGGGGTCACGAAAGGGCGGGTCAGCCAGTACGTCAGCGAGGGCAAGCTGGACGGCTGTTATCAGGGTGACGGGCGCGCGCGCCGGTTCGATCTGGTGAAGGCGGCCGAGGCGCTCGGGCGTCGGCTGGACAAGGGGCAGATGATGGGGAACGGCGCGGCGACGCGGCGTTCCCTGCGCGAGATCGAGACGGGCGACGACAATGACGCGCCACAGAACCGCCAACCGAGCGGCGATCTCCTTCCTCCGCGCGACCCAGACCGCTACGAGCTGGCGCGGACCCAGAAGGTCGAAGAGGAGGCGCGCCGTTTGCGCCGCCAGAACGCTCTCGACGAAGGATCGATGGTCCTGGCCGAGGAGGCCGCGCGCCAGGTCAAACGGCAATTGGCGCAGGAGATCGCGCAGGTCGAGACGATGCTGCGCGACGCCGCCCGCCGTGTGGCCGACGTGATGGGCGTCGATTACCGCGAAGTGCGTTCGATCCTGATCGATCAATGGAGGGCGCACCGTGGCGACCGGTCCGAGGCGCTGAAGGTCGCGGCGGATGAAGCCGGGGCCACCCACGAAGAACGCGAAGCGGACTTCTGACATGGGATTCCTGACCTCGGCAGAGGCCGTGATCGCCGCGGCCTTGTCCGAGGCCATGGCACCGCCGCCTCCGCCGGACATTACTCGCTGGTGCGAGGAAAACATCGTCTTTGACGAGCGGTCGCCCATGCCGGGCCCGTTCCGGATAGAGCGGTTCCCGTTCCTGCGCGAGATCCACGAGGTCCTGAGCCCGGAACATCCGTGCCGCGAAGTGACCGTCCGGGGATCGGCGCAATGGGGCAAGACGGTCTCGGTGCTGAATCCGGTGATCGGCGCGTGGCACGAGTACGGCCCGCTCGACAGCCTGGTTGTCCATCCGACCCACAGCTCGGCCACCGAATGGGTCGACAACAAGTGGTTGCCGATGCGCCGCCAGGCACCGAGCCTTCGGCGGCTCTTCGGCGACGGCCGGGGCGGCGACAACAAAGATGCGAAGTTCAACCAGGAGACCCTGACGCGGAACGGTTCGCTGAAGGTCACCTCGGCGGGTTCTCCGGACGATCTGGCCGGCACGTCCAGGCGGCTTGTGGCGCTGGACGACCTGTCGAAGTTCGAGATGACGCCGAAGGGCGACCCGGAAAAACTGGCGGAGAGCCGGGCGAGCGGGTTCGAGGACGCGAAGATCCTCGCGATCTCCACGGCGCAGCTGGTCGGCACCTGCAGGATCAGCCGGCGGTATGAGCGGAGCGACAAGCGGCTGTTCGATGTGCCGTGCCCGCACTGCGGCCACATGGCGCCGCTGACCTGGGAGAACTTCCGGCGCAACCTCGATCCCGAGCGCCTGCACGCGGCATGCTTCACATGCGACGACTGCGGCGGCGTGATCGGGCACGCGGACAAGGAACGGATCGTCGGGCTGGGAAAGTGGGTTGCCACCAACCCGGCGGGCGATCATCCGGGGTTCCACTTGTGGCGGGCCTACGTGCCGCAGCGGGACTGGGCCTCGATTGCTGTGGAATATGCTCGGGTGATGGGCTGGACGCAGTTGTCTCTGACCGGGGAGACCGAAGAGGCGATTGCCCACACAGTCGAAGCGGAGACCGAGCAGACCTTCTGGAACGACGTGCTGGGCCTGCCTTACGCGGTGGCGAGCAAGGGGCCGGACTGGGAGAAGTTGCGGGACCGGGTGGAAAACCAGCCGGAGGGTGAGGGACTTCCGCGCAGCATCGTTCCCGCCCGGGGTGTGATCCTGACCGCAGGTGTCGATTGCCAGGGCGACCGGACCGAGATCCACATCGTGGCGCACGGGCCGAACCACCAGCGCTGGCCCGTCGATTACATCGTGGTGCCACATCACATCGCGGACGAGGCCTGCTGGTCGGCGCTGGATGGCTACCTAAAGGCGACATGGCGCACCGAGCGCGGCCTGCGCCTGCCGCTCGACATGCTCGCCATCGACGGCGGGACCTACACGGATGCGGTCTGGTCGTGGGCCACGCGCTGGCCCTGGGACCGGGTGATCGTCGTCAAGGGTTCGAACAGTGCCAATGGGCCGACGATGGTGCCGCAGAAGTTCGAGCGCCGGGCGGACGGGAAGGCCAAGCGCCGGCAGAAGCGCGCGTTCATGCTGAACGTGAGCCAGCTCAAGGGCGACTTCTACGGCTGGCTGGAAAAGGACGATCCGCTGTCGCGCGGCTACGTGCACTTCGCTCGGGGGCTGGGCGACGAATACTACCGCATGGTGACCTCCGAGGTCCGGGTGCTCCGCCGCAGTTCGTCGGGCGTGGTGAATGCCCGCTGGGAGCTCGTCGAGCCGACACGCCGAAACGAGGGACTCGACACCATGCTCTACGCGGAAGCGGGGGCACGCCGGAAAGGCTGGCTGTCGCTCACGGCGGAACAGTGGCTGCGACTCGAGGCCGAAAGGGGCGCTGCCCCGACCGAGGACCAGCCGGACCTCTTCGATGCCGGTGTGACGGTGGCTCCCGCAACAGACGGGCGCGACGCACAACCGGTGCAGACCAGGAAACGCCGCGTGCGCGGCCAAGCGGGGTAACCCATGCCAGAAATCGACTATGTGGCGCGGCTTGCCCTGGTGCAGGCGGCGATCACCGCGCTGCTGACCGGCAAGATGCAAAGCTACGACCTTGACGGGCAGAAGGTGACCTACCTGGACCTCGACAGCCTACTGGCCGAGGAGAAGCGCCTCGTCGCGCTCGCGCGTCGGCAGACGCAAGGCGCCCGGGCCGCCTTCAAGCGGGGGGTCATGTCGTGAGCCGCCAGGTTGCCATGTCGCGTCTCGATCGCATGATCGCGGCGATCAGCCCCGGCATGGCGCTTCGTCGTGTGGCGTCGCGAAAAGCGCTGACCGCCCTGTCGGGATACGATGGCGCCGGACGGCGACGCAGCGCCACGGTGAACTGGGGCGCGCAGGTTGCCAGTGCGGATGCAGACACGCTGCCGGACCTCGAAGACCTGCGGGCCCGGTCGCGCGACCTGGTGCGCAACGACCCTCTGGCGCAATCCGCTGTCTCGACGAAGGTCGTGAACGTCATCGGCCCGGGTCACATGGTGCGTCCGGAGGTCGACCGCGACAGGCTGGGCATGACGGCAGAGCAGGCGCGGACGTGGGAAGCGCTGGCGCTGGACATCTGGACGGACTGGGCGGGGTCGCGTGACTGCGACGTCACCAGGACCCAGACCTTCGCGGAGCTGGAAGACCTGGTCTACCGCTCGCGGATCCTGTCGGGCGACGTCCTGGCGGTGCGCCGGTACAAGCGGCGCCGGGGGCGGCTTCTGGGCACGGCCCTGCAGATCGTCGAGGCAGACCGGCTTTCGAATCCGCACTGGTCGCAGGACGGGGAAACCCAAGCTGGCGGCATTGAGTTCGATACGGATGGCGCGGCGGTTGCCTATCACGTTGCCAACCGGTTCGCGCTTGATCGAGGTGTTCGTGGCGCAGTGACCTGGCAGAGGGTGCCCGCCTACGGCAGCCGGGGGCAGTGGATGGTTCTGCATGTCCATGGCACGCGGTGGCGCCCGGACATGTCGCGCTATGCGCCGATGTTGGCGCCGGTGATCAACGCGCTAAAGCAACGCTCAAGGTATTCCGAGGCCGAGCTGGTCGCTGCAGTGGTCAGTGCATGCTTCGCCATCGGGGTGACGTCCGCGGACGGTGATCTTGCCAGCGGGTTGCAGACGGAACAACAGGGCAAGGGCGGTGCTCCCGACATCAAGCTGACCGAACCTGGCATGATCGTCGATCTTCTGCCGGACGAGCAGATCCAGGCATTTGCCCCGGGTCGGCCGAACCCTCAGTTTTCGCCATTTATCGAGGCGATTGCGCAGGAGGTCGGGGCGGGAACCGATCTGCCGTACGAACTGCTGATGAAGAAGTTCCAGGCCAGCTATTCGGCGTCGCGCGCGGCACTGGAAATGGCATGGCAGTTCTTCCGCGCAGACCGGGCCCTGCACGTCACCCAGTTCTGCCGCCCGGTCTACGAGGCGGTGATCGGCGAGGCGGTGGCCCGGGGGCTGCTGGAGGCGCCCGGTTTCTTCAGCGATCCGCTGCGCCGACAGGCGTGGCTGAACGCAACGTGGATGGGACCGGCAAGGATCACCATCGATCCGGTCAAGGATGCGACTGCGGATCGCGCTTACCTCGACATGGGGGCGACATCGCTGACACAGATCACGGCCACGCGGTTCGGGCAGGACCATCGCGACGTGCGCCGCAGGCGTGCCGAGGACGGCAGCGATGCGGTCACCGGCGCGGCACCGGCCGAGGGGGCAGACCGCCCGGACACCGAGGACGATGACGACATGGAAACGGGGGCTCGCCATGCTGGTTGACCGCTCCGGGCGCACCTGGCTGATGCGACCCGACGAAATGATGATCGCACAGGCCTGCGACATGCGCGAGGAAGGCCGCGAGACGCGTGCCTTCGACGGTGCCGAGATGCTCGAAGGGTCGGACTTCGCACGGGTGATCGACGGCGTGGCGGTGATCCCCGTCATCGGCATGCTGATGCGCAAGATGTCGTTCTGGTTCTGGTCCTACGAAGAGGTGCTGCGGGACGTCATGCTGGCGCAGGCGGATTCCTCGGTGCGGTCCATCGTGCTGGACATCGACAGCGGCGGTGGGCTCGGCGCCGGGTGCGGGGATTGTGCCAGGGCCATCCGTGAGAGCGGGCCGAAGCGGATCGAGGCCTTCGTCGGCGGCACCGCCGCGTCCGCGGCCTACTGGCTCGCGAGCGCGGCCGATCGCATAACGCTTGGTTCCGGGTCCATGGTCGGATCGATCGGCACGAAGATCGAGTACGTGGACTTCGAGCCGGTGCTGGAAAAGATGGGCGCCCGCATTGTCCGCGTGGTGGCTGAGCAGAGCCCGCTGAAATGGACGGACCCGGACAGCCCGGAAGGCCGCGCAGAAATGCAGGCGCTCGTCGATTCCGGTGCGCAGGACTTCATCGAGAGCATCGCAGCGTTTCGTGGCGTCACGACGCAGCAGGTCATGGATCGGTTCGGGCAGGGTCTCGTCTTCGACGGCGGCGAAGCCATCGAGCGCGGCATGGCCGACGGCCGGGGCAGCTTTGCCCGTCTGATCGCGGACATGGTCGAGCGCGGTACGTCCGATCCCGAAGGTTCGGCACCAGATCCGACCGATCCCCAGGCAGAAACAAGCACGGGGCTGGCGGCCCGTGGCAGCATCAACGCGGGCCCCGCCACCGCAGCAAAGGAGGAACCCATGGACTGGGATTCCATCACCCTGGCCCAGCTGCGCGAGCACCGGGCCGACATCGTGGACGAGATCGCCGCATCGGCGGCGGCATCGGCTGGCGATGAAACCAAGGCGAAGATCGATGCGGCTGTGGCGACCGAGCGTGCCCGTATTTCGGCAATCGACGAGATCGCCACCGGGGCGCACGGCGACCTCGTGGCGAAGGCAAAGGCCGACGGCTGGAGCGCCGAGAAGCTGGCGCTGGAAATGGTCAAGGCCGACAAGGCGGCGGGTGCTGCCGAGATCGCCGCGCTGGAGGCCGACGACGCGGTCGCGGCCGTGGTGCCCCTGCGACCGCAGTCCACCACCGCCACAGGGGGCACGCCCGAGGACAAGGCGAAGGCGGACTGGGACAAGGACGCAAATCTGCGCGCCGAGTTCGGCGACGACTTCGACGCCTACATGGCCTGCATCAAGGCCGAAACCGCCGGCCGCGTGTCGCGTCGCGGCGCCTGATCTGAGGAGCATGGAGAATGGCAACTCTTTCGAAGGACGCCCCGCGCGTCTACCTGCCGGGTGACCAGTCGGCCTACCCGGTGATCGCAGCCGACGTCATCTACGAAGGCGCCGCAGTCGGTGAAAACGGCTCGGGCTACAGCCGCCCCTTGGTCGCCGGTGACGTCTTCCAGGGCTTCGCCATCGAGACTGCCGACAACAGCGATGGCAGCGCCGGCGACATCGACGTGGTGGTGAAGACGCAGGGCAAAATCCTGCTGTCCATCGCTTCCATCGGCATCACCGCCAACGATCGCGCCGCGGTTTACGCCAGCGACGACGACACCTTCACCCTGACGGCCACGTCGAACAGCCTGATCGGCTTCGTGTCGCGCTGGGTTGCGACCGGTGAGGCCGTTGTCGAGTTCGATGCGGCGCTGGCCGCCGCCCACAACAGCGCAGCCGCGGCTGTGTAAGAGAGGACGAAACCATGACCGCAAACAAGGGTCTTTCGAGCCGCGCCATCATCGGGCGGTTCTATCAGCGGCTGGAAGCCGCGATGGCCGCCTCCTGGGCGTCCAGCATCGCCATGACGTTCACCACCGACCAGGAGTCGGAGACGTACAAGTGGCTGGGTCAGAGCCCGACCATGTCCGAGTGGAAAGGCGACCGCCTGTTCCACGGGTTGCGTGAGGCCGGAATCACGATCGCGAACATCCACTGGGCCAACGGCATCGAGGTGCCGACCGACTGGGTGCGTCGCGACAAGACCGGCCAGATCATGACGCGCGTCGGCGAACTGGCGGGGCGCGCGGTGACGCACAAGCAGAGCCTCCTGTCGAGCACGCTGATCGCTGCCGAGTCCGCGGTCTGCTACGATGGGCAGTATTTCTTCGACACCGACCATGTCGAAGGCAAGAGCGGCACGCAGTCGAACGACATCACCGTCGACATCTCGGCCGTTCCTGCCGCAGTGCATGGCACCACGGCGGCACCTTCGCCGGAAGAGGTGCGGGCCATGGTCCTCGCCGGGGTCGAGAAGATCCTCGGCTTCAAGGACGACCAGGGCGAGCCGCTGAACGAGATGGCGCGGCGGTTCCTCGTGATGGTGCCGACGACTTACTTCTCGTCCGCTGCTGCTGCCCTGAAAAATGCGGTGCTGGGCGGGGGCGACACCAACGTCATGGCCAGCCTCGACGGATACACCTTCGAGCTGGCCGCAAACCCGCGCCTGACGTGGACCGACAAGCTGGTCGTCATGCGCATCGACGGTGACGTGAAGCCGTTCATCTGGCAGCAGGAAACCGACCTGATGCTCGACGTGATCGCCGAAGGCTCTGAGGAGGAGGTCAAGAACAAGCGTTGGCTGTTCGGCACCAACTACCACGCCAACGCCGGTTACGGCTACTGGCAGCACGCCTGCCTCGTCCAGGCGGTGTGATCATGGTTCCCGTTCGTGTGATCGCTGCGGGCGGGGCCACCTTGCGTGGTCCCGTCTCCGTCAAGCTGACCCGGGAACAGTGGGCGAAGCGCGTCCACGTTCTCGGCGCAGTGCCGAAGCGCATGAAGGCCGTCGAGATCGGCGGCGGCCAGGCGCTGTCCTTCAAGTACGGCGAAGAGTTCGAGGTCGAAGCCTTCGAGGGTCGTCTCAACGCGGCGTTGTTCGAGGACCTGTCCGAGCCGCCCGCAGAGAGCGCCGAGGATGGTGCCGGCGCGGCTGAGGCAGGCGAGGGAGGCGGTCCTGCCGCCGCAGCCGAAGGTGGCGACACCTCTGATGCTGCCGAAGACGGCGACGACGAGTGACGTTCGCCGCCGACGCCGCCGCCATCTTCGACGGGCCGCTGGGGCTCGACGCGGTCTACACGCCGTCCGGCGGTGGGTCGGTTCAGATACGGGTCATTCCCGATCTCGGCGACGCGGCGTCGGACTTCGGGCCCGGGCGGATCGTTTCGCCCGCGGCCACCTTCAAGATACTTTGCGCCGACGTGGCTAATCCGGTCGCGGGCGACGCTCTCGTGGTCGGCCCCGACAGCTTCATCGTGCAGGGTGAGCCTGTCCGCGAGGATCGTCGGATTTACTGGCGCGTCGAGGCGCGCCCGGCATGAAGTTGGTCATCCGCCAGGACGTCGACGTGGCCGAGATGATGGCGCGCGATTTGCAGCGTATGGAGCGCTCGCACACGCGCGCGATGCTGACCGTCGCGCGTGACCTGAAAGGCGCCTGGCGGTCGGAGATTGTCGAGGGCGGACTGGGAAACCGGGTTGGAAATTCGGTCCGATCAGAGAGCTATCCCAAGGGCGACAACAGTCTGAATGCCGCGGCGATGGTCTGGACCAGGGCGCCGGAGATTGTAGCCGCCCATGATCAGGGGACGACGATCCGGTCTTCGAGCGGTGTCTGGTTGGCAATCCCTTTGGAAGCGGCAGGGAGCGGGCGCTTTGGCCGACGGATGACGCCGCTCGACTTCGAGCGCCGGACCGGCCAGCGCCTGCGGTTCGTCTACCGGCAGAACCGGCGCTCGGCGCTTCTGGTGCTGGATGATGCGCGTTTGACGAAGCGCGGCCAGGCGCGCCGCAAGGGTGGGCGCCGCCGCAAGGACGGCGTCCTGACAGGTGCGCAGACCGTACCGGTGTTCCTGCTGGTGCCGCAGGTGAAGCTGCGCAAGCGCACCGACCTTATCCCGACGGCAGAGGCCGTCACCGACCGTATTCCCGGCCTTTTGGCCAACTGGCTGGAGGGCTGAGCATGCCGACGGGTGCAGTAGAGACGCGCCTCGCGGCGCTGCACACCGCAGTTGCGTCGGCGGTGACCGCGGAGGTGCTGCGAAACGAGGTCCTGCCGAAGGCGATCCCAAGCGCTGGCTTGGTGATCATGCGCGACGGCGTGCCTGACCTCGCCGATGTCACGCTGCCACTGACCTACCACTACGACCACCGTGTCGAGTTCGAGATCTACACACAAGCGTCGGAAGACCGCGAGGCGCTGGCGGATGTGATCCGCCAGGAGCTGGGCGCCGCCATCAATTCGGACCGTGCACTCGGCGGCCTCTGCGACTGGGTAGAGGGGCAGCCCACCGGCAGCGACGACATTCGCGTCGAGGGCGGCGAGACGATCCGTGTCGATACCATCGTGGCCACGCTGAGTTACGGCGTGGCCGATCCTTTGACCTGACAGGAGGTGCGCCATGGCGCGAGGAAGAGGTGAGCGCTCGCTTATGCCGGGCGTGTTCGAGAGCGTCGAGAAGACGACGCCGGCCAGCGGGTTCTTCTACCTGCCTTACATGACCAACGGGCTCTCGCGGCGCGAGGGTCTCTTGGAAGACGACATCGTCGGCACCCGCGATCCCGGCGACCCGGATCTCGACAACCCGGTGTGTGACGGTGACATCACCATCCCGATCGATGTCGACGCCACCGGCTTCTGGCTCAAGGCGCTTCTGGGCGACCCGACCACCAGCGAGGTTACGGGCGTTTACACGCATGTGTTCGAATCCGGCGCATGGACCCTGCCCAGCATGTCGCTGGAGCGACAGGTGCCGGACGTGCCGTCGTTCGAGATGTTCTCGGGTGCGCGGGCGAACCGCCTGCAGATCGAGATGCAGCGCGGCGGGCGGTTGAACGGCACTGTCGGCGTGATCGCGCAGGGCGCCGCCACTCCGGCGGGCTCGACGGCCGCAGGCACGCCGACCAGCTTCGGTGAATTGCCGTCCCGCTTCATGCAGCGCGAGGGCGTGGTCAAGATCGGCGGCTCGACGGTCGCGAACGTCGTCGGCCTGTCCTTCGAGTACAACAACAACCTCGATCCGGTGGAGACGATCACCGCCGACGGGTTCATCGGCGGCCTCGATCCGATGCGGGCCGCCTGCAGCGGAACGATGCGCCTTCGCTTCGACTCCGAGACGCTGTTCGCCGCTGCAAAGGCGGGCACCGGGCAGACGATTTCTCTGGAGTGGACGAAGAGCGCGAGCGCTTCGCTGGTTCTGGCGCTTGGCCGGGTCAAGCTGTCGGTGCCCGGCCGCCCGATCGATGGGCCCGGCGGTATCGAAGCCGAGTTCCAGTGGATGGCCGGGCGCGAAGCCAACGGCGACCCGATGCTGACCGCAACCCTCGTTAACGAAGTGGACGCTTACTGATGCTGCGCCTGAACCTGAACCCCGATCCGATCTGGCACGACCTCGCGCGCGGCGTCCGCGTGCTCTGCTGCCCTGTTACCTCGTCGCACATGGAAAAGGTCCGCGAGGATCTGTTCGGAAAGACCGGCGGAGCGGAGACCGCGGGGGATGAAACCGACGCCATCACCTTCGTCGACTGGTGCAAGGCGCTGGCGCCGCGTGTCGTGCTCGACTGGGAGGGCGTCGGCGACGAGAGCGGCGACCCGGTCCCGCCGGACGCGGAATGGCTGTCTGCCATGCTCGACGACGATCAGTGCTTCGTCGCGTTCCGTGACCGTGTGCTGATGCCCGCGCTGCTGGCGGACGCGGAGGGAAACGGCTCTACCGGCGCGCCGAATGGCACTTCGGAAGCGCCGGGTACTGCGAAAGCTGCATAGAGCGCTGCGAGACCTGTCCGATGGTAGTCGAGGCGCCGCAAACCGTCGAGGGCCAGCAAGTCTGGGACCTGGCGATGCACTGCGGCGGCCAGGTCCGCGCGGTCCCCGGCCAAGTGATCGGTTACGACATGACGGCGGTCATGGCCATGGGGCAGGCGATGGGAGTGCCGCCGATGGCGACCGCCGTCCTGATGCCGCACATCGAGCGGGCGCTGACGGCCGCGCTGAACGAAAGATCCTCTGAAGGAGCGCAGTCGTGACGCAGCGCAAGGTGACCTACCGTGCGGAACTCGACGGCGGCGCGCGCGTCAAGTCCGAGTTCCGGGGCATCGGCCAGGCGGGCAAGGAAGCCCACGACACCATCAATACGTCCTCGAAGTCGGCGGCCAAGTCGGCGGAGGTCTTCGAGCGCCGGATCCGGGCAGAGGAGCGCAGCTTCCGTGCCCTGAAGGCCAGTGTAGATCCCGCGTATGCCGCGCAGGTGCGCTACGCCGGTGCCGAGGCGCAGGTGGCACGCGCGGTGCAGCTCGGGGTGGTGTCGAAGCGCGAGGCGGCGCAGGTGCTCCAGCAGTTGGAGGTCAGGACCAGGGCCACCGCGAGCGCCATGGAGATGATGGACACCGCGACGGTCAGGTCCAACCACGGGCTTCGCAACGCCCTGTTGCAAGTGAACCAGATCGGCCAGCAGGCAACGGCGACAGGCAACCTGATGGGCGCCGTCGCAATCCAGTTGCCGGACATCCTTGCCGGGTTCGGCGGCATTGCGCCGCTGATCATCGGTGCGGCTGCGGGTCTCGCGACGGCGTTCCTGCCAAACCTTATGAAGTCGGGCGAGGCGGCAAAAGAGGTGAAGATCAGGCTTCAGGAGGCCTATGGTTCCGCGCGCACGGCGCTGGAAGAAGCCGAACAGGCGCAGCTTCGCTACAATGCCGCGATCCTGCTGGCGAAAACCAACCAGGACATCGTCACACCTTCGATCCTGAAGAGCTTGAGCCTGGAGGCGCGGGCGCGGGAAGCCTTGGCCAGACTGGAAGAGGCCAAGCTCGAACGGCAAAGGCGCGATGTCGAGGCGTCTCTCGCCGCCGACCGGGCGGTACTGGACAAACAGCTGGCGGACGCACTCCTGCAGGTCGAACGGATTGCTGAGTTGCGCGCCGAGGCGATGAACCAGCCTGCCGGCGACCTGGGATCGCAAGCAACCTACACCAACCTTGAACGGGACCGGTTGGCGGTTGTCCGGCAGGTGCTTGGCGCCAACGAGGATCTCGTCCTTTCGATCCGCGAGCAGCAAGCGCAGCTCGACTTGGTGAACGCGCAGTTGGGCCGCAGTAGCGACGAGGCGGTGGATCTCGTGGATGCGCTTCTGGAGGCGTCGAAGAACGGCGAGACCCTCGGCAAAACTGACATTGCCGGGGGAATCCGCTCGGCGGTAGACGAGTCTTTCGCGCTGGTGCGCAACCTCGGGATGGGTCTCGATCTCGCGCGCAGGATCGCATCCTGGGGGCCGCAGGGCATGCCTGGGACCACGCCGCAACAAGGTGGCCGTGGCGGCGATCCTCGCACCATGGGCGGCAGCTTCTACGACTGGCAGACCCGCGATGCGCCGCAGTTCCTGGACAACTGGACGCCGCCAAAGGCTGCGCGGGCCGCCCGCGGCGGCCGGGGCCAGAGCGCGGCGCTGAAGGAGCAAAACCGCCTGATGCAGGAGGCCGCCCGGATGACCGAGGCGAACCAGACCGCACTGGAGCGCTACAACGCGGAGGTCGAACGCGCCAACATGCTGCGCGAAAAAGGCTTGATCAGCTCCGACACACACAACCGGGAACTGGTGCGGCTGAAGGAGAACCTGGACAAGGCGACCGAAGCGCAGCGCCAACTGATGGGCATCGCCCAGCCGGTGAAGGATGCCCTGGTGAACTCGCTGATGGGGCAGAAGAATGCCGCGGACCAGCTACGCGAGGCATTGAAGCGCGCGGCCATCGAATATGCGCTTTTCGGCACCGGCGGCTTCGCCCGCAAGGGAAGCGGTTTCAAGGGCCTTCTGGGCAACGTGTTCTCCAGCATTTTCAGCTTCGATGGCGGTGGCTACACGCCGCCGGGGCCGCGCTCTGGCGGTCTCGACGGCAAGGGCGGTTTCTGGGCCGTGATGCACCCGAATGAACGCGTCGACGATCTGACGAAGCCGGGGGCAGGGCGGGGCGGTGGCGGCCGGGTCGAGGTGGCGGTCGGAATCGACGGGAACGGGTCGCTGATCCCGGTGATCAAGCACGTCGCCGGCAATGTCACGGCGCAAATGCTGGGTGCCGGGATGCAGAGCATGCAGCAAGGTTTCGGCGGGCAGCTCGACTCGCTGAACGCGCGGGGGACCTCCTGATGGAGCGTCCCATCGTGACCCTGCCGCCGGCGTTCCTGCGCGTTCTGAATGTCGACTGGGACATCGACTGGCGCGAGACTTCGCTTGGCGATTTCAACGAAGGCACGACCCGGACGCAGTTCACCGGCTTTCCCCGCTGGATCGGCGCGCCGAAGGTGAAGCTGAACCGCGCCCAGCTGGGCCAATGGCGCGCAATCCGGGCCACGGCGCAGGGACGCCGCGGGATCTACCGGATACGCATGGACGACCCGGCAGTCTTCCCGATCGGGGCGGTGGGCGCCAGCGGCACGGTGATCTCGCAAGGCAAGACGACTGCCGCCGGCAACCTGTTCTCGAACGGCAAGGGCTGGGAATACGCGCCGTTTGCTCTCGCTGCGGCGGATCATGCCGCCGGGGCGCAGGTGATCCGCGTCGATGTCTCGTCGTGCAGCGGCTTCGTGCCGGTGGTGGGCCAGATCATGAGCCACGATTCCTGGCCATTCCAGGTGACCTATGTCCGTGACCGGGGCAGCGACGTGCACGAGATCGGCCTGCAGATGCCGCTGCGCGCAGCGATCACGCAGGGCGACATCATCCAGCTGCGCGGTGTCGGTTTCTTCGAGGCCGCTGAAACCGGGATGGGGCGCGTCGACTACGACCGCACCCATCGGGCCATGCCCGAACTGCGGTTCATGGAGGTTCTCGCGAGATGAGCTTTTTTCCGGCGGGCTTCGACCCGCGTGCCGGCGTCATCGGCTTCCTGAGCCTCGTGGAGATCGACACGACCGACGGCACCTTCCGCTTCATGCTGGGGCAGGATGGCCGGTTCACCGACTTGAACGGGAACGTCTGGCTGGGGTCGGCGCTGGGGGCGGTGACGGCGCTGGAGAGCGCGATCGGGGGCATCGCTCCGTCCGGCTCGCTGTCGATGTCCTACTTCCAGGACCCGACGATGGATGACGTCATCCAGCAGATCAAGACGCTGGGGGTCGACTACGTCAAGGGCCGCGAGGTCCGCTTCTTCCTTCAACCAATCGGGGATGTCGCCGAGTTCTCGGCGCCTCGCTTCGCACCGGTCCGCTACATGACTCGGATCAGCCGACAGCTCAGCTACAAGTTTTCCGGGGCGCAGGACCGCCGGATCACGTTGTCGTTCGAGGCGTGGTCCGAGGGGCGCCGCGCTGCGCGGCGCATCGCCCTCAACACCGAAGGCCACAAGGCACTGACCGGGTCGGACAACCCGTCGCTGAAGTACATGCCGACCGTCGACTTCGAGACCGAGAAGCTCTTCGGATGAGGCTTGTCTACCAGATCATGAACCGCTGGATGGGCACGCCGTTCGTCTGGGGCGAAAGCGATTGTTGCCTCGGGCTGGCGGATTGGCACCGCCTGGTGAAGGGAGGCGACGACCCGGCCGCTGCACTGCGGGGCGCGTATTTCGACGCGGTGTCCTGCCAGCAGCTCTGCGGATGGTTCACCCGTCCCGTCGAGGTCATCGAGGACTGCCTGGCCCGTGTCGGAGGCCTGCCGCGGGTCGAAGCGCTGGCGGTCGGAGACGTGGCCGTTATCGTCATTCCTCGGAAGGACCGGCCACTGCCGGCAGGGGCGATCTGGCTGGGGGACTGCTGGGGCTGCAAGGGGCCGGAAGGGGCAACGACGCTCTCGCCGAACCTGGTGCGGCCTTTGGCCTGTTGGGGGATGGGCTATGCGGAATAGGTCGCTGGCCGTGGCGCTCCTCGCGTCGACATGGCTGACACCGACCGAAGCGCACGCCATGCCGCCGGTTGCGGCCCTGGTGGCCGGTCTGACCGGCGGGGCGCTCTTCCCGGTGGCCGGGATTCTCGGCCAGCTTGGCGCTGTCGGTTTTTCGACGGGCTTTGCCATTGGCAGCGCGATCGGAGGGTCGGTGATCGGCCGCGCCCTGCTGGGCATCGGCCTGTCGGCGCTGGCCGGGTCCTTCACGCCGAAGTTCGACGTGCCGAAGTTCAACGTGCCGGAACCCTCGGCGCAAATGGGCAACTTCGCCCAGCCGGTCTCCTATGCGCAATGGGTGTTCGGTCGCACTCGGAAGGGCGGGCCGCTTGGCTTCACAAAGGCATCGGGCAGCCGCCGCTATTACGTGGTGATCCTGGCAGCCCACGAGATCGAGGGCATCGCCGAACACTGGATCGACGAATACACCGTCGGGCTCGACGCCACCGTGACCGACTTCGGATCGGCCAACTTCCTCACGGCCGGGGACGGCGGCGGCTATACCGCGCCGGACATCATCAAGCCTTATGGCCGGGTCGAGATATTCCGGGGGCAGGTGGGGCAGACCGCCAATGCTGGCATGGTCTCGACCTTTACGGAGATCACCAGCGACTTCGACTTCGAGGGGCTGGCGGGCGCCGTTGTCTGGGCCTCGCGGACTTCGCCGCAGAACTTCAGCGGCGTGTATCCGAACGGTCGCCAGTGGGTCTACGCGCCGGTGATCGACGGGCTCAACCAGATCTACGATCCGCGCGACGAAACCTACAAGTACACCGCCAACGCGGCGCTCTGCATGGCGTACTGGATCACCGAGGTGCTGGGCGGGCAGGTGGACTGGGACGAGGTGGCCGAAGAGGCCGACGTCTGCGACGAGACGGTCCTGAATGCGGACGGCGAGTCGCTGGCGCGGTGGGAGATCAACGGCACGATCTCTGACGATCAGGAGTTCGAGACGCAGCGCGGGCAAATGGCTGGCGCCTGCGATGCGTTCTTCTACGAGCGGACTGACGGCAAGGTCGGCTTCAAGGTCGGCAGGTGGATCGAGCCTACCGTCACGCTGACCGCCGGCGACTTCCTCGACTGCGAGATCACGGAAGGGCAGTGGGGGGCCGACGCGCCGAGCGAGATTGTCGTCAAGTACGTCGAGCCGGACAACGCCTGGCGGCAGACACCGTCCGGTACATGGGTCGAGGACGCGAGCGCCCGGAAGGTCACATCCGAGCCGGAGCTCTACCTGGTTCGCCATCACAACCAGGCGGCACGGCTCGCCAAGCGGCTCGCCAAGGTGCAGCGGCCGCAATACCAGATGAAAGGTGTGATCGGCCCGATCGGATACGAGCTGATCGGCCAGAGGTTCTTCGCCCTCGACCATGCCGGTCTCGGGATCACCGTGGCCTTCGAGGTGCGGACCCTGCGCCGCGTCGACCTTGCCCTCTTCGAGATCGAGGCCGTGTCGGTTCAGGAGTCTGATTTCGACTTCGTCGCTGCCACGGAGGAACCGCAGCGCCCGGAGTTCGAGGCCATCGAAAGCGGGTTCGTGAGCCCCGACATCACAGGCTTTGCCGCGGTCCAGGGCGACGGGGCGTCGATCGTCGTATCGATCGATCCCCAGCCGGAATACGTCTGGCAGCAGATCCGCTGGAAGACGGCGGCGGCCAGCCAGTACCAGAGCGTGACGATCACCGACGGCGCGACCGAGTACATCATCACCGGCTTGCTGGACGGCACCACCTACGACGTGCAGGCGCGCAATGTGTCTGCCGGGCTGATGTCCAACCCGTCCGACTGGCTGACCGATCCGGCGACGCAGGTGACGACGGTCGGTAACAGTACGGCGCCTTCAAGCTTGGCGACCTTCTCGGTGACGGAGACCGGTGGTGAGGTCGACATCACGTTCCAGGCGGCGAACGACCCCAACCACTACGCCACCAGGACCTATCGAGGCACTACCACGGTATTCGGCGACGCAACCCTGATCGACACGGACTACAGCGGCCCCAACCAGGTCAGCGGATTGACCGACAGCGGTCTCGCCGCCGGAACTTACTACTATTGGGGCGTGCCGGTGAACGCTTCCGGTGTAGCGGGCCCTGCGTCCGGTCCCGAGACCGAAACCATCACCTAAAGAAAAACGGAGGCCGCAATGGCTCTACCTCCCCGCACCATTGCGCAGGGCAACCCGCCTGCATCCGATCACCAGATCAACCAAGAAGACCTTGGCGACTGGATGGAGGAAGTCCAGACAAGCGTTGACAGCATCTCGTCGCTGGGTGATCGCGTCTCGGTCATTGAAGGTGACTATGCAACGGAAACCGCGCTTGATGTCGAGCGCGCGCGGATCGCCACGCTGGAAGCGACATCCGGAGCCGAGACTCCGCAGGGCGCCTGGGCGCCGTCGGGAGGCTCTTTTCCCGGCGGCGGGACTGCGCAGACCGGTGACTACTGGGAAGCCACGGATACCGGAACAATCGACAGCGTGTCGTTTGCCGCCGGTGACCAGATCATCGCGCTGGTCGATAATGCCAGCACCTCGACGTACGCTGGGAATTGGTTCAAGCGGGAAGGTGGCGCTGTCACGTCCGTCGCGGGCAAGACCGGCGAGGTGGTCTTGACCAAGTCGGACGTAGGCTTGGGCAATGTCGACAATACTCCGGACGCGGACAAGCCGGTCTCAACGGCTCAGCAGACCGCGCTGAACGCAAAGGCACCTCTGGCAGGCCCGGCCTTTACGGGTTCCGTTGACATGAGCGGCGCGACGAGCGTGACCGTTCCGACGCCGACGGCGGGCACGGAGGCGACGACCAAGACCTACGTGGACGATGCTCTGTCCGATTTGCGAACATCGGCGCTGCTGTCCAATCTCGACCGGGCTGCGGTCGGAGTGGCGGAGGCCGCTTCCGCGCCGCTGTTCCTCCTCGATCCCGCCTACATGTTCCAGGAGCGCACGGTTAGCGCCAGCACACCTGCCGAGGTGGGCGATGTGTGCGGATGTGTCGTGTCGCCGGATGGTGCGTTCTATCTCCTGTCGCTGTCGGATGGGACGCGGGCGACGGTGCAGCAAGACGCGAACGGGAACCTACGCCTGCCCGG
The DNA here is from genome assembly GCF_030126985.1 of Sagittula sp. MA-2. GTDB lineage: Bacteria > Pseudomonadota > Alphaproteobacteria > Rhodobacterales > Rhodobacteraceae > Sagittula. The sequence continues at coordinate 2,510,949 of NZ_CP126145.1, read as the reverse complement.
CCTCGGGGCCAACTATGTGATTTTCACGGCGGCTGGTGCACGCTGGACGCCTAGCACAACCATGACACATGTCGGGGCATGGATGGGCACAGGGCGCGTTTTCTGCGTCGGCAAGGACGCTGGGTTGTCCGAGCAGCTCAACCCCTCATTCAAGACGGGCGTGGGGCAGGCTAACGACACCACTTATGGCGGCTTCGAGGTGTTTGCAGACACGCCCGACCCTATGCACTTGCCCTATGTGATGACGGTGAAGCGGCAGCCAACGGATGTTGCGGCGTACTACAATCTGGACGCGGGACGCCGCGCCCCGGTGGTGGCTCCTGCTGACAGTTCCGCATGGACGCGCGAAGTCGGTCTATTCATGGGCCGCACTGGTGTCAGCACGGCGGGTGGGACTGGGACAAACTATTTCTACGGTGGGCTTTGGGCAGACGGGGCGTTAACAGACGGCCAAGTATTTGCCGTCCAGTCCGCTCTGTACTCCCGCATCGTGCCGGATGAGGCCGTGTCCGCAGCGAAACAGCCGACCATCCTCGACTTCGAGGAGGGCACATTCCTGTGGCGCGGGGTAACGCGATCCCTGACAGACCTGACCGACAATGGCGGCGGCAGCTACACCCTGCACGACATGTCGTCATGGCGGCATGGACGAACCATTGTCGCTGACGTCACCATTGACCAAGCCGCAGGCAGCTACAGCGGCGACCTGTTGCTATTCAACAGCGGCAATACCGAGCCGGAACGTCTCAAGGTTTCGGACGCGACGACATTGCTATACGGGCCGGGCGGGCTTCCCGACGATACAGCCCTGCACATGAAGACCATCAACGTCGCCACAGACGTGGTGGAGCGGGCGCGTGTGGTCTTGGTCGTGGAGCCCGGCGCACTCGTCCGAGCGTATGTGTCGGAGCGTTTTATTTCTCCCGCTGACATTTCGTACACGCGCGCGATCCCGCCCACGTCCCTGACGATCAACACGGCGGTCACGGGCGCGACAATCGAGCGTGTGGCGATCTACCCGGAGGCTTACAAAGAGGATGACCCGCGCTTCGCGGACATCTTCGCGGCAGACCGCAACACGCTGCACATCTTGGGCGACAGCTTCACGGCGTGGGGAACCTTTGACCACCAAGCAAAGATTTATGCTCTGGCCGAGGCGCAAGACCCAGGCTTGATCACCTCGTCAGATGGCGTTGGAGGTGTGGCCTTCTGGGAAGGTAACGGCGTCGGCCACTCTCAGCGATGGGCGCGGACCCCGTTTCAGTGGTCCAAGACGCTGATCCTGCTGGATGGCGGGTCGGAATATCACCTGAAAGGCACCACCATGACGGCGGGTGCAATCATGAATATTGTCGAGAAGCTGCGGCACGGGGGAGCCGGAGACAGTTTCGAGCGACGGTGGGCAATCGTCGAGAGCAACCCTATTAACGCTATCGGCACCGGGACGCGGACTACGTGGGAAGAGGGTAACCTGTTCTACAAGCTGATTGCCACCAAGGGCAGCCCCAATCCCGACCTCATGTTCATCCCCGTATTGGAGGCGATGTTTTGCGCATATACCGACGCCAATGACATAACGGACGTGGGCAATGGTATTTGGCCGCGCAGCCTGACGAGCGACGGGACGCACCCGTTGGAGGCAGGTCGCGTGATCCATGCGCAGGCGATCTATCAATTCTGCGTCGATCGTGGCTGGATAACCGGGACCGCATCCACTGTTCCGGGTGTACCGCAGAACGTCACCGGGGGCAGCGGAACGCTCACTTGGGACGCCCCGGCGGATGACGGTGGGCACCCGATCCTCGGCTACCTTGTGGAGCGGAACACCGGGTCTTGGGCGGCTGTAGCCACGCAGGGCAGCCCGAGCGGTTACACCAAGCAGTACATCCGCAGCATGACCGGTCTTGCCGCTGGAGATTACCGTGTTGCGGCGATCACGAGCACAGGTACCGGCAGCTTCGCCACGGCAACGGTGACTTGATCGAAGCCCCGCCCGCCGACGCCTGACCCCATCCATGAAATGCAATACGGGGGCTGAATGACTACCGACGAATTTCCACACACGATCCGCGGCCGGATCATCGAGCTATCTAAGGTGCTTTCAGCCTTCGCGGTCATCCTCAGCGCGGGTGGCGTGATCTGGGGTTGGTTCGGGCCTATATCCGAGTTCTTCGACCGACTCGACCAGTTGGTCGAAGACGTTGCCCAGCTGCAGGAGGACGTGGCGCGGGCGAATGGTGACGACCGGGTGATCCGTCAGCCTGCGGGCCTGAGCTACATCCGCGAGCCTGTGCGGCAAGGCGATCCGGTGGTCATGATCCTCGTGGCGTCCAGAACCAAGCTGGGGGCGTCGTGCCGCCTGACCGACTGGGTGCCGATCTTCACGGACGAGCAGAACATCCCGACGCCGGGTCGCCGCGCTCGTTCTGGTCCAATCGCCCGCCAGATCGATCGCGACCTGCAGACCCTGCGTATCGAGATGGTCCCGCCAGACGAACTGCGACCAGGCCGTGTCTCCGTCTACCTGACCCTGACTTATTCCTGCCCGTCACCCGACGGTCCTGCAGTCGTCCAGGACCGCACCGACGCGCTGCCTTACCTCCTGATCGAAAGGAACGACCGATGAAGATGATCGCGAACTGGCGCGACGTCGCCCTGCGCGCATTCTCGATGTGGGCCAACTATCTCGGCATCCTCGCGTTGATCCTGCCCGAGCTGATCTTCTGGCTGACCGGCGTCGACACGAACCCGCGCATCTGGTGGAGCCTCGGGCTTGGCCTGATCGTTGCGGGCATCATCGGGCGCCTGCTGTCTCAGGGCGGTCTCGACGGCGATCCGAACACGCGCTGGACCTCGCCGCTGACCGTCGCCGCCGCGTTGTTCGTCGTGGCATTGGGGCAATGGCCCGGCAAGACGCAGGAGCCCGTGATCCCGGCCGATCCGCCGGCAGCTGTAGGCGCCCCGTCAGAAGCCGCCACGCTGGCCTACCTGCTGCCCCTGCTGGAGCACTGGGAGGATGTGCGGCTTGTGGCCTATCAGGACATCGTGGGTGTCTGGACGGTCTGCATGGGCGAGACACAGAACGTGCAACCTGGCGACACGTACACCCTTGAGGAATGCCGGGCCATGCTGACCCGGCGAGCGCTCGAGTACCGGGCCGGTCTGCACAAGCGCCTGACCCGCACCACGCTGGAAACCCGCCTTACCCCGCAGCGGGACGCGGCCTTGACCTCCGTCACCTACAACGTGGGCGTAGCCGGGTTCGGCGGCAGCACGTCGGTGAAGCGCCTGAATGCGGGCGACATCCCCGGATCGTGCGAGGCCCTGACCTGGTGGAACAAGGCGGGCGGCCGGGTGATCCGCGGTCTCGTGAACCGGCGGGCCGAGGAATACCGGCTCTGCATGATCGGGGTGTCCGGGTCATGACCGGCTGGAGGGCATGGGCACTGGCCGGGGTGGTAATCGCAGGCCTGATCGCCGCGCTGATGCTGTCGGTCGAGCGGCGGACCCGGGCGGAGATCGAGAAGGACGCCGCCACCGGACGGATCGAGAACATCGAAGGCGCAAAGGAGCTGCGTGATGAAACGGACGATCTTGAGACTGACCCTGACGCTCTGCGCCGCGAGCTTCGTGACCGGCTGCATCCCCGGCGTTTTGACCAGTGACGCTCTGTTCAAGGACGTGAGCCGACGCCCGCCGGATGCGCGGCCCGAGACCGTCGACGCGCTGGTGGCGGACCCCGCATTCGGTGCCTGGGTGGTCTATCAGGACCGCGCCTGTGATCGGTGGGGGTGCGCACAATGATCCTGCTGACCATGACCCTCTGCCTCGCTGCCGGCGGGGCCAACGCGGAATGCCACACCTCGAGTCGCATCGTCCCGACCATGCTGGAATGCCGGAAGCGCAGCGACGCCATGGCGGCCTATATCACGGAGACCGCGCAAGCGCCCGGGGTGAAGGTGATCTTTCTCGGGTCGGAGTGCAGCACGGGCGTCGACGGGTAAGATCTGCTCCGCTTTAATAGTGGGATTATCCCACTATTCCCTACCTTTACAAAGCCCCGCCCGGTGTGACATCCGGGCGGGGCTTTTTTGCGTTTCGGGGGTAGGGGTCTCGGGTTGCTATCCGGACGTGCCCGGCGACCAAGCCTTCAAGCAAGGTGTCACTCTACCAAGCAAACGAAGAATCCCTCCATACGATGTGTGGAGGTTTTCTTGGTGTATTGAAGATGGGCTTCTTTTCCAACCGAAGCACATGCAGACTGAGCTGTTTCAAACGCTTCATTAGGTAGTGGACCGTTGTTGAGCATGCTTGCTACGACCGACAGGCTATACCCGTTGAAGCTGACAATAGCCGGGTTAGTTTGCAGATTAGTGTCTTGGGCCGCTGCCGGAAATGCCGCCGCAAGAAAAATGATCAATGATCGCATGGCCAAAACTCCGGGTTTGAAATGAGCACATCTTCTTCTCCGCGAGCTTCGTCTCAATCATTGGCTTGCGTCAAGGGCTCAACGCAGTCAGCACTCAAAGCGTGCTTTCGTGTTCTTTGTACGGAGGTAGTAGTCTAATGCCCTGGCCCCAGACCATCCCCGCGGACCTGCGCCGCGACCTCGACATGCTGGAGACACTGCGCGGCCCGCAGACCTCGCAGGACCGGTGGGGTGCCATCAGGGAGTGGCTCATCCGTCACGGCGTCGAGGCGCCGGAGGATCTGCCGGTTGAGCCAGAGCGGCGTCCCGAGATGGATCAGTGACCGGACGCCTCGCGAGGCATGGTCTACGAAGTGCATGGTGGTTCACTGAACCTGTGTGAACCGAAAAAGGTTGGATAGGCAGGGCAAAAAGCTTGAATAAAAAGAGCGCCCTTGGCCAAAAATCAATAGCTTGAGGTGGAAGGGCTTCGTTTACACCGAAGATGTCGGGAGTTCGAGTCTCTCATCACCCACCACCTTATCCCCTTGAAATGAAAGAAAACCCTTGTATTCAAGGGTGTTTCAACATTTTTCTGTTACAAAGTTGGTTACAAAATGGGGTGGGATGGGTGGCAAGCCCAGGCACTTTCTGGAACGGGAAGGACGGTTCTATTCGCGGATCGTGGTCCCGAAAGAACTGCGGTGAAACATCGGCAGGTCAGAGCTGCGTGCCCCGTTGGGCGCTGATCGACGGGAGGCGGCTCGCAGGCATCACGTCGAAGTGGCGAAGCTCATGGCCCTGATCACCGCGGCTGAACAGGAACTGGCCCTGACCACCGGCACGCCCGCTGCCCAGCCGCGCTGACCCATGTCCGGCGAGGAAATGGCGCAAATGAATTACCGGTTTCGTGTGGAGCAAGACGCTGAAGCACGCTGCTCACGCGAAATCAATGGGTCCTGAGCCTAATGAACGCGGACTCCAAAGGGAGCAGGTCATGCTTGACACGGCTTCGCCTTCTCCGTCTGCCGCAACATACCGGGTTAAATTTCTCGGCACCCAATATGCTGACAGTTGACGGCAAGATGATGCAGTTACCGGAAAGCGCGGGGCGGTGCATATAAGCTGAACCTGCGCAACTGGATCGCCCGCAGCCCTCGCGATCTTGGTGTTCGGCGCAGTAGCTTCGGTGATGGCCCTGACCGCCACCATGGCTTTCTCGCCGCCAGACGGGTTCACAAGGGAGGGGGCGTGTCCGGATGCGTCGGCATGCCTTCGTTTTCGGCGGCCCGGATTGCCTCTCTGTCTCGCACACTTTGACCGGGCGACTTCGACGATGGCCCGGTCGCACCGGGTTCCGGATTCGCGCGTCCGGAATAGAACTGCCGCAGCTGAACCTCGGAGACACCGTCGGCCTGCATCACGAGACGGACCATCGGGTCAGACAGCATTTCGTCAAGGAAGAACTCGGACAATGCCCTGCCGGTCAGCTTGTCCCTCGCGCGGGCCCGGTCCAGGTCGGCAAGGGAAACGGTGAGCGTTCTCGCAAGGCCCGGATGCGATGCCCTCGGGTGCAGTTTTACCAGAACCGAGGCTTTCCAAGCCGCAGGATCCAGTTGATCAGGGGGCGAAGCCAACTCCGTTTCGATCTCGTACTCTCCCGCCGGGAACGTCTCGGCAAGGCTGGGAACCGTGAATGGCCGCGAAAAAACCGCGACGGTCTTGCTCGTCAGCTCTGTCACCTTCGTGGTCCTTCGCCTTGGTGGCGCGGGTAGGCCCAGCCGAACTTGCGGACAGAGCGCATAACCCTCTCGTGTTTCAAGATCTTTTGGGCGTCTTTGGCGCTTCTGTGCCACCGGATTCGGCTGCGTTCGCCTCGATGGGTCTGGCGGCGGTTTCCGAAGGCTTCGGTTTCAGTGCCGCCTTGGTCCAAGCGATTAAGTTCTTGAAAGACATGTTAGAGATCCTCTGTTTGCGTGCGGTAGATAATGTGGGCGGCTCGAAACTCGAGCTTCACGCCAGATCGTCGCGATAGACCGCGCAGATCGCGAAAGCCTGAATGGAGGGTCTCACGGCATCGGCCATCCGAGGGACAACCGGTGTAAGGCCACGGCTGCGAGAGCATGTTCCTTCCGGCTGGAATCGCCCCGAAACTGTCCGTCGACCAGCACCTTCCAGATGCCGTTCCTCTCGCTGACCTGAACGCCATCCGCCTGCCTCGGCTGGTTCAGCGCAATGCCTTGGGCCTGGTTGGCTTTCGGCGGCACGGGTGCCCTGCCGGTCGAAGCACTTCGCGCCTCCTCGGGCGGGCTTTCCTCTACAAGCTGCATCACGGCACGAATGAACTCTTCGGCATAGTCGTCGGTTTCGCGGTGGTCGTGTTCGCGCTTGGCCATGTGCATCGGCTCGATAAACCGCTGCCGCAGGTGGTCGCTGAAGCGGGGTTCCGTTCGCGCCTTGCAGGCAATCAGGGCCTGCAACACTTTGTCATGGGCCAGAACCTGTCGTTCAAAATCGCTCGTCTGCGGTGGCAGCGCTGACACGAGAGCCTTAGCCTTCATTCGGGGCGCCCCTGTCTTCGGGCGCAAGCATCCGGTCGATGTCGAGCGCTGCAAGACAGGCCAGTGCGATGTCACGGTTCGGGGCATCCGTCCCCGGCATTGTAGCCCAGCAGGCGGTCATGAGGGCGCCGCGTTTCTGATAGGTGGCGGCGACCCGGATCGTCGCCAGCTTGTCTGCCCGCGCCTGGTCGGCGCGCGCCAAGTCGAGGCACACAGGCACCATCGATGCCACGACGTCGTCTCGGGACATCTCCATTGCTCTCGCATACGCGGTTCCGCCAGTCACCCAGCCGCCCCATGTATAGCGCCTGCGACGCCGACGAAGACCGCGCCGGTCAGCACCCCGTAAACCCCGGGTTTGGGCCATTCGGGAGTGTTCATCTTCCAACCCCTTGCGGCGACATCGCCGCCTTGCTGCATGTGCCGGTCCAAGCCGCATCCTGGCTCAAGACCTCTTCAAGGTCGTCTTCTGTCGTCGGACGGAGTTCGCGCTGACGGACGTGTCGGCCGCTGCCGCACACCGCCAGAAATGTCGCGATGCGTATGTAGGCTTCGAAACTCAATCCCTGCAGCAGTTCCTCCACCACCAGGGTGTCGTAGGTGCCAGCGGGCAGTTCGTCTGGGTAGCCCGGCAGGGTGAACGGGTTCGAAAAGGTCATTGCAGATCTGGTTGATCGCACGGTCGTGCAAGATCTCCGCTAAGGGGGCGCCGACTTGTCGCTCGCCCGTGTCAAAGGCTGGACGAGTCCAGGGGCAGGGGGTCGAAAGGCACCTCTCCTTGTACGTCCGGTGCCGTCGGACAGCGCTGACCCATGTTAGCCCCGCTCACACAACCGGGTGCCAATTCCCCGGATAGCCGTGCCGACACTGACCTGTGTCAGCACGACGAAGCCGGGCCGCGCATATGCTTGGGAAAACAGGCGCGGCCCGCGTTCCTGCAAACAAGGATTGGAAAGACGATGGAAAAATCCAGTGTCCTCACCCCGCACCCGCCAGAGTTCGGGCGATTTCTCTTTGCCTCGGTCGGTGAAGACCGGAACGGGCATGGCGTGACGGTTCTCTCGGCGCTCGCAAGGCTTGGCCTCGATCCCTGGACGGAAACCGCCGAATTGGTCGCGCTTGGGCGCGATGCGGCGCGTGCGCGATTGGGATCGCTTCTGGCGCGATTTCGGGATGTTCCGGCTCTCGCAAGCGAGCACGCGCGGGTTGCCGGCGACCTGAGCCAATTGCTCCCGCAAGGACCGACCCAAGGCAGTGCGACACGCGCTGCATGGTCCGTCGCCAATGGCCACCCCAGGTTTGGCAGCGCAATATGGCTGGTGACGGCAATTGTCTTCATGCTGCTTCAATTGGCCATGGTCGGCGGATCGGTGTCCGGCGAATGACTGGTTCCAAAATCTCCGAGGGGACGCTCGCACATGCGTCGCACAGAAGCGGGACGCTTTCGCCCAGTGAGCAGGGTATTCTCTGGGACCATGAAGAACACTTCTGGACCAGTGGTGCCGACAGCGCGCAGGCGATGACAGCGACCAACGCTGTCATGATTGTTCCCTATCCGCCCGGCATCCTGCAGGGCGACCAGATCCAGATACACCTTCGCCAGAGAAGCGGCTGGCGATCCGTCGCCATGACGGAACGGCGCGTCACGCGGTGCCGGGACATCGCCATCCTGACTTACCGGGTCTCGGCGGAGAAACCCGAGGTGGCGGTCTTCAAGGCACTGTGCGCTTCGACATACCTCCGCGATGAAGGGGCTTGGCTCAGACTGTCGCACCAGCAGACTCCCGTAAACTGACGCGCGCGCTTTATGCACCGACCGGACCGAAGAAGACCGCCACTCTCAAGCATTACCCCGACGCGGCGACGACGCACATGACGGCACCGAGACCAACTAGGAACTCGACGCGGCGACCCACGCCGTGGCGTTAGCGCCGTCGCCTGACCAAAGACCTGGGCGTACCCTCACCGAATTGGCGGCCGGGTCCAGAAATTCGGGACAGGAACCGGCAGGATCGATCCATACGCCATGGTCTTCGAACGTTGGTTTCTGGTCCATGTGGACCGCGCGCTGCAGACGCCCGGGATGACGACAGAACCGACCTACTACCGGTCAAACGGTTTCATAGTCTGCGTGTCTGTGCCGGGCACCGGCGGCACCGCCCGCCTTGCCACTTGATCGCGGGTGCCGGAACTTCGACGCCGACCTGGGGCGGTCGGGCGATCAGGTCAGCGTCTGCACCCAGACGACAATCCTGCCAAGGACAAGCTGCGTGACCCCGTCGAGTCCCTCGATCAGCGCCGCCGTGCTGTCCGATGTGACCTTGGCGGTGTTTTCGAAGTGCCGGATACCCGCAACCGACCGGTCGGATTCACGGATCAGCGTCATCTGCATGGATATGCGAACCTGCGCTTGATCCGGCCCGGTCAGTTCGGCCTGAAAGGCCTGAACTTCGGCCATGAGTGTATAGTCGGGGGTCAGCCCGGCCCCGACACGGGTGACCAGCTCCAAACCTCCCCGGTTCAGAAGTGACTGAACCAGAAGGCTCTGCACCATGGCAGGCGTCGGTTCGGATCATCGGGCATCGGGCAGATACTCGGCCTGCCGTGGCGTGATCTTGATGAGGACCCGGTCCGTCGACAGCTCACCCGCAGAGGTAGGCAGTTCCACGACCAGATGGCCGTCGCCACCCGCCCTTGTCCCGTCGGACTGCAACGGCGACAAGGTGTAGGTGTCCAGCGGATCGCTGGCCCGGGACACGGCGGACACGGCGCTGCAGCCGGACAGGCTGGCCGCGGCGGTCAGGGATAGAAACCTGCGGCGCGAAAGGATCATTCTCACCTCCTGTATTCCGGTGTTTCATTGCCGAGCAGGAACCGTCCGGGATCACTGCCGATTTGTCGGGCAAGCGCATCGAACTGGGCGATGACCCCGCTTGCATCCTGTATGAGCGCGCTGGTCTGCGCCGACAGCTGCGGCAGATCGGCCCGAACGGCGCCCGCAAGACCTGCAATCGAGTCTCGGGACTCGAGGGCAACCCCGCGCAGATCATGAACCAGCCCAGGAATTTCACCCTCCAGCAGGCCTGTCGCGGCAATGGCCCCGGCCTCGGTCGCGTCAAGAACGGTGTCGATCCGGGCCAGGGTTTCTTCCACGCGTGAGGTCAGCGCATCGATCCGGCCCGTGGCGTCACGCAGATTGGTGAGGATGCCGGCGATGGCATCGCGGTTTTCCGGCGTGGCAAAGCTGCGAACCTCGGCGATCAGGGCGGTTGCTTCGGCCACGAGATCCGGGCCGGTCAGCATGAGGTCCTGCACGACAGAGCGTTCGGAGCGGATCACCGGGACGCCGTTGGGCGGCACGGGTTTCAGGTGCTCGGCCTCGGCGCTGCCCCCTTCGAGCGCGATGAATGTGACACCCGTAAGTCCCTGAGCGGCAAGCGTCGCGATCGTGTCCGTGCGCACCGGCGTGCTGGCGAAAAGCTCCACGCGCACCCGCACCAGCGCGGGGTCGTCCCGATCGAGCGCAATCGTCAGGACGTGACCGACATCGACGCCGTTGTAGCGCACCGGCGAAGTCTGGCTCAGTCCCGCCACGGTGCCGAACAGGATATCGTATTGCGCATAGGTGCGGTCGAGCTGGACCTTGGCGAGCCAGAGCAGGAAGCCGAGCCCGACCACAAAGCCGAAGATGGTGAAGAACCCCATCAGAATGAACCGTGCGCGGGTTTCCATCAGCCCTCCGCCGCCGTCAGGGCCGCATGCGCACGTGGGCCATGGAAATAGGCATGGACCCAGGGGTCCTTCACATCGCGCAGTTCCGCCATCGTGCCGGTGACCAGAACGCGCCGTTCAGCCAGCACGGCGATCCGGTCGCAAGTTGCCTGCAACGTGTCGAGATCGTGGGTCTTGAGGAACACAGTGAGGCCAAGCGCCGCGTGCAGCGCGTTCAGCAGGCTGTCGAAGTCCGAGGCGCTGATCGGGTCGAGCCCCGCCGTCGGTTCGTCGAGGAACAGGATCTCGGGGTCCAGCGCAAGCGCCCGCGCGAGGCCCGCGCGCTTGCGCATGCCGCCCGACAGGGCCGCGGGAAAAAGCGCGCCAGCCTCGGGCGGCAGACCGACGAGAGCAATGCGCAGATCGGCCAGCGCCCGCCGCGTCGCCGGATCAACCGAGGTGCGTTCGCGCATCGGCGCCTCGACATTCTCGCGCACGGTCAGGGAGGAGAAGAGCGCGCCGTCCTGGAACATCACGCCCGTGCGCGCGCTGGCCCCTGACCGCTCGGCAGCAGAGCCGTGCAGCACGTCGCAGCCCAACAGCGTGATGTCACCGTCACTGGGTGTCATGAGCCCGACGATGCTGCGCAAGAGCACCGATTTCCCGCTGCCGGAGGCCCCGACGACGCCCAGCACCTCGCCGCGCCGCACGTCGAGCGACAGGTCCTCGTGAACGACCGTGGACCCGAAGCGGTTGGTCAGCTCCCGGATCGAAATGACGGTGTCGGCGTTCATCACACCCCCCAGACCGCGAAGAACACGGAAAACAAGGCATCCACGGCGATCACGAGGAAGATGGCGATCACGACGGCACGTGAAGTCCGCATGCCCAGCGATTCCGCGTCGCCTTTGACCAGCAGACCTTGCTGGCATCCGACGAGCGCGATGATCGCGGCAAAGACAGGTGCCTTGGACAATCCCACCAGCGCCTGCGTGGCATCGGTATTCGCCAGCAACTGGGTCCGGAACTGACTGGGCGATATGCCAAGCTGCGTCCACGCCATCAGCCCGCCGCCAAAGAGGCCCGCCAGGTCGGCGACCAGCCCGAGGATCGGTAGCACGATGACAAGCGCCAGAAGGCGTGGCAGGACCAGAAGGTCGACAGGGTCGAGCCCGAGCACGCGCATGGCGTCGATCTCCTCGCGCATCTTCATCGAGCCGATGGCCGCGGTGAAGGCCGAGGCGGATCGTCCCGCGACGATGATTGCGGTCAGGAGCATGCCGAGCTCGCGCAGGATCGAGACGGCGATCAGGTCGACGACAAAGACTTCGGCGCCGAACTGCTGCAGTTGAGCAGCACCCTGAAACGCCAGCACGATTCCGATGAGGAACCCCATAAGCGCGACGATGGGGATGGCACTCAGCCCGACCGCTTGCATGTGATGCACCAGCGCTGTGATCCTGAACCGGCCCGGATGCCGCGCGGTCCCGGCGAGGCGTGCCATGACAAGACCGACGAAGCCAAGGCCTTGTGCCAGGTTGAGCAGCGCCCGGCCCGGCGCAGCGCCGACTGCAACGACCACGTCTCCGACCCGCTGCAATGCCGAGCGGTCCTTGGCGACAATGCCAGACCGCATGGCATCCCTGACCGCTTCGATGAGCCGCCTTTACGCGTTATCCGCGCCGGTCAGGGGCCGTCCGCCTTGTGCAAGCAACCACGCGCCGGACATATCCAGTCGGGTGACGCCCGCCAGGTCCAACGGCAAATCCTGCCCGGTGCGGCCGATCTGTCGGCGTACATCCTCCAGAGTGACAAGCGTGACATGTCCCGTCAGGCGATGCGGCGACGCGTGGACCGTTTCATCCATCGAGCAACGCAAGGACGGTTGCGAAGGTCTGATTGAACCGGGGTCTTCCGTGGGCTCCCGGAAAGGGGATGGCGCCAGATGTGGGCGCTGATTGGGGCAAGGGCATCTTTTCAGTTCCCTTTGCATCGACCTCGATCCGTCGTTCGGTTCTGCGGGGTCTGACACGCTCGCGCCGGGAACGAAGGGCGTCGCGCACCTTCGTTCTCCTCGCCATCGATCCGCTGCGCCGGGACCGAAGATGGTCGGGGCGGCTTTTGGGATCAGTCACTTTCATCAAGGCGATTTTTCAAGCTGGGCCGCGGCCGCCCTGGCGTGCTCCTCCTGGTGGTAATCGCCTCGAAACACGCCGCCCTCGCGCACTTGCCAGATGCCGTGCCGTTTGCGAATCTCGATATGAGAGGGTCGGGCCTGGTGCCTTAGTGGACAACCGAGGAGACCGGCCACTTGCAACGAGGCAGTCTGCTGCTGGCGACTTCTGCCGGCAAGGCGCGGTGCGCTGGCCCGTGACGGGTCGGGACCGTGATCATCCTCGGTCATTCCAAATCGCTCCTGAACATCGCGGGTCGTGCCTGTTCTGTACAGCACAGGACAGGTCGGCGGGCTGACCGAGGTTAGCGCGGGGCAGCCAACTCTTACTGATCTGCATCAGCCTGCACAGGGTAATCGGAGGATATGGTCCATGGAACATTTGCATGCTGAAGCGATGTCCCGTCGGGACAGATGAGCCGGTTTCAAAGCGCTGTTCTGCAGACGGCAAAGGAAGCCCCGATGATGCTGCGGTGCGATCAGGGAAAGGAACCCGACATGGACAAGAACAAGAAGACGAAAAAGGCATCCGGGACGCCGAAAAGCGTCAAACAGCCCAGCGACTACAAGGTACGTGAAACGGCGGGCAAGGAAAGCCAGACCGACGCGATGTTTCACAAGACCCCCGGAAAGGGCAAATCTGGCCAGCGCAAAGGCTGAGCCGCTGCCCGGATGGCTCCGCCGCCTATTACCTCGTGCGGCGGGGCCACAACCGGAATACGGTCCGGATCGGATTTCGTCATGTGCCAAAGCGTTCATCTGCGCCGCACGGAATTTCCACCCTCCAGAATGCCGTTGATTAATGCTGCAACTGCCTCGTGCATCTCGGACTGCTCTGTGTCCGGGACAAACTGGTGCGCGGCGGCGGCATCCGCGAGAATACCCACGATTTCCTTTTCCGGCAGGATGTTGCGATCGTTCAGCGCCAGCAACAGCGATTCACATATGGAAAGTGCGGCCGTTCCGGCGATGTCGTGTGGTCCTAGCATGATCTGGGTCGCTTTCTGATCAGGTGAAATGCGCGAGCTGCCGGAGGTCGACAGCGCCATCTTTCGTGATCTTATGCGTTGTTTGCCTTGCCGGACTGATCCAGAGCGGCTTGACGGACAACTTGTCGGGCTATTCGCTGGATCAGGCCACGCATTCCCGAACGGAGGTGGAATCCGACATGTCGATTCGGCAAAGCCCCCTGACGCGCAAGCTGTCCGCCTACGTTGCGTTGTCCCGCACCGATCTGGAAACGCTTGCACGCTATCACCGCCGCCGAAGAACGTTTCAGTCGGGCCACCAGATGATCCATGAAGGTCAGAGGAACCAGTCAGCGTTCATCCTGGCCGAGGGCTGGGCCTGCGCCTTCAAGCTGCTTCCCGACGGGGAAAGGCAGATCGTGGATTTCCAGATACCTGGAGACTTTCTGGGGCTGCGCAGCATCCTGTTCCGCACGGCCGACCACAGCATCGAGGCCGTGGCGCGGATCGAGGCATCCGAGGTTCTCGCGCCGGAAATTTTCGACAGCTTCTCCGATGCACCCCGACTGGCAACGGCCGTGCTTTGGGCCGCGTCACGCGACGAAGCGATGGTCGTCGAACACCTCGTCAATCTCGGACGCCGGTCAGCCGAGGTTCGGATGGCACATTTTCTTCTCGAACTGAGCGCACGTCTTCATCTGGTCGGGATCGGCGACAGGTCCGGCTTCGAGTGTCCGTTGACGCAGTACCACCTGGCCGACGCCCTGGGGCTGAGCGCCGTCCATGTGAACCGCGTCTTGCGCCACCTGCGCGAGGAAGGCTTCGTGACGTTCCAGAATGGGCGCGTCAAGATTGACGACTTGGACGGTCTCGTCTCGCTTGCGAATTTTGACGTGGCATATCTGGATCAGGCAGGGCCCTTTATCCAGTGACATACATCCCCCGCAAATTGCCGGAAATGCACCGGACAGCCGATTCCAAATTGCCCATCTCATCGGCTTGCTCTGTGTAACGGGCAAAAGTCCTTGCCACAGCGTCATCGGAATCGCGTCATGAGGGGGGCCTTGAAGGCCTCCCGTTGGGCTGACGCCGATTGGTGACCCCGTTCCTCGGGCGACACTCGAAAGGCGCTCATTTCGTCCTTGAGAACGGCGCCCGGGACGGTAGTGGCAACATTGATAATAAAAGTCCGGTTCCGGAGCGCTGCACCGCAGCCTCGATGCCCTTGAGAAATGGCGGCTGAGGGCCGGAAGCGACGGGCAACCCGGTCAGCGATGCGACGCCCTCCCGATGGGCTGCCTCAAGACCGCTTCGTCTCCTTTTCCAAATGTCGTTGCGAGCAACTTGAACGAAGGTTTTTGGGGGGCGCGCCCGAGTGGAGGAGAATGTCCGGATGGAAATTCGTCACAGCCGATAGGGTTTCTCAAAGCGTCCAAGGATGCCAATGACACCGTCGTGGGTTACGATAATGGCTTCCGCCGCTTCACCCTTGAGTGAATGCAGCGGTCGCCGTTAGTTCTACATCTTTGCTTTACCAAAGCGTCCCGATTTGACGATCCGCAGCTGTATTTGATCAAGGCCGGTGACATTGCATGTTACACCGTCGGAACTGTTCCACCATCGATCACGTATTCCGTGCCGGTTATGGACCCGGCGCGGTCCGAGGCGAGGAAGGCGACCAGGTTCGCGATCTCGCCGGGTCTTGACGGACGCCCGATCGGCACGCCGCCCAGCGAGTCCATGATCATGCGATTGCCCGCTTCCACGTCGACCCCGTGTTCCGTCGCGAGGCGCTTGGCCAGCTCGACGGAGGACTCCGTCTCGATCCAGCCCGGAGAGACCCGGACGACCCGCACACCCTTGGGCGAAACCTGCTTCGACAGGCTCTTGCTGTAGGTGGACAGGGCCGCCTTGGCAGCGGCATAGGCGGTCGTCGCCTCTGGCAGCGGCAGTTCGCGCTGGATGGATGTGACGTGGATCACGACGCCGCTGCCCCGCGACTCCATCTCCGGAACAAGCACACGGTCGAGGCGGATCGCCGGCATCAGGTTCAGATCGAGCTCGCGCCGCCACTCGTCGTCGCCAAGCGCCCTGTAGCCGCCCGCGGGCGCCGAGGAGCCGCCGAGCATGTGGACGATGATATCGACGCCACCCAGCCTCTCGCGTACGGCCTCTGCCACCCTGGCGCACCCCTCGGCCCGGGTCAGGTCCGCAGCCACAAACCGGTCTTCCGGCATCTCCGGCGGCCTTGTCCGCGCCGTCGTCAGAACGTCGGCGCCAAGCGCCTTGAACAGGGCCACGGTCGCACCTCCGGCACCGCGCGTGCCGGAGGTGACGAGGGCCCGCTTGCCCTCGAGGGTCAGGAAGGGGCTCATGGAACGATCTCCAGTTCGGCGATCTTGTCCCCGCGAAGCACGAAGAAATAGCGCAGGTCGACCGGGCTGCCGGGGAAATTGCCGACAAGGTGGCTGGTGACGATCGTTCGCTGAGCTTCTTCCGCGATGTCGAAGGGCTCTACCGTGTAGGTGTATTGCGTGGAGGCATTCGCCATCCACTGTCGGATCGCTTCGCGGCCCTGGTAGGTGTTGCCTTCGTCGACGACGGTGGCGTCCTGCGTGAACAACTCCGACAGCGCCTGTGCGTTGCCTGTCTTGTCGGCCGAGAAATAGGCGTCAATCGCGTCTGGCAGTTCGATACTCATTTTGGGTTTCCTTTGTGGGTGGGGATCAGTGGCAGCTACCGATCTGGCCGCCCGGCCTCTCGGCTCGGATCGGGACCGGCGCCATGAGTTTGAATTTAAGGCTTTGACACAATGCGGATAAGCGGGATTAATCCGGACGTGGAGTTTGGATTTTCGGGATAATGGCGACCTACAAGCTGGCTGAGTTCGACGCGGTGCTGGCGATTGCCCGCAGGGGATCGTTCCGGGCGGCCGCGCTGGACGTGGGGATGTCCACGAGCGCACTCAGCAGCGCGGTCTCGAAACTCGAGGCGCAACTTGGCGTGCGGCTCTTCAATCGCACGACCCGCAGCGTGTCGCTGACTGCCGCTGGGCAGCGTTTCGTCGATCAGGTCAGCCCGGCGCTCAAGGACATTCACGGCGCGATCGACACGGTCCGCTCGCAGCAGGAGACGCCCACGGGCATTCTGCGCATCAACACCTTCGCCACGGCGGGCCGGGAGATCCTGGCGCCGCTCGTACTCGAATACCTGCGGCGGTTCCCGGGGGTGCAGATCGACCTCGTGACCGAAGGCAACCTCGTCGACATCGTGGCGGACGGTTTCGATTTTTGGGGTGCGCAGCCAGAACCTTGTGCCGACGGATATGATCGCCATCCCGCTCGGGCCCGCGCGTCGCTACGCGGTCGTCGCGACACCCGCCTATTTCGAAGGCCGGGAGCCGCCGCAGGTGCCGGCCGACCTGAAGGCGCATGCCTGCATTCGGACGCGTCTGCCGAACGGTGCGCTTTTTCGCTGGCAGTTCGAAGCCGAGGGCCAGCCGGTTCATGTCGATGTCGCGGGGCCGATCACGCTGGACGAAGCCAGCCTCGCGCGCATTGCCGTGCTCGATGACCTCGGCATCGGGTTCTTCATGGAGTCGGACGTGCGAGAGGATATCGAAACGGGGCGGCTGGTGCGAGTTCTCGACGCCTGGACGCCGCCGCTGGCGCCGCTTTGCCTATACTATCCCAGTCGGCGCAATCCGCCGGCGGCTTTCAAGGTCTTCGTCGATCTCGCACGGGAACTCGCGCGATCTTGGAAAGCGAGTTGAAGACGTCGCGCTCATCCCGTCGCATAAGAACGACGCGGGCATCCGGCACCAAGGCAGCGCACGATTGGGAGGCCTCGCACCGCTGACCTTAGTGCTTCCGATTTTTGTTGCGCAATGGGCCGAAAGGCCGGTCCGGGGAAGCCGCGTTACTGCGATGACTACCTGACGAATGGCGGCTGTGGGCCGAGACCGGTCATCAGCTGAGCTTGGCATGAGGGGCGGCGTCGGGTCCGGCCGGACGGCACGCTTGGCTATGGCCGCCGGACTCGCTCGCTATGTGTCATGACCTGCTCCCCGCCGGTTGCCTTTCTACTGGATTGGGGACAGAGCTGTAGGCTCAGAACCCATTGATTTGGTTGGGCGCTCGTGATTCACCGCTCGAAAACGAGCGGTGACCATGACTGATCTTTTCTGGTTGAGCGATGCGCAGATGGCGCGTCTTGAGCTTTACTTTCCGAAGTCGCACGGCAAGCCCCGGGTTGATGACCGGCGGGTTCTGAGTGGCATTATCTTCATAAATCGCAACGGCTTGCGGTGGCGCGACGCCCCAAGCGAGTATGGCCCCCACAAGACACTCTACAACCGCTGGAAAAGATGGAGCGATAAAGGCGTCTTCGCCCGGATCATGGCTGGGCTGGCCGCTGAGCACGGCGAGGAGACGACTGTGATGATCGACGCCACCCATCTGAAGGCCCATCGCACGGCGTCCAGCCTGGGCGTTAAAAAGGGGGGCGTGGACGCCTTATTGGCCGAACCAAGGGAGGCATGAACACGAAGCTGCACGCCATCTGCGACAGCCGCGGCCGGCCCATCGACCTGTTCCCGACGGCCGGTCCCGTCAGCGACTACATCGGGGCGCGTGCGCTCATTAGCCGGCTGCCCAACGTGAAGTGGCTTCTCGGAGATCGGGGCTACGATGCCGACTGGTTCAGAGAAGCCTTGCAGGACAAGAAGATACGTCCTTGCATCCCGGGCCGGAAGCGGAAGACGCCTGTCCGGTACGACAAGCCGCGATACAAACGCCGTAATCGCATCGCGATCATGTTCGGCAGGCTCAAGGACTGGCGGCGCGTTGCAACGCGGTACGACCGATGCCCGAAGACCTTCTTCTCGGCGATCGCACTCGCCGCAACCGTCATCTTCTGGCTGTGAGGCGGAACGAGTCCTGAGCCCAAGTCCCTTCTGCCATTTTCCCTTTACAAATGTCGTTGCATAAAAGGTCAGGGGCTTATGAGTTCAGGCACTTTCTGAAGCGGAATGGGCGGTTCTGTTCGCTGATCGTCATTCTGGCAGAGTTGCGCGTCATCGTCGGAAAATCGGAACTTCTTGTGCCGGTAGGCATAGACCGGAACCCCCAAGGATCGTTGCGCGGGAGCACCTGCTGCGCCGCGGTGCGGGTCCGCGGACTTGCGCAGCAGGTGAACGGTGTGGCTGTACCTGTCGCGGCCTTTACGCCTCGAACAGGGCCACCATGTCGTCCGGCAGGATAGGGAAGTCGTAGGCGCGCTTGCCGGTGGCATGGGCGACGGCATTGATCACCGCCGCGCCGGCGCCGGAGATGCCCAGCTCCCCGATGCCCTTGGTCTGGATCGGGTTGGCCCAGTCGTCGCGTTCCTCGAGGAAGACCACCTGCATGTCGCCCGGCACGTCGGCATGGGCGGGGACGTGGTAGTTGGCGAGGTCGCGCGTGACGACATGGCCGTCGCGCGGGTCGTTCTGCATCTCTTCGGTCAGCGCGGCGCCGATGCCCCAAATCATCCCGCCGAGCGCCTGGCTGCGGGCGGTCTTCTCGTTCAGGATGCGGCCCATCGCCATGACGCCCAGCATGCGGCGGACGCGGATCTCTCCCGTCCATTCATTCACGGCGACCTCGGCGAAATGTGCGCCGAACCCGGAAGAGAAATGGCTTTCGGCGGTCTCGCCCTTCTCGATGGTGGCTTCGGCCAGGATTTCCTCGGGGATGAGGTCCGTGAGCGCCGCCTCCCGGTTGTCGCCGCGCGCCCGCCCGTCCTGCAATGTCAGGGTCTCGACGTCGCAGCCAAGCCGCGCCGCAATCTCTGCGCGCAGTTTCCTGGCCGCGAGGAAGACGGCGGACCCGGCGGAGTTTGCCCCGAAGCTGCCGCCGGAGCCGGAGGCGCCGGGCAGGTCCGAGTCGCCCAGCCGCACGTCGACCTGTGCGGGCGGGAGGCCGAGCATCTCGGCGGCGACCTGCGCGAGGATGGCGTAGGTTCCGGTGCCGATGTCGGTCATGTCGGTCTCGACGATGGCACGATCCCCGGTGAGCCGCATCCGCGCCGCCGACCGCACCAGCATGTTGGAGCGGGCCGCCGACGCCATGCCGATCCCGATCAGCCAGTCGCCTTCGCGGCGTGTCCCGGCCTGCCAGCGGTCGGACCAGCCGAAGCGCTGTGCGCCGTCGGTCAGGCAATCCGCCAGCCGCCGCGCGCTGTAGGGGCGGCCGTCCATCGGGTGCTTTTCCGGCAGGTTCTTCAGCCGCAGCTCCAGTGGGTCCATCCCCAGAGTGTGTGCAAGCTCATCGATAGCCGCTTCGAAGGCCAGCATGCCGACCGCCTCGCCCGGGGCGCGCACGGAGCCCGCCGGGGTGGCCGCGATGCGCGCCACCGTCTGGGTGAAGCTGAGCCCGTCGGCCCCGTAGAGGAACTGCGAGGCCTGGCTGACGGGTTCGGCAAAGCCTTCGCCGTCGAGGTTGGACACCCGGTCGTCATGCGAAATCGCGGTGATCCGTCCGTCCTTCGTCGCGCCGAGGCGGACGCGCTGCGCGGTTTCGGAGCGGCGCAAAACGCTGTCGAAGACAGTCTGTCGGCTCATGACCACGCGCACCGGGCGGCCCAGCTTCTGCGCGGCGATGGCGGCTGCGGCGGCCTCCGGTCCGAGCCCCAGCTTGGAGCCGAACCCGCCCCCGACAAAGGGCGCGAGGATGCGCACCTGCGAGGGCTCGATGCCCAGCGTGTCGGCGAGTTCGTCCTTGTTGAACCGCACCATCTGGAGGGCGCTGCGCAGGGTGACGGTGTCGCCCTGCCACTCGGCGATGGCCGCGTGCGGTTCCATCGCGGCGGCGGCCTGCGAGGGGGTGGTATAGGCGCGGTCGATGCGCACGTCGGCGCCCGACCAGGCGGTGTCGAAATCGCCCGCGGTCTCGGGGTCGGCGGTCTCAAGGTCGGGGGTGGTGTCCGGCGTGACGGCGGCGTCCTCGGTCTCGTATCGGACCGACAAACGCTGTGCCGCGTCCCGTGCTGCCTCGAAGCTTTCGGCGACGACCAGCGCGATGGGCTGGCCGTGGTAATGCACTGCGTCGCCGGGCTGGCCCGGGGCCTCCCCGGCCATGCCCTGTGCCGGGTTGCGGGTCATGCGCGGGTCGGTGATGACGTCGATCACGCCGTCGATGGCGAGGGCCGCGTCGCGGTCCATGCCGGTGACCCGGCCGCGCGTGATGGTGGCCCGCACCAGCACGCCATGCGCCACACCTTCGGGCGTGTGGTCGGCGGTGTAATCCGCTGTGCCGGAGACCTTGCGCGGGCCGTCGGGCCGGTCCATCGGCATGCCGATCACGCCCTGTTTCGTTTCATCCAGCAGCCGGGGCTGCGGGCTGTCCATGGTGAAATGGTCTTTCATGCCTCTGCCCTCGCGATGTCTGTGCCAGCGGTGTCGGCCAGCCCGGCGAGCTGGCGCATCGTGGCGATGAAGGTGCGGCGCAGGAGGGTGCGCTTGTACTCGGTATCCGGATGGGGGGCCGCACCGGGGGCGATCAACGCCGCCGCGCGCCGGAAGAGGTCGTCGGAGGCGGTCGCGCCTCTCAGCACCTCTTCCACCTCCGGGATCGTCCAGGGCTGCGGGGCGACGCTGCCGAACGCAAGGGTGACATCCTCGATGGTCTCGCCCGCCATGGTGACGGCGCCTGCCACCGAGACCAGCGCGAAGGCGTAGGATGCCCGGTCGCGCACCTTGCGGTAACCCTGTCGGCTGCCCGAACGCGGGGCGGGCAGGATCACGGCGGTGATCAGGTCGCCGTCCTCAAGGATCGTCTCCCGGTCGGGGCGCTCGCCCGGCAGGCGGTAGAGGTCGCGGACCGGCACGCGGCGGGTGTCGCCGCCGGCCGTGCGGATTTCCACCTCTGCATCCAGCGCGGCAAGTGCCACGGCCATGTCCGACGGATGCGCGGCAAGGCACTGGTCCGAGGTGCCGAAGAGCGCCAGCATCCGCCCGGCACCTCCTTGGGCGGCACACCCCGTCCCGGGCGCGCGCTTGTTGCAGGCCTGCGAGGTGTCGTAGAAATAGGGGCAACGGGTGCGCTGCAGCAGGTTGCCGCCGGTGGTCGCCTTGTTGCGGATCTGGGCCGAGGCTCCGGCGAGGATTGCCCGCGACAGGAGCGGCCAGCCCGACCGGATGCGGCGGTCGTTGGCGAGCGCCGTGTTGGTCACCAGCGCGCCGATCCGCACCCCGTCGCCGTCCGGTTCGATACCCGACAGGCCGTCGAGCCGGGTGATGTCCACGAGGGTCGCGGGGGTCATGACCTGTATCTTCATCAGGTCGAGCAGGTTGGTGCCGCCCGCGATGATCTGGCCTGCCGTCACATCGTCGAAGGAGGCGGCACGGTGGTAGTCGAAGGGCCTCATTGCTTTGCCTCCGCCGCCATGGCGATGGCCTCGCGGATCAGCGGATAGGCCGAACAGCGGCAGAGGTTGCCGGACATGCGCTCTGCGATCTCTTCATCGGTGAAGGCCGCGCCGTCGAGCGCGTCGCTGACATAGGAGGGCGCGCCATCGGCGATCTCCTGCAGCAGGGCGGTGGCGGACATGATCTGCCCGGGCGTGCAGTAGCCGCACTGGTAGCCGTCCTTCTCGACAAAGGCCTTCTGCAGCGCCGAAAGGCGTTCCGGCGTGCCGATCCCTTCGATGGTGGTGATCTCGTCACCGTCGTGCATCGCGGTCAGGCAGAGGCAGGCATTCACCCGCGTGCCGTTCACCAGCACCGTGCAGGCGCCGCACTGACCATGGTCGCAGCCCTTCTTGGTGCCGGGCAGGCCGAGGTCGTCGCGCAGGGTGTCGAGCAGGGTACGGCGCGGGTCGTGCTCCACGTCATGGGATTTCGCGTTCACGGTGAGGGTCGTCTTCATGGAAACTCCGATGCGTCAGGGCAGGCGCGCGGCGGAACCGCGATTCCATGTTAAACGGGGCGCATCGCCCGTTGGTTCCTGCCGCTGTCCGGCGCGTGGGGTGCAATCCGGGTGTGCTGCCGTGGGGTCGTTCGGACCTATCCGGCCCGGAGACGCCATCTGTGCCGGTAGGTCTGGAGGCGATGGTGCGGTGTGTCGCGGGCGCGTTCGGCGCCGATGTTGAGGCAGTGAGGCCGCTGGGTGCGGCAGCAAGGCTCCGTGGCAGACATGCGGTGCCGGAGGAGGGGGGACCCGATGGCGTAGACCGGCCGTTGGCTGTCATTCACAGCTTTGGATGGATGCACCCCATGCTCTTCGCTAAGGATGATGTCATGAAGCGCTCCATTGTCTATCTGCTCTGCCTTCTCGTCGTCGCGTGGACACCGGCCACCGCGCAGGAGAGTGACCCGGCACCCGATCCGTCGCGCGTTCTCGCGGTCGAGAACGGGCCTTCCGATCAGGCCATTGCCGAACGTCTGCGGGCCATTCTGGGCGCGCTCGAACACGAGGGGATCACCGTGTCGGTGGAGGCCGGTGTGGTCAGGCTGGCGGGCGATGTCGCGGACCCGGTCATCGGCCGGAAGGTCGCGGCAATCGCCGAGCGTCTCGAAGGTGTCGTGGCGGTGAACAACGCGCTTGCCGCGTCGGACAACATATCCCAGCAACTCAACCCCGCCGTCGAACGCTTCCGCACACGCTTCGAACAGTTCATCGCCCGATTGCCCCTGTTCATCCTTGCCACGGGCGCGTTCGCGGTGATCATCACCTTTGGCGTCTTGCTGGCGCGCCTGAGGTTCTGGGACCGGATCGCGCCGAATGCCTTCATCGCGGGTATCTACCGTCAGGCCTTCCGCGTCGCCTGCGCCATCGTCGGTATCGTGGTTGCGCTGGATCTTCTGGGCGCAGCGGCTCTGCTCGGGACCATCCTTGGCGCGGCCGGGATCGTGGGTCTGGCGATCGGTTTCGCGGTCCGCGACACGGTCGAGAACTTCGTGGCCTCCATCATGCTGAGCCTGCGTCAGCCTTTCCGGCCAAACGATCTGGTCGAGATCGAGGGGGACGTGGGCCGCGTGATCCGGCTGACCTCTCGCGCGACGATCCTGCTGTCGCTGGACGGCAACCATATCCGCATTCCGAACGCCGCGGTCTTCAAGGGCAGGATCGTGAACTACACCCAGAACCCCGCGCGGCGGTTCATGTTCGATATCGGCATCGACCCCGACGCGGATCTCGAGGCGACGCGAATCCTGGCGCAGGCGGCCCTGAAGGCGCAGCCCTTCGTGCTCGACGATCCGGAAGAACTGGTCTGGATCGAGAACATCACCGAGTCCGGCGCGATCCTGCGTGTCACCGGCTGGATCGACCAGAACAAGACCGGCTTCGCGACAGCACGCGGCGACGCCATTCGCCTCGTGAAAGCGGCCATCGAGGATGCGGGCGTCGCGATCCCCGACACCACCTACCGCATTCGCCTGGAGGGGGTCGGTGCCCTCCCTGAACCCACGACGAAAGCGCCGTCCCGAGAGAAGACAGCCGCCAGGCCGCCTGTCGCGCCCGGCGAAGGGTCGGATCACCAGTCCGAGGAAAAGGCGTTGATTCCCCTCGTGGCAGCGGAACGCCGGGACGCAGAGGACCTCCTGGAGCGGGACGCCCCGCGCGAATAGCGGGTGTTGCGTAAGGCCCCGGAGCCGGGCGTTCGTTCAGGCGTAGATCGCTGTAACGGGGTTTCCCGACGCGAGTTTTATCGCGCGGGACAGCATTCACCAATGCGCCTGTCCCCATGCACCTGCCGTTGGCCACGCGAATCCATCTCGGGAAAGTGGGGTATTCCGGCAGTGCCCTTCGGTCTATGCTGCTGCAAGTTTAGCAAAACATTTTTTCCCGGAGGCCCGATGCTTCGCCTTTTGATCACTGTCATTTTCGCAACCTGCGCGTCCTTTGCCATGGCGCAGGACCGTCCCAACACAATCCTCGTCATCGATGGCTCCGGCTCGATGTGGGGCCAGATCGACGGCGTGAACAAGATCGTCATTGCCCGCGACGTGGTCGGAGACCTGCTGGACAGCTTTCCCGCCGACCAGAACCTTGGCCTGACGGTCTATGGCCACCGCGAGCGGGGCAACTGTGCGGATATCGAAACCGTGGTGGCGCCGGGGCAGGGGACATCGGCCCGGATCAGGGAGGCGGTGAACGGGATCAATCCGCGTGGCAAGACCCCCATGACCGATGCGCTTCTCGCGGCGGCAGAAGCCCTGCGTTATACGGAGGAGCGCGCGACGGTCATCCTTGTGTCCGACGGGATCGAGACCTGCAATCCCGACCCCTGCGCCGCGGCGCGCGCGATGGAGCAAGCGGGGATCGACTTCACCGCCCATGTCATAGGCTTCGACGTCACCGATCCGGAAGCCCTGGCCCAGATGCAATGTCTTGCCCGGGAGACGGGCGGGCAGTTCCTGACCGCCGGCAGCGCGGACCAGCTGGCCAGTGCCCTGAACGCCGTTGTCGAGGAACCGGTCTACGTCCCGCAGACGGTGCAGATCGCGGGCGTCCTGCAGCCGGGCGGTCCCGAGATCGCCGGGCCGATCCGCTGGAACATCCTGCCCGAGGCAGGGGCGAATTATGACGGGGCAGGGCCGGGCTATGCCATCGACCTCGTGGCGGGACGCTACGATGTCATAGGGATTCGCGAAAGCGATGGCGCAGAGGCCGGGACGGTTTTCGACGTTGCGGCCCGGGAGACGGATCAGGGCCAGCGGGTCGAGGTGGTCTTTCCCGAGCCCGCGCCCGATCCCACGATGGTGACATTCCGCGCCGTGATCGGCACGGAGAACGGCCCCGAGATCGAGACGCCGGTGATCTGGGACGTGGTGTCCGAGGACGCGGGCGTCTTGGTCGACGGCGAGATGGCCAACCCGATGCCGGCCCAGTTGATGCCCGGCGCGCATACTGTGACGGCGTACTGGGCGGCACAGGAAACCGCATCGCCGCCGCGGCAGTTCATCGTGACCGCCGACCCGCGCGAGATCGTCGTCGTCTTTGAACCGCCTGCGGTCACGGCGTCCATCGGCGCGCCCTCGTCGGCCATCGTCGGGTCGACCATCGAGGTCACCTGGAACGGTCCGGGCGCGGAGGGCGACTTCATCGGCATCGGCAAGGCCGGGACAAGCGGTTCCGGCCGCTGGCGCAACTTCACCGAGACCGGCGCGGGGTCGCCCCTGAGCCTTCTCGTGCCGCCGGAGCCCGGCGCGTATGTCATTGGGTACTTCGACGGGGCAACCAACGACATGCTGGGCAGCGTCGCCATCGACGTTCTGCCCGCCAATATCACGATCAGCGCGCCGGGGGAGGTCAGTGTCAGCGAGACCTTCGAAGTCGCGTGGACCGGCCCCGACTACCCGGACGACTTCATCGGCATCGGTCTTGTGGGGGCGGGCGGTTCCGGCCAATGGCGCAACTTCACCATGACCTCGCAGGGCAGCCCGCTGCAATTGCGCGCGCCCGCCGCGCCGGGGGACTACCTGATCAAGTATTTCCTCGGGCAGGACAACTGGGCGTCCTTCGAGGTTCCGGTCACCGTCACCGAGCCGGAGATTTCCCTTTCCGCCCCGGCAGAGGTCGAGGCCAGCACCTTTTTCGAGGTCGCCTGGACCGGGCCGGACACACCGGGCGATTTCATCGGGATCGGCAAGGTCGGCGCGGGCGGTTCCGGCCAGTGGCGCAACTTTGCCGCCACTTCGGACGGAAACCCCGCGCGCCTGCAGGCGCCGCCCGAGGCCGGAGACTATCTGATCAAGTACTTCCTCGATCAGGACAACACGGCACTCTTCGAGATCCCCATCACGGTCGGCCAGCCTCAGGTCAGCCTGACCGCCCCGGCCGAGGCGGATGTCAGCCAGACGATCGAAGTCGCATGGGCCGGTCCCGACACGCCCGGTGACTTCATCGGGATCGGCAAGGTCGGTGCGGGCGGCTCGGGCCAGTGGCTCAACTACGTCGCAACGGCCGACGGCAATCCCGCGCGCCTGATGACACCTTCAGAGCCGGGCGAGTATCTGATCAAGTACTTCCTCGACCAGGACAACACAGCACTCATCGAGGTCCCGATCACGCTGCGCCAACCCGAGGTGTCGCTGAGCGCCCCGGCCAGTGCGGAGGTCTCGACCATGATCGAGGTGGCCTGGACAGGTCCGGACACGCCGGGCGATTTCATCGGTGTCGGCAAGGCCGGCGCGGGCGGCTCCGGCCAGTGGCGCAACTACGCCGAGACCAGCACGGGCAATCCGGTCCGGCTGCTCGTTCCCGCCGAACCCGGCAACTACGTGATCAAGTACTTTCTCGATCAGCGGAACACACCGCTTTACGAGGTGCCTCTGAGCGTGACCGCGGCGGAGGTCAGCATGGAGGTGCCCGCCATCGTGACGGGCGGGACTATCGTGGACATACCGTGGACCGGTCCGAACCATGCGGGCGATTTCATCGGCATCGGTCTGGCGGGCGCCGGAGGGTCGGGCCAGTGGCGGTCCTATGCGCCGACCGTCGACGGCTCGCCCGCGCGGTTGCGGATACCGACTGTCGGGGGGGACTATGCCGTTCAGTACTTCCTCGACCAGGACAACACCTCTGCGCTGGAAATCCCGGTCAAGGTCGTGACGCCCGCCGCAACGCTCGATGCCCCGGCTACTGCGGCGCCAGGTGAGACGATCGAGGTCGCATGGACCGGACCCAACTACGACGGAGACTACATCGGGCTCGGCAAGGCCGGGGCCGGGGGCTCAGGCCAGTGGCGGACATACGCGGAAACCTCGGGTGGTCCGGTGCTCAGCCTCACCCTGCCGGAGGAACCCGGCGAGTACCTGATCCAGTATTTCGTCAATTCGGATCAGACTTCCATCGCGAAACACGCGCTCGTCATCCAGTAGGGGGGCGGGCAGACAGTCTGCGCTTTGCCGCCTTGCGGGGTCCGTGTAGCGGATGATCGGGAACCGCCCGGCGGCGGTCCCGGTCTGAGGCAGCCATCCCTGCCGTCTTCGAAGAACGGGAGAAAGACGAGCGCGACGTTCTGGAGGTCACGGCCAGCCGAGGGAATAGCAACATCTAGCTATGATACCGGGCCTCGTTTCCGACCGGATCGCAGCACGGATTTTCGATCAACCGAACGCCGTTAAGGGGGCGGGACGTCTGCGGGCCGGGAACGGTCAGCTGTTTGCGGCGGCGGCCGGTTTCAGGCTGGCCAGAAGGTGGTGAAACTTTTCACCTTGCACGGCCACATGGGCGCGCATGATCTCGGCGGCCTGCGCCCCGTCGGCGTCACACAGCGCGGCAAGAACCGCCTCATGCTCGGCCATCGATTGGCGCAGGCGCCCCCGCAGCCGAAGCTGGGTCCGGCGAAACGGTTGCAGGCGGCGCTGCAGCCGAAGCGCTTCGCCTTCCAGAAACCCGTTGCCGGACTGCGCATAGATCAGCGCATGAAAGCTCTCGTTCTCGCGGTAGTAGGCGTCGGCATCCTGCGCGGCGACGGCTTCCATGCAGCGCGCGTTGATCTCGGCCAGCTTGTCCAGCGCGGCGTCGCTGATGCGGGTCGCGGCAAGCCGGGCGCAGGCGGCCTCCAGCTCGGCCATGACCTCGAACATCTCGATGAGTTCGACCGGACCCGGTTGGCGGACAAAGACGCCCCGGCGCGGCAACTGCTCGACCAGACCGGAGAGTGTCAGCCGGTGCAACGCCTCGCGGATCGGGGTGCGCGAGACGTCGAACCGTTCCGCCAGCATCACCTCGTCAAGGCGCGCGCCGTCGGGAAAGGTGCCGTCAAAGATCAGCCCTTCGAGTTCGTCAGCGATGCGGTCCGAGCGTTTGCGTTCCATTGGACATGATTTTGCACGGCTTTGGCGCGCACGCAATCTGGGATTTCTTGTATACAAAACATTTGACAGCGTGTGCAGGACCTGCCACCAATCGGACATAGACCGGGCCGACCCGGCAAAGGGAGGAACATCATGAAACATTTTCTGACTGCCAGCGTGGCAGCCGCTGCCCTGTGCGCATCTGCGATGACCGCCGCCGCCGCCGAGCTGCGCCTGTCGCATCAGTGGTCCACCGGCGACGTGCGCCACAAGGTGGCCCAGATCGTCGCGGACGAGGTTGCCGCTGCCGATGTGGACCTCGAGATCAAGATTTTCCCGTCCGCCTCGCTGTTCAAGGCGCGCGAGCAATACACGCCCCTGTCGCGCGGCCAGCTCGACATGACGGTTCTGCCGCTGTCCTATGCCGGTGGCCAGCAGCCCGCCTACAACCTGACCCTGATGCCGGGGCTCGTGAAGAACCACGACCACGCCGCCCGCCTGAACGAGAGCGAGTTCATGGGCGAGATCGAGGACATCATGGCCGGCGATGACGTCATGGTGCTTGTGCACGGCTATCTCGCCGGCGGCTTTGCGGGCAAGGACAGCTGCATCACCGCGCCGGAAGACATGCAGGGCAAGCAGACCCGCGCCGCGGGCAAGGCGTTCGAGCAGATGCTGGCCGGGGCAGGGGCGTCCATCGCGTCGATGGCCTCGTCCGAGATCTACAATGCCATGCAGACCGGCGTTCTGGACGCGGCGAACACCTCGTCTTCTTCCTTCGTGTCGTACCGCATCTACGAGCAGGTGGCGTGCTACACGCCGGCGGGCGATTATGCGCTGTGGTTCATGTATCAACCGCTGCTGATGAACAAGACGACCTACGACGGCCTGACCGACGAGCAGAAGGCCGCGCTGCAGGCGGCCTCGGAAAAGGCGCAGGCCTTCTACCTCGAAGAGGCCAAGAAGGAAGACGCCGAAAGCGCCCAGGTCTTTGCGGATGCGGGTGTCGAGATCGCGCAGATGTCCGCCGAGGATTTCGACAAGTGGCGCGCCCTGGCGCAAGAGACCTCGTACAAGGCCTTCGTCGAAGAGACGCCGGACGGCCAGAAGCTGCTGGACCTCGCGCTGTCGGTCGAGTGACCCGCGCCTGACCACAATGGGCGGCCGACGGGACCGGCCGCCCTTTTCCCATCCCGCAAGTGACGGAGGTTTGCCATGGCAGGCCAGATCGGCGGCGCGGTCGCGCGCACCGGCAACAATCCCTTTCTGCGCGGTGTCGCGGCGCTCAGCACCCTTGCGGGCTGGTGTTCGGCGGCCATGATCGTCGCGGCGGTGGCCATCACCTGCCAGATGATCTGGGTGCGCTTCGTGTTGAACGGATCGACCGTGTGGCAGACCGAGGCGGTGATCTATCTCGTCATCGCGGCCACCTTGATCGGGCTGGCCTACGTGCAGCGGCTGCGCGGCCATGTGAACGTCGACCTCGTGCCGCTGGCGCTGAAGCCGGGACCGCGCCGTATCCTGGCCATGGTCGTGTCGGCCCTGTCCATCGCCATCGTGGCGATGATGCTCTGGTACGGCTGGGAATACTGGCACTTCGCCTATGAGCGCGGCTGGAAATCCGACACCGTCTGGGGCGTCCGCCTGTGGATCCCCTATTCCGCCATTCCCGTGGGTCTGGGCCTGCTGCTGCTGCAGCTGATTGCCGACCTCGTGGCGCTTCTGATCGGGGTCGATGCGCCCTTCGGCCTCGAAGACACCGAAACCATTGCCCAGCACCATACCGGAGAGACCTGAATGGACCCGCTCCTTCTGGGCGGCCTCGTTGCCGTCATCACCATCGTCGTGCTGTTTTCCGGCGTGTCCGTCGCGCTCGGGCTGCTGATCGTCTCTGCCGGGTTCCTGCTGGTCTTCGACGGGATGCGGTCGCTGGAACTGATCCCCGAGATCCTGTTCGGCAAGCTCGACAACTTCGCCCTCCTGTCGATCCCGATGTTCATCATCATGGGGGCCAGTATCGCCTCTACCCGGGCGGGCGCCGACCTTTACGAGGCGCTGGAGCGCTGGCTGACCCGCGTGCCGGGTGGGCTGGTGATCTCCAACCTCGGGGCCTGCGCGCTGTTCGCCGCCATGTCCGGGTCCAGCCCCGCCACCTGTGCCGCCATCGGCAAGATGGGCATCCCGGAGATGCGCAAGCGCGGTTATCCCGACGGCGTCGCCGCTGGGTCCATCGCGGCGGGCGGCACGCTCGGCATCCTGATCCCGCCGTCGGTCACCATGATCGTCTACGGCATCGCCACGGAAACCTCGATCGGCCGTCTGTTCCTGGCGGGCGTGATGCCGGGCCTGATGCTGATGTTCCTTTTCATGGCGTGGTCGCTCTATTCGACCGCCCGGTCGGGGGACCGCGCCATGCTGACCGCGCGCCGCTACAGCTGGTCCGAGCGGCTGGAGATCCTCCCGCGCGTTCTGCCGTTCCTCTTCATCATCCTCGGCGTGCTATATGCCATGTACGGCGGCATCGCGACGCCATCGGAAACCGCGGCGGTGGGCGCACTTCTGTGCCTCGTGATCGCGGTCATCATCTACCGCCTCTGGAATCCGCGCGACCTCTGGACCGTGCTGCGCGACTCCACCCGAGAGTCGGTGATGATCCTCTTCATCATCGCGGCGGCGGGGGTGTTCAGCTACATGCTGTCCTCGCTCTTCATCACGCAGAGCATCGCCGCGTGGATCGGCGAGCTGGAGGTCAACCGCTGGGTCCTGATGGGGGCGGTCAACGTCTTCCTGCTGATCGCGGGCTTCTTCCTGCCGCCGGTCGCGGTAATCCTGATGGCCGCGCCGATCCTGCTGCCGATCATCCAGACCGCCGGTTTCGACCCGATCTGGTTCGCGGTGGTGCTGACGATCAACATGGAAATCGGCCTGATCTCGCCCCCTGTCGGCCTGAACCTGTATGTCATCAACGGCATCGCGCCGGACATCTCGCTCCGGACCATCCTCATCGGCTCGTTGCCCTTTGTGGTCTGCATGGTGCTGGCGATCATGATCTTGTGCCTGTTCCCCGGCATCGCCACATGGCTGCCTGACCTCGTGATGGGACCCGCGATATGAGCCTGTTTGCCGATCTGCTCTCCAATGTCTTCGAGTACCGCTATCGCTTTGGCCTGGCGCGGCAGGACGGACGGCCCTTGCCCGAACTGACCGCCGCGCTGGTCGGCGCTACGGGCGAGGTGACGGGGCAGGCGGTGGCGCGGCAGATCATCGACCGCTACGCCGATTGGTCGGACGAGGAAAAGCGCGCCTTCTTCGAGCATCTCGCCCATGACATGGACCTGGATGTGGAGGCCGCCGCCGCCGCGCTGGCGCGCTATGCCGAGAACCGCAACAAGGCGACCTACCGCGCCTTTGCCGCCGCCGCAGAACCGCCGCGCCAGGAGCTGATCCGCCGGCTGAACCAGGTGCGCGGGGCCACGCGGCAACTGGTGCGCATGCGGGCCGACCTTCTGCGGCTGGGGCGCGACGACGACGCGCTGATGGCGCTGGATCAGGACTTCCGGCATCTCTTTGCATCGTGGTTCAATCGCGGCTTCCTTGTGCTGCGCCCGATCAACTGGGAAAGCCCGGCGCAGATCCTCGAGAAGATCATCGCCTACGAAGCGGTGCACGCCATCGATTCATGGGACGACCTGCGGCGGCGCCTGCAACCGGCGGACCGGCGCTGCTTTGCCTTTTTCCACCCGGTCATGCCGGACGAGCCGCTGATCTTCGTCGAGGTCGCCCTGACGCGCGGCATCCCCGGATCGGTGCAGAACGTGCTGGCCGAGGAACGCGAGCCGCTGACCGCCGATCAGGCCGACACCGCCGTGTTCTATTCCATCTCGAACTGCCAGGCCGGGCTGGCGGGGATCTCCTTCGGCAACTCCCTGATCAAGCAGGTCGCCGCTGACCTGTCTGCGGAATTGCCGGGGCTCAGGACCTTTGTCACGCTGTCGCCCATTCCCGGCTTTGCCCGCTGGCTGGAGGGGCGCGACGTGCCCTTTGACCGCCAAGACGACACCCAGATGCGCCAACTCGCTGCCTGGTACCTGACGCGGGCCAAGCGGGACAATGGCCGGCCGCTGGATCCGGTGGCGGGCTTTCACCTCGGCAATGGCGCGCTGGTCCATGCGCTCCATGCCCGCGCCGACGTTTCGCCCAAGGGGCAGGCGCAATCGCACGGGGTGATGGTCAACTACCTGTATGATCTGGCCCGCGTCTCGCAGAACCACGAAAAGTTCGCCGCGACGGGTGAGATTGCTACCTCGTCAGACGTGCGTGGCCTCGCCTCCGCTGCCGATACCGTACTGAAGGAACCCGCGAAATGAACCCGCTTTACGACCGCCTGTTCGGTGTCCATGCCGGCAAGGACACGCCCTTTCTGCACCTTGCCTCGGGTGAGAGCCTGACCCACGCGGCGTTCCTGCGCATGGCGGCGCGCTTTGCCCATGTGCTGAGCAATGCGGGGCTGGTGCCGGGCGACCGTCTGGCGGCACAGGTGGAGAAATCCCCCGAGGCGCTGGCCCTGTACGCGGCCTGCGTGCAGGCCGGCGTCGTCTTCCTGCCTCTGAACACGGCCTATACCCGCGACGAGCTGGCCTATTTCATCGAGAACTCGGGCGCGAAGCTGGTGGTGGGCGATCCGGCCAAGGCCGACGATCTGCGCCCGATGGTCGAGGGGCTGGACGCGCAGTTGATGACCTTGGCCGCCGATGGCACCGGCAGCTTCACCGAGGCCGCCGCCGACCAGCCCGACCGCTTTGACACCGCCGGGCGGGAGGAGGATGATCTGGCCGCCTTCCTCTACACATCCGGCACGACGGGGCGGTCGAAGGGGGCGATGCTGACGCAGGCGAACCTTCTTTCGAACGCAGAGACGTTGGTCGACTGCTGGCGCTTTACCGCGGATGACGTGCTGTTGCACGCGCTGCCCATTTTCCACACGCACGGGCTTTTCGTGGCGACAAACGTGATGCTCGTGGCGGGCGGGTCGATGATCTTCCTGCCGAAGTTCGATCTGGACGTGGTGATCGCCAACCTGCCGCGTGCCACGTCGATGATGGGCGTGCCGACCTTCTACACCCGGCTTCTGAACGATGACCGGTTTACCCGCGACCTGACGCAGGGCATGCGGCTGTTCACCTCGGGGTCGGCCCCGTTGCTGGCGGAGACCCACGTGCGGTTCGAAGAGCGCACCGGCCACCGTATCCTCGAGCGCTACGGCATGACCGAAACCAACATGAACACGTCGAACCCCTATGATGGCGACCGCCGGGCCGGGACGGTCGGTCTGCCGCTGCCGGGCGTCGAGCTGAAGGTCTGCGATCCCGAAACCGGGGCAGAGCTGCCGCGTGGCGAGGTCGGCGTGATCGAGGTCCGTGGTCCCAACGTCTTCAAGGGCTACTGGCAGATGCCGGACAAGACCGCCGCCGAATTGCGCGAGGACGGGTTCTTCATCACCGGCGACCTCGGCGTGCAGGGCGAGGATGACTATGTCACCATCGTCGGCCGCAACAAGGATCTGATCATCTCGGGCGGTTACAACATCTATCCCAAGGAAATCGAACAGGTGCTTGACGATCAGCCGGGCGTGCTGGAAACCGCCGTGATCGGCGTGCCGCACCCGGATTTCGGCGAAACCGTCGTGGCTGTCGTCGTGCCGCAAGAGGGCGCCGCCCCGGATGCCGATCAACTGGCCGCTGCCTGTACCGACAGCCTTGCCCGGTTCAAGCACCCGCGCCGCTTCGAGATCGTCGACGCTCTGCCGCGCAACACCATGGGCAAAGTGCAAAAGAACATCCTGCGCGATACCTACAAGGGTTTGTTCAGCAATTGATTGCCGTGTTGCAGGGGCAGGGAGGGACCTGACCTGCTGGCTGGGATGCGGGCGCGGAAGTTGCCCGAGACCTGTTTCGCCTGCTGCGGGTGTGGGACAGGCCTGTCTGCATTGTCAGCGATGACAGGGCCGCGTTCATCAGTCAGGCGACCGGAAACTAGGTCCTGTGGCCCCGCATGGGTCCTGGCAGGCCTCAACGGAACGCCCTTATCGAAAGCCTCCGGGCCGAATAACCGAACGGGGAGGTATTCGACAGCCTGGGCGCAACCGGCTCTGGGGTACCGCTTGGTCATTCCCGGCATTCGCTCTGTCACATGCGGATAAACCCCGTGTAATCCGGCTCGCCAAGGATGCCCTCGGCGAGCTGGTCGATGCGGGCGCCATATTCCCGACGGGGGCCCGGAACGAACAGTGGCGCGGTACGAAGTCTGGCGGTGGCGTGCGGTCAGTCCTGCGTCCTGTCCACGGTGAGAACCGGTGTGCCGTCGGATGTCGTTTCAGGACTGCGCCCGTCTTTGTCGAGCGTGCCGCGAATACGGTGCCGCCAGTTCGAGAAGCTGTCGAATCGAACGGTGTCGATCGGCTGATCCAGCGCAATCTCGACCTGGCGACGCTCGGCCCTCCCCGAAACGGCCAGGATCTTTCCGCTGTAGGCCTGCCCAAGATAGCGCCCGCTCACCTTGGCGCCCACGGCGAGGGGCAGTGGGGTGCTGCGCTGTCTGAGACGGGCATGAAGCGTGTTCCAGTCGCGTGCGCCGTGCCGCCGGGCGACAAGCTCGAGAGATTGCGCATGGCTGACCACCTTGCCTTCGGCGCGCAGCGCCTGTCGAAGCGCCTTGGCCTCAGCCTTAAAGGTGTCGAGGGTTGGATCGGTCATGCGGCCTCCTCCTTGGCAGATGAGGTTGACGGGGCAGGGGTGGTCGGCCGACCCCGAAGGACGAGGGTCAGGGCCAGGAGAAACACCACGGCATCCGCGGCGGGAAAGGCGAACCACAGGCCATCCATCCCGTAGAGTGCGTTCAGAGCGACGAGCAGTACCGGCGTCAGCAGCCACGGCTTGATCAGGGTCAGCGCCGCGGTGCGGAGGGGATGGCCCATTGCCTGGAAATGCAGGGCAAGGACAAGCACCGGCCCGGTGACCACGTAGAGCGCAGTCATCGGTCGCAGGACCCCGGCGACGGCCGCCACGACGTGCGGGTCCTTAGAGAACAACGCCCCCATCGGTGCGCCCGCAAATGCGCCTGCCAGTGCCACGCCGAGACACCAGAGGAATGCGCTGCCCATGGCAAGCCGCAGGGCGGCACCGGCCCGATCCGGGCGGCCCGCGCCGACATTGTTGCCGGTGATGCTCTGGGTGGTCAGCGCGATGGCCATCTGCGGCAGGAAGGCCAGCCCGAGAAGGCGCGTCACCACACCATAGGCCGCGATATAGGTGGCGCTCTCCGCGGTGGCGCTGCCGATGACGACCAGAACGGTACTGGCCACAAATGCCATGCCGACGAAGGTCAGGCTCAGCGGAAGGCCGAGCGAGATGATCTGCCCCCAGCCGGCCAGCCAGTTCGCGCGCCGGAGCGCACTCAGCGGAACAAGTTCACTGTCGCGCGCGCGCACCAGCAAGAGCAGCATGAGGCCGAGGCCCTGCGCGCCGACGGTGCCGAGTGCGGACCCCGCCACGCCGAGATCGAGGAGCACGATTGCCACGTAGTTCCCGCCGATGTTCAGCAGGGTGACCAGCACCGAGAGCCCCGCGATAAGCCCGGCCCGGCCTTCGTTCCGCAGGGCATCGGCGTGCAGTCCCAGCCCGAACTGGATGGGCGCCCCGAGGATCAGGATCAGCAGATAGTGTTCGGCCATCTCCGCCACCGCCGTGTTCCCGGCGGCGATCGCGGAGACGAGTGTCGGGCCGACCGTCAGCGCCCCCGCGATCAGCAGCGCGCCGATGGCCAGCGCCAGACCGTGGGCGCCTGCGAAGACGTCTCCGGCCTCCTTGCGCGCTCCGGCACCGAGGTGGCGGGCGAACAGGCTCGACATGCCGCCGCCCGCAAGTGTGGTCAACGCCGTGAGCAGCATGACGACGGGAAAGGCCAGGCTGACCGCGGCCAGGGCCTCGGCGCCGACGAACCGGCCGACGAAGATTCCGTCGATCACGTTCAGAAGGCCGCCGGTCGACATGACGACCGCCATGGGCAGGGCATTCGACAGGAACAATCGCCCGACGGGGCGGGTCAGAAACCGGTTCTGGATTACATTCGGGGCGGGTCCAACGGACATCGCTCACTCCTCCGCAGAGGCATTTCGGTTCAGGAGGGAGCCTGCATTGCCCACCTGCGAAATGCTTCGAGGGTGAGATGTCGTCTTGCTCCGGGCTTCACCGTGACTTGCGTCTGCAGGCGGCAGGTGCCCGGCACCTTGCCGGCTGGATAAGGCGAAAGTCGCGGAAGGGCAACACATGACTTGAGAGGTGCGGGTCCAAGGCTCCAGATGCCAGACATCTGCGCGGCCGGGTCCGGTTCGTTTGGTCAGATGCGACCTCTCAGCGCCGCACGCAAGTCGACACCGCCATGCAAAAGGAAGTCGCCCTGGTATCCACCATGATCTTGCCGGAACATCAATCCGTCTACTATGGTAGCACGATGAAGGGTGACGACATCGATAACAGGCTTGGGGCCCGCATACGGGCCGAGCGGGAAAGCCGCGGCTGGTCGCTGACCGATCTGGCCGAACGGGCCAATGTTTCCCGGGCGATGATCCACAAGGTCGAGCGCGCCGACAGCTCTCCGACGGCCAATTTCCTAGGCAAGCTCTCCGGTGCGTTCGGGCTCAGCATGTCCACCCTTCTGGCCCGCGCCGAGGGCATGGGCGGCAGCCTCCTTCGAAAGGAGGATCAGCCGGTCTGGGTCGACCCGGAGACCGGGTACATCCGTCGCCAGGTCTCTCCCAGGTCCAATATGCCTCTCGACCTCGTGGAGGTTACCCTTCCGGGCGGCAAGGAGGTTCCCATGCCTGCCTCGGCCTACGCCTTCATCCGGCAGTTGATCTGGGTGCTCGATGGCGAGCTGACCTTTGTGGAAGGTGCGGTGCGCCATGAACTTCATGCGGGCGATTGCCTCCATCTGGGCCCTCCCGCGGATTGCGTCTTCAGGAACGAGGGCGCGAGGCCTTGCACCTATGCCGTGGCGGTTCTGTGGGACGGGTGAAATAGCCTGACGCTTGTGCGTTCATATTGACGAATTGTCCATTATGATGGACGGTGATCGCAATATGGTCACAAGGGAATCAACCATGCTCGTGCGCGATGCCGAAGACCGTGACCTCGAAACGGTCACGGCGATCTATAACGATGCTGTCACGCAGACGACGGCGATCTGGAACGAAACCGAGGTCGACGTGGAGAACCGCCGCGCCTGGCTCAGGGAGCGGCAAAGCCTCGGGTATCCGGTGCTGGTTGCCGTGTCGGAGGACGGCGACGTTTTGGGATATGCCTCCTTCGGGGACTGGCGGGCCTGGGACGGATATCGTCATACCGTCGAGCATTCCGTCTACGTCCGGGCGAACCAACGCGGGGCGGGGGTCGGCAGGGCGTTGATGGAGGGCCTGATCGACCGCGCCCGGGCCGCAGGCAAGCACGTCATGATCGCCGGGATCGAGGCCGGGAACACCGGCTCGATCCGCCTGCACGAAAGACTGGGTTTCGAGCAGGCGGGCCTTCTGCGGCAAGTGGGCACGAAATTCGGGCGGTGGCTCGACCTTGCCTTCCTGCAGCTGGTGCTCGACCAGCGCCGCGCTCCCGATCGCCCGGCAGGGCAATGATGCCCGGCCTCGTACTCGGCCTTCTGGTCGCAGCCGGTGCGACACTGGTGGCGCAGAACCTCGTGATGGCGAAAATCACCAGCGCGACATCCTCGGTGCTGGCGGCACTCATGATGAACTCGGCGGTCGGATTGGCTTTGCTGTCGGCGCTGATGATGTGGCACGCCGGGATCGGCGGCGTTGGCGAGATCGCGAAGACGTTCAGGCCGTGGTTCCTGATACCGGGTCTTCTGGGGACGTTTTTCGTCTTCGCCAGCATCAGCGGGTATCAGTATCTGGGCGCCGCTCCGACCATCGCCATACTGGTGGCAAGCCAGTTGCTGTTCGGTCTGGCGTGGGACATATCGCGGGCCGATGATCTCTCCTTGCAAGGACTGATGACCGTGGCGCTTGGTGCCGGATTTCTGGTCTGCGGCGTCGTCATCATAGTGTGGCGCGCACCGTAAGGCTGACTTGCGGTCCTCAGTCGTCATCTCCGCTGAACTCGGTCGCTGCGGCGAAGCGTTCCCTGTGGGCCCTTCATGGCGACTTGTCGCAAGGGCCGAGAGGGCGGGGGCCGTTATGCCGACGACCCTGATGTCATGCCCGAATGCGTGGTCCCGACCTGTCTCACCTGCCGGGCGCGCTGCGCGATCACCAGCCCCGCCAGACAGGCAAGCTGCACGCCAAAGAACACGGCCATGGCCGGCACGACGCCGATCCGATCCGCCAGACCGCCGGCAGCGATCACCGGCACGGAGAAACCGCAATAGGCGTAGACAAAGAGACCGGCGGTTGCGCGTGCGCGGTTCTCCGGCGCCAGCATCGAGACCTCGGAAAGGGCCGACAGGTAGGTGAAGCCGTAGCTGGACGCGCTGGTAAGACCCGTGCCCAGGAGGATCAGCGGGATAGACTGCAGGGCGGCCCCGGCCAGCAGGCCCGCAAATCCCAGCGGGATCAGGCAGAGCCCGAGGCGCAGGGCGCGCGGGTTGCTCATGCGCCGTGCCAGCGGCTGGCAGAGAAAGCCCACGAAGAGCGCGAGAAAGATCACTGGCCCGGACCACGCACCGAGCCCCTGACGGTCGAGCAAAAGCGGCACCACGGCGATGGTCATGCCGGTGGAGGCCCAGCTCAGTCCAATCGCGATGCCATAGGGCGCGCTGCCTGCGGGGAAGACCGGAAGGCGCAGCATCGACACGCGCCGCGGCACCCATGCCCGCGGCAGGGCGAGGCACGACAGCACCAGCAGGGGAACCGCGAGCAGCAGGAGCCGGAAGCTGGCGGGTGCAAAGCTCGGGCCTTGGGCCATCAGGCTGAGGCCGGTGGCAAGTGCCCCGCCGCCGAAACCGAGGGAGGTGGCCGATGTCACCACGAGCGCCGCCGGTTTTGCCCGCGGCTCGCCCATCAACTCGGTCATGTAGGCGGTGCCGGACGTGGTGGCGAGCGCAGTCCCGGCGCCAAGAAGCACCCGCGCGATGACCAGTTGCACCCAACCCGGCGAGAGGGCCAGCAGCAGCGTCGCCCCGCCGCTGAGCAGCAGCGCGCAGACCAGCGGGACTTTGCGTCCGATCCTGTCCGACAGCCCGCCGAGGAAGATCAGGGTCGGCATGAGGCCCGCGACATAGGCGGCAAAGGCCAGGGTCGCCGCCGTGGCGCCAAGTCCGCTGGTTGCGACATAGGCGGGGTATAGCGGTGCCTGCAGATTGACGGCAAAGGTCACGGCGAAGAGGCAAAGCGCAAGGATGGGAACGGAAAAGCGGGGCATGGGATCCTCGATGGCGGAACGTTCAGGCCACACTGTCGGTGGAGGGCTGGTCCCGACAGGGACAATGCAATACAGTTTCACCAAACTGTATTGATCGGATGGGCAGTACACATGGATGGGCCGACGCTTTCCCGGACCGGTGGTCAGACCCTTGTCGAGCAGGTCATGGAGGTCCTCGGTACCCGCATCGCCGGACGCAAGGCCGCGCCCGGGAGCAGGCTGCCCTCGATCCGACATCTCGCCGATCAGCTTGGCGTCTCACGCTCGACGGTTGTCGAGGCCTATGACCGGCTGGTGGCCGAAGGCGTGGTCTAGTCGCGCCGCGGCTCCGGGTTCTACGTGGCCGCGCATCTGCCGCCCTTTTCGCTAAGCGACAGCGGCCCGGCCGTGGCGCGGGAGATCGACCCGCTGAGGATCACCCGGCAGGCGCTCGACGGCTGGCGCATCCGCGCCAACCCGGGCTGTGGCTGGCTGCCGAGCAGCTGGATGCCGGAGGAGGAGATCAGGCGGGCGCTGCGCAGCCTGGCCCGGTCGCCGGAGGCGGGGTTGACGGAGTATGGCACGCCGCTGGGCCTTCCCGAGTTGCGCAACCTGCTGGCCGTGCGGATGGCCGACAGTGGCGTGGAGGCGCATCCGGACCAGATCATGTTGACCGAGAGCGGGACCCAGGCGCTGGACCTCGTCTGCCGGCTTCTGCTTGAACCCGGCAGCAAGGTGCTGATCGACGATCCGTGCTACTTCAACTTCCTCGCGCTCTTCCGCGCCCACCGGGTCGAGGCCATAGGCGTGCCGCGTACCCCGAGCGGACCCGACCTCGACGCCTTCGAAGCCGCGCTCAAGGAGCACCGGCCGCGGCTCTACATCACCAATTCCGGCCCGCACAATCCGACCGGCACGGTGATCTCGCCTGTCAGCTGTCACCGCATCCTGCGGCTGGCCGAGGCGCATGACCTGCTGATTGTCGAGGACGACATTTTCGCCGATTTCGAGGATCATCCGGCCCCGCGGCTGGCCGCCTTCGACGGGCTGGAGCGGGTCGTCCAGATCGGCAGCTTCTCGAAGACGCTCTCGGCCTCGATCCGTTGCGGCTACATCGCGGCGCGCCCGGCATGGATCGACCCGCTCGTCGATCTGAAACTGGCCACGTCCTTCGGTGGGGGCGCGCTTTCGGCCCAGTTGTTGGTGCATCTGCTGAAGGAGGGGAGCTACCGGCGGCACGTTCAGGGCATGCGGACCCGGTTGGCGGGGGCGCGGAGCGCGCTGACCCCGCAACTCGCGGAGATCGGCATCACGCCCTGGCACGAACCGGAGGCCGGGGCGTTTCTCTGGTGCCGGCTCCCGGATGGCGTGGACGGTACGGCGCTGACGCGGGCCGCCTGGGAAGACGGGATCGTGCTTGCCCCGGGCAATGCCTTCAGCGTGTCACGCAGCGCCGGTGCCTGCATGAGGTTCAACGTGGCGCAAATGGTTGGGACTTCGGTCATCGACGACCTGCGGAGGCTGACGGGCGCTCAGAACGCAACGCGGGCGTGATCCGGAAAAGCGACGGTGACGCAGTTGGGGAGACCCGGGCGGAAGAGGCTTTACCGGGGGATCAAGCCGATGTGGCTTTCGCGAAAAGGTTCGGAGCGGACCTGCAGAAGCGCGGCAGGGGCGGCGCACGCCGACTCAGCCGTGCGCCACTCGTAGTCCATGCCCGGCATCCGGCACTATGGCTGAGCCAGTCCCGTGTCGGCCCCGGCAGGCGCGTGGCGACAGGGTCTACCCGCCGCGCTTGACGTGGACGAAGCCGCCTGTTTCGCCTTCCAGCACGCCGTGCTCGGCTGAGGTCGGCTTCAGCATCGCCTCCAGCAGAACCGGCACCTGGGTCCAATAGGGGATGTACCATTCCTGATCCACCTCGAGGATCAGCACCCGGTCTTCGGCGGCGTTGTAGGCCCCGATCAGCGAGACATGCGGCCCGTCCCAGTCGCCGGTGATCACGCCCTGGTTGAAATAGAGCAGAAGCACATCTTCCGCGGTTTCTTCGTTGGCGGCCAGCATCTCGCGCAGCTGTGCAAGGGTCGCGTCATCGGCTGTGGACGGCTTGAACGTCTCCACCTTGTAATCGGTCATCTCAAGGGCTGTGAGCGTCTTGCCGGTGAACTCCGCCAACTGGTCGAAGGTCACCCCGTCGCCGCCCTCTGCCGAAAGTCCGGCCCATGTGGCATCGCCCAGTTGCTCAAGCAAAGCCGGTTGGGTCAGCACGGTATCTTCAGCATGTGTTGGCAGGCCGCGCAAGCCGTTGACGGCGGCGGTGACAGAGGCAATCGAACAGGCCGACGTGGTGAACTGAGGTTTCACGAAAGCGGAAAACGCCCAGTAATCCGGGGCAGGGCTCTGCCGCAGATAGTCCGTTTCGGCGGGGAGCGGCGTGGCATTGGGGCCGAGTTTGGGGGCGGCCCCGTCGGCCATGGCAGAAGAAGAACCGCAGAGGGCCGCACCGCAAAGGAGGGCTGCCCGGGCAATGGTTAAGCGTGTCATGCGTCAGACGTCCTGAGAATACAGATAAGCAAGCAGTAGCACCGGGCTGAAAGCTGTCAACGCGGATTGCCTGGCGACGTGGCGGTGGACTCTGCCGAGGACTGAACCGGTATTGGCCCGCGCCCCCTGGGCTTCGTTTGGTGAATTGCCCAGTTTTCGTTCTCTGGCAGTTCCCCGACGAGGTGACAGGTGCCGCAGCGTGTCCGCACCTGAACGGTCATTCGCAATGGAAGTCCCACCCTGTCTGGATGCCGGGCAAAAGTCCGATACATCTCGGATTGCGGGCGGGGGCATCCTGATCCAATGCTGGCATCCCGACGTGCTTTGGCGGAAGGTGCCTCGGCCCGCCGATCGCAACAGGGGCGGACACCCGGCCAGAAGAGAAGGACGCCGCATGGCTGAACGTACGCCGACCGAAGCGGGTCGGGACGCCGTCATCACCCACGGCATCGTCACCGACAATCCCGAAGGCCTGCTGCGCGGGACCGGTTGGCGCGCTGTCTGGAGCGTTCTGCGCGAGGCCGGTCTGCGGCTGTGGAGCGACGATGCCTTCGGGCTTGCCGGGAACGTGGCCTTCCGGGTGCTTCTGGCCGTCTTCCCTTTCCTCATCTTTACGTCGTCGCTGACCGCCTTTGTCGGCAATCAGAGCATGGCCGAAGACTTGATCTCGTTTCTCATCGCCATCGTCCCGCCCACGCTGATCGAACCGATCGTCGCGGAGGTGCGTCAGGTCATGACAGTCCAGCGCGGCGGTGTCCTGTCGGTCGGCATCCTGCTGACCGTCTGGTTCGCCCTCGGCGGGGTCGATGGCGTCCGGATGGGGCTCAACCGTGCCTACGGGGTGCGCGAGACCCGGGCGTGGTACGTCCTCTATCCTTTGATGGCCCTGATGGTGGTGATCGCCAGTCTGGTGCTGGTGCTGGTTGGGTATCTTCTCGTGCTGGCCCCGCGCGCCGGGTCGTGGCTGCACGTCCTGTTTCCCGGGTTCGATCCGGCCTCTGTCACGGTGCGCTTCGTGCGGTACCCGGCGGCAGCGCTCATCCTCGTCTCGTCGCTGTTTCTGGCGCATTTCTTCCTGCCCGCCCGGCGCACGCGGTTTTCATCGATCTACCCCGGCGTGCTGTTCACGGTCGGCGCATGGATCACGCTGACCGTGGCGTTCTCGTTCTACCTCGGCCATTTCGCCACGTACGCGAGCTATTACGGCGGCCTCGCGGGGATCATCGCGGCGCTCTACTTCCTGTATCTGGCGGCGCTGGTTCTGATCTTTGGCGGAGAACTCAACCGCGCGATCAGAATTCGCCGCCTGTCGCGCGCCATGCGGGGCGAGGTGTAGGTATCCGCTCCTCGTGCCGACCTGCCGGGTCTGGCCATGCCTTGATGATTGCGTGACTGTCGGTGCTTCGGACTGCACGCCGACATTCATGCGCGCCCCTGCGGGCCAACCGGCTTGTCTCCGGACGGCGGCGAGCGGTTTTACTGGGCGCGCCGAATGCCTGCCGGGAGCCATGATATGGGGCTCCCGGCCATCGCTTCGGATGGGGAGCCCCGCGGGGGATGATGGTGCGCCTGAAGTCGCGCCAGGCCTCAACGCTGCGCGTCGACGACGAGGGCGGTGAGACGATAGAAGCCGTGGGCCATCTTGGTGAACGGGGTCAGCAGGAAGAAGGCCAGCACAGCGCCGAGGTGCAGGACCAGCAGGAGCGGCATGGCGCCGGTCTGACCCAGGGCGTAGAGCAGCAGGCCGCTGAGGCCCACGAAACCCAGGAGCCCGACGAAGGCGACCTCTCCCCCGAAGGCCTGCGTCGCGCCGAGCGCCCGGTCGGATCGAAGCTTCAGCCGGATCATCTCGGCGCAGCCCAGCACCAGCAGGAGACCGCCCGAGATCCCTAGCAGTTTCGGCAGGGAGAAGATGCCGTAAGGCGCGGGCATGTCGAGCGCGTAGTGCATCACCGTGGCGACGCTGGTCGAGGCGAAACACAGCAGG
This sequence comes from Sagittula sp. MA-2, assembly GCF_030126985.1. GTDB lineage: Bacteria > Pseudomonadota > Alphaproteobacteria > Rhodobacterales > Rhodobacteraceae > Sagittula. Next base: position 2,466,404 of record NZ_CP126145.1, on the reverse strand, counting down.
AAACCGTACATCACCGCCTGATGCGCCATCCGGCGGGCGTGGGAAAAGCGGTCTTCGTCCTCGAAGTTGCAGCCGTCGCCGTGCCCGCCCTTGAGGTTCCTCATGTTGGCAGCCTGCTTAACAGCCTTGACCAGATGTGCAGTCCGGAACGGCCCGGCGCCGACCCGCTGCCAGTAACGGCGCAGGCTGATCGCGATGCTGACCAGCGGAAAGAGGAAGGCGGGCAGGAAGATCGCCACCATCGTGTTGTGCGACAGCACGGCATAGAAGCCTTCGCCGCCCTGCGCAGCCAGCGCGCGTGCCGCCCAGAACAGGAGTGCGAAGCCGATCACGGTCGCCACGGCGATGGCGACGCCGTTCTTCTGGAAGGCCCGGCCTGCCGCCTGCGGGAAGGCGAGGTCTTCCCAGCTGTCCTGCCGGACATTGGCCAGCGCCTGCGGCAGGTTCAGGTCGAACTCGTGCGGAGCGGTGTACTGGCAGGCGTAGTAGCAGCCGCGGCAGTTGTGGCAGAGGTTCGCCAGTTGCGTGAGGTCGCCGTCGCTGAAGGCGCGCTCGGCGTGCAGTGCCGGGAACACCGAACAATAGCCCTCGCAATAGCGGCAGGCATTGCAGATCTCGGCCTGGCGGCGGGCTTCCTGGAGCAGATCAGTTTGCATGGGCGGCGGCCTCCTTGCCTGCGATGCGTCCGAAGACGGTGCCGATGGTCATGCCGAAACCGGCAAGGTAGCCTTGGCCGAGGATCGACCCGGCCATGGTTTCGCCCGCGGCCCAGAGGTTGGTGACAGGGCGGTTGCCGATGGCGCATTGCGCGTTCTCGTCGACCTTCAGCCCGAGATAGGTGAAGGTCACGCCGGTTCTGAGCGAGTAGCCGTAGAACGGCGGTTCGGTGATGGGGCGCGCCCAGTTGGTCTTGGGCGGCGTGATCCCGGTGGTCGACACGCCGTCGAGTTCGGTGGGGTGGAAGTTCGTCGTGTCGCCGCAGGCGGCGTTGAACTCTGCCACGGTCTGCGCCAGCGCGTCGGCGGGCAGGTCTATCTTCTGCGCCAGCTCCTCCAGCGTGTCGGCCTTGATTGGCGGGAACACCGACGGCATGAACAGGTTCAGCGACTTGGCGTCGATGATGACATAGCCCACCTGATCGGGCTGCGCGGCCACCAGCCGCCCCCAGATTGCGTAACGCTTGGGCCAGACGTCCTCGCCCTCGTCGTAGAACCGCTGTGCGTCCTTGTTGACCACGATGGAGAAGGGCACGCAGTCGAGGCGCGTGACGATGCCGCCGTCGAACTTGGGCGCACGGCCGTCGATTGCCACGGCATGGCATTGCGTCGGGTCGCCCACCTGTTCGATGCCCTGATCCAGCAGGTCCGCCAGCACGACGCCGCGGTTGTAAGGTGTGCCCCGGATCAGGAAGTTCTTCGCCGCTGGCCCCCAGGCGCGGGCGAGCCAGTCGGTGTCGGCCTGGAACCCGCCGGAGGCGACGACGACGGATTTCGGCGTGACGCGGTGGGTTTCGCCGTTTTGCGTGTAGTCGACGAAGGCGATGCGGTTGTCGTCGAGGTCGAGGTGGGTGACCTCGGCCTCGTATCTGACCTGGACGCCGAGACGTTCGGCGGTGCGGTAGTAGGCGTTGACCAGCCCCTTGCCGCCACCGAGGAAGAAGGCATTGGTGCGCGCCAAAGACAGCGTGCCCGAGAGGGACGGCTGGAATCGGACGCCGTGGGCCTCCATCCACGGCAGGCAGTCCTCCGAGGTGCGGATGGCGAGGCGGGCCAGATGCTCATCGGTCTTGCCGCCGGTGACCTTCAGCAGGTCGGCGAGGTATTCCTCTTCCGTGTAGCTGTCGACCAGCGGGCCGAGCGGCCCGTGGTGCATGCAGCGGAAGTTGCGGGTGTGGCGCGAGTTGCCGCCGCGATAGGGTTTTGGCGCGGATTCGAGGATCAGCACGCGGGCGCCCGCCTCGGCCGCGGTGATGGCAGCACAAAGCGCCGCATTGCCGCCGCCGATGACGACGATGTCGGGGGTGTCCTCGGTCCGGGTCACAAGAGGTCTCCATCAAAGCCGGGGGTGCGGTCGGGCAGGGCGCGGAGGGCACGCACGCGCACCCTCTGGGCCGCCTCGATGTGGGCGCGCATGGCGGCTTCGGCCAGGGCGCCTTCGCGGGCCTTGATCGCGTCGAGCACGCCGAAGTGTTCCTCCACCGCCTTGGCGGCGCGGTCCGGTTCGGTCAGCGTCGTGGGACCAAGGATCATCAGCGCCTTTTGAAGCGTGTGGATAGACCGCGCGAGGAAGCGGTTCTTGGCGGCGTCCAGAAGCGCGGCATGGAACTGACGGTTCAGAACGAAAGCCTCCGGCGCGTTGCCCAGCTGCGCCATCTGCTGGTTCATGTCGATCAGCTCCTCGATCTCGATATCCGAGGCCGCCCGTGCCGCCAGCCGCGCGGCGGTGCCTTCGAGCACGGCGCGCATCTCGTACAGCTCCATGACCTCGGCGTAATCCAGCGTCCGGATTGTCGCGCCCTGACGGGGAACATGGGTTACGATACCGTCGGCCTCGAGCTGGCGGATCGCCTCGCGAACCGGGGTGCGGGACATGCCAAGCCGGTCAGCCAGCTCTGTCTCGCGCAGGCGGTCGCCGGGGTTCAGCCGGCCTTCGCGCAGCTCGGTCAGCAGGCGGGCATAGGCGGCGTTGCCCTGCGGGGTGTTGTCATCTTCAGTGGTCATCCCGGTCTCCGTCCCATTTTGCATGCGCGTGTATACGCGTGCATACAAAAAGTCGTCAAGAGGTTCCGGCATGGGGTTTGCGCAAACATTGGTCGCATCGGTCAGGGCTCGACGGCTCCCGGCCGCGCGGCGGGTTCCTTGGGTGTCGGCTGCGGCCAAAAAGGCCGGTAGGTCCGAGGGGGTGTCCTGGCGGTAGGGGGTATCGAGGGAAGTGCCAACGGTTCCGGTTGATCCCGCGCCGTTGCCCTTGCGGCGTGCGGCGGAGGCCGGATCGTGCGGCGCTCAGCCGGCGGCGGGGCCGGTGGTGGAGCGGACGACCAGCTTCGGGACGATGAGTTCGCCGGGCATGTCGTCATCCTGTCCGCCCTCTGCCGCACTGCCCGCGATCATGCGGATGATCTGGCGGGCGGCGGTGCGGCCCATCTCTTCGCGGGGCTGGCGCAGGGTGGTCAGCGCGGGCAGGAAATGCGCGGCAAAGTCGATGTCGTCGAAGCCCACCACGCTGACGTCCCCCGGCACGGAGAACCCCAGCCGCACGCATTCGGAGATGAAACCCCAGGCGCATTCGTCCGACGCGCAGAAGACGCCGGTGGGTCGGCGGGGGAGGTCGGACCAGCGCCGGGCGGCCTCCGTCCCCGAGGAAAGTGTGAAATCGCCCTGCAGGACCTGCGGCTTCAACCCCAGTTCGCCGGTGGCAGAGAGGAAGCCGTCGCGCCGGGTCTGGGCGAGAATGTTGTCCTCCGGCCCGCTGACGTGCAGCAGCCTGCGGTGACCGAGCTTCGCCAGGTGGTCGACGGCCAGCCTTGCCGCGCCGGGGTTGTCGAGCACGAGGCGCGGCGCGTCATAGGCGTCGTTCCATTCGCTGAGCTGGATCAGCGGCAGGTTCCAGCCGTTGACGACCTTGGGGTCGATTGTGCCGTCGAGCAGCACGATGCCGTCCGCGCGCCCGTCGTAGCCGAGCGAGACGAGCTTGTCCCGGCCGATCCGGCTGTCGGAGATCTGCACGGTCAGACCGACGGAACTGGCCTCTTCCTGTATCGCCGCGAAGATCCGGCTGAAGTAGGTGTTGGCGAGGTTCGGCGCGAGGATCAGGACGGAGCGGGCGCGGCGCTGCCTCAGATCGCGGGCGGCGGAGTTGATCCGGTAGCCGGTGGCGCGGACCGCGTCCATGACCCGCTGCCGGGTTTCCTGTCCGACGGTTTCCGGGGAGGAGAGGGCGCGGCTGACGGTCGCCGTCGACACCCCGGCCAGCGATGCAACATCGACGATACGCACTCTGCCAACCATGAGGTCCCCTTCGATACCGTCATTTGATTAATCGATTACATTTACATTTGCAATTTGCGTTGCGCTTTGATGTAATCGTTTTCATAGCCACCGGGAGGACGCCGCGAATCTTGTCGCGGCGGCGGGAGGAAACATGAAGACGATCAAGGGTCCGGCCCTTTTCCTGGCGCAGTTCGCGTCGGACGAACGCCCGTTTAACGACTGGGACGGCATCACCAGATGGGCGGCCGATTGCGGCTACGAAGGCGTGCAGGTGCCCAGCTGGGACAAGCGGCTCTTCGACCTCGCCAAGGCGGCGGAATCACGGGACTATTGCGACACCTTCAAGGGCCGCGCGGCAGAGAACGGCATCACGGTGACGGAGCTGTCGGCCCACCTGCAGGGCCAGCTTGTGGCCGTTCATCCCGCCTATGACATCGCCTTTGACGGCTTTGCCGACGGGTCCGTGCGGGGCAACCCCAAGGCGCGGCAGGCCTGGGCGGTGGAGCAGGTCAGGATGGCCCTGACGGCGTCGCAGAACCTCGGGCTGACGGCACTTGGGGCGTTTTCGGGCGCGCTGGCCTGGCCCTATGTCTATCCGTGGCCGCAGCGTCCGGCCGGTCTGGTGGAGGCGGCCTTTGACGAATTGGCGGCGCGCTGGCGTCCGCTGCTGGACCACGCCGAGGATTGCGGCGTCGACATCTGCTACGAAATCCACCCGGGAGAGGACCTGCACGACGGCATCAGCTTCGAGATGTTCCTCGAACGGGTGAACGGCCATGGCCGTGCGCGGATGCTGTATGATCCGTCGCATTACGTGCTGCAATGCCTCGACTACGTGGCGCATCTGGACACCTATGCCGAGCGGATCGGCATGTTCCACGTCAAGGATGCGGAGTTCACGCCGACCGCCAAGCAGGGGGTCTATGGCGGGTTCCAGTCGTGGATCGACCGCGCGGGACGGTTCCGCAGCCTCGGCGACGGGCAGGTCGATTTCGGGGCCATCTTCTCGAAGCTGACGGCGCAGGGGTTCGACGGCTGGGCCGTGGTCGAATGGGAATGCGCGCTGAAACACCCGGAGGACGGGGCGCGCGAGGGGGCGGCCTTTGTCCGCGATCACATCATCCGCGTGACGGAGCGTGCCTTCGACGATTTCGCGGACGGCGGGGCGGATGACGCCGCCAACCGCCGTATGCTGGGACTGGAGGGCTGAGGATGGCCGAGGCGCCGATCAGGCTGGGGATGGTCGGAGGCGGTGCGGACGCCTTCATCGGGGCCGTTCACCGCATCGCCGCCCGCATCGACGGGCATTACGATCTGGTGGCCGGGGCGCTCAGCGCCACCCCGGAGAAGGCCCATGCCAGCGCGGAGGCGCTTGGCCTGCCGCGCAGCTACGGCAGTTTCGAGGAAATGGCAGAGGCCGAGGCGGGCAGGGCGGACGGCATCGAGGCGGTGGCCATCGTGACGCCGAACCACGTGCACGCCCCGGCAGCGAAGGCCTTCCTGGAACGCGGCATCCACGTGATCTGCGACAAGCCCCTGACCTCCACGCTGCCCGATGCCGAGGAACTGGCAGCGGTGGCTCGGGCGTCGGGCGCGCTCTTCGTGCTGACCCACAATTACACCGGCTACCCGGTGGTTCGGCAGGCGCGGCAGATGGTGGCAGAGGGCACGCTGGGCGCACTGCGGCTGGTGCAGGTCGAATACGTGCAGGACTGGATGGCGGGCGAGGCCGAGGGCAAGCAGGCCGAATGGCGGATGGACCCGGCGCGCTCCGGCGGCGGCGGGTCGATCGGGGACATCGGCACCCACGCCTACAACCTCGCCTGTTTCGTGTCGGGTCTGACGGTCGACCGTCTGGCCGCCGACCTGCATGCCTTTGGAGCGGGCCGCACGCTGGACGACAACGCCCATGTCATGATGCGCTGGAAGGGCGGCGCGAAGGGGATGCTCTGGTGCAGCCAGGTCGCGCCCGGCAACGAGAACGCTCTGAAACTGCGGATCTACGGAGAGCGCGGCGGGCTGGAGTGGTGCCAGGAGGACCCGAACTACCTGTGGTACACGCCGCTGGGAGAGCCCAAGCGCCTGCTGACCCGCAACGGCGCGGGTGCAACTGAGGCCAATGCCGCCGTCAGCCGCGTGCCGGGCGGGCATCCGGAAGGCTACCTGGAGGCGTTTGCCACGATCTATTCCGAAGCGGCGCGGGCAATCCACGCCCGCCGCGCCGGACAGGACGTGCCGGGCGACCTGCTGTATCCGACCATCGAGGACGGGCTGGACGGAATGCGCTTCATCGACGCCTGCCTGCGCTCGGCGCGGGACGAAAGCGCGTGGGTGACGCCATGAAGCTCGGGATCAACCTCCTTTGCCTCGGCGGGCACATCGACGAGAGCCACCTGCCGCTGATCGAACGGATCGCGGAGATCGGCTATGACCATGTCGAGGTGCCGGTGATGCATGGCGACCCGTCGCACTACGCCTGGCTGGGCGAGCGGCTGGCGGGGCTGGGTCTGGGCCGCGCGCAGACCTCCATCGTGCCGGATCCCGACGCGAACCCCTTGTCCGACGATCCGGCGGTGCGCCGGCGCGGGCTGGACCACCTGTCTTGGATACAGGACTGCGCGGAGGCGCTGGGGTCCGAGACGGTCGGCGGGCCGTTCCACGCGCCGATGGCGCATTTCACCGGCGAGGGCCCGACCGAGGCAGAGATCGCCCGCGGGGCGGAGGCGCACCGCGCCATGGCCGAACGCGCAGGGCGCAACGGCTACGTGCTGGCCTTGGAGCATCTTAACCGGTTCGAGACCTACTTCCTGAACACCATAGAGCAGGCGCGCGCTTACGTGAATGCGGTCGGGCACCCGGCGTTCGGCATCATGTACGACACCTTCCACGCCAATATCGAGGAGCACGACCAGGCGGGCGCGATCCGGATGCTGGGCGAAGCTATGCACGTGCTGCATGTATCGGAAAACGACCGGGGCATTCCGGGGCGCGGGCAGATCGACTTTGCCACCGTGTTCCGCACCGCCAAGGAGACCGGCTTCGACGGCCCGGTGGTGCTGGAGGCCTTCGGCGCGGGCGTGCCGGAACTGGCCGCCGCGACGCGGGTCTGGCGCCCGCTGTTCCCGGATTTCGAGACGCTGTTCTCGGAGTCGCACGACTTCATCCGCAGGACGTGGGAGGCCGCATGACCGACCCCGTCATCGACATGAAGGGCATCACCAAGACCTTCCCGGGCGTGAAGGCGCTGTCGGACGTCAGTTTCGACGTGCGCGCGGGCGAGGTGCAGGCGCTGGTGGGCGAGAACGGGGCGGGCAAGTCGACGCTCATCAAGATCCTGTCGGGCGTCTATCATGCGGATGCGGGCGAGGTCCGGCTGGGCGGCACGCCGGTGCATTTCGTGCACCCCGTGGAGTCGCTGCGCGCCGGGATCGCGGTGATCTACCAGGAGTTTTCGCTGCTGCCCGAGAGGACGGTGGCGCAGAACCTCTTCCTCGGGCGGGAGCCGCGCGGGCGGTTCGGCCTGATCGACGAGGCAAAGATGCGCCGGGAAACCCGCAAGGTGCTCGACCTCTTTGCCACCGGCGGTCGGATCGACCCGGACAGGACGGTCGGCACGCTCGACGTGGCGACGCAGCAGATGGTCGAGATCGCGAAGGCCGTGTCCTACGACGCGCGGGTCATCGTCATGGACGAACCCACCGCCGCGCTGAACGAGGCGGAATGCGAGGAACTCTTCGCCACCGTCGACCGCCTGCGAGAGCGGGGCGTGGCGGTGATCTACATCACCCACCGCATGCGCGAGATCACGCGGCTGGCCGACCGGGTCACCGTGCTGAAGGACGGGGAGGTCGCCGCACGGTTCGATACGGTGCCCGCACCGGACGCGATCGTGCACGCCATGGTCGGCCGCGACATCGAGGATTTCTATGCCCCGCCCGCCACCGAGGCGGAGATCGGCGCGCCGGTGCTGACGGTCTCGGGCGGCTCCAACGCCGTGCTGCACGACATCGACCTGACCGTCCGCGCAGGCGAGATCGTGGGGCTGGCCGGTATCCAGGGGGCGGGCCGCGTCGCGCTGGCCCTGGCGCTCTTCGGGCAGGAGCCGTTCGAGCGGGGCGAGGTGACGCTGGCAGGCAAGAGGGTGGCGTTCCGTTCGCCGCGCGAGGCCATCGAGGCCGGTGTCGGCCTGCTGCCCGGCGACCGCAAGAGCGAGGGGCTGGTGCTGATGCAGTCGGTCCGCGACAACGCGATGCTGACGCCGCGCGCCTTCGCGCCCCTCTGGTCGAGCCACAAGCGCACCCGGCAGGCGGACCTGGACGGGATCGACGACCTGCTCGACCGGATGGAGATCCGCGCCGCCTCCTACGACCAAGACATCCGCGCGCTGTCCGGCGGCAACCAGCAGAAGGCCATCGTCGCGCGCTGGCTGTCGATGCGCCCGAAACTGCTGATCTTCATCGAACCGACGCGCGGCATCGACGTGAACGCCAAGGCGGGCATCTACCACCTGATGCGCGAACTGGCGCGCGGCGGGGCGGGGATCCTGATGATCTCGTCCGACCTGCCGGAAGTGATCGGCGCCGCCGACCGCATCCTCGTCATGCAGGAGGGCCGGATCGCCGCCGAGTTCGCCCACGGGCCCTCCGAGCAGGAGATCATGCACGCCGCGACCGGAGAGACCGGCGGCGGGGAGCGAGCGGCATGAGCCTTGCAAGCGACGCCCCTCCGGCCCGCACGGGTTTCCGTTTCGAACGGTGGGCGCCGCTGATCCTGCTGGTCGGCGCCTTCGTGATCTACGTGATCGTGGCGGTCGCGACGGACCAGACGCAATACCTGTCCTTCGGCAACCTGATCGCGATCCTCGGGCGGTCCATCGCGCTGGGGATCACGGCCATCGGGCAGACCTTCACCATCCTCGTCGCCTCCATCGACCTGAGCGTGGCGAGCCTGATCTCGGCGACGGCGGTGCTGGCGTCGGTGGTGATGGACGGCTCGCCTGCGATGATCCTGCCCGCCGTCTTGGCCGCGCTGCTGCTGGGCGCGCTGGTGGGGCTGCTCAACGGGCTGGTGGTCAGCCGCCTGAAGGTCAATCCGCTGATCGCGACGCTGGGCATGAGCCTGATCATCCAGGGCTGCCTGTCGGCCTTCGTGTCGAACTTCGCGGGCAGCGTCCCGCCCGCTTTCCAGATCTTCGCCTACGGGCAGATCGGCGCCGTGCCCTTCGCGCTGATCTTCCTTGCGCTGATGACGGTGCTGGCCTGGGCGGTGCTGCGGTTCACGAAGTTCGGGTCCGACATCTACGCCGTCGGCGGCAACGAGGAGGCGGCCCGCTTCGCCGGGATCAAGACCGAACGTGTCGTCGTGGCCAGCCACATCATCTGTTCGGTCTGCGCGGCCATCGCCGGGCTCTACCTTGCCAGCCGCCTGCGGTCGGGCGCGCCGTGGATCGGTGCGGACGGGGTCTATGACCTCGAGAGCATCGCGGTCGTGGTGATCGGCGGCACCGTGCTGGCGGGCGGGCGCGGCGGGGTCTGGGGGACGATGGCGGGGATGCTGATCTTCTCGCTGATCGACTCCGCCTTCAACATCGCCGGGGTGGACAGCTTCGCCAAGCAGGTGCTGCGCGGGATCATCATCGTCGCCGCCGTCGCCTTCTACGCCATCCGGTCGAAGAGGATTGCCGCATGACGGACCAGAGCGCCGCGGGCCCCGGACGCAAGCGCCGCCGCAGCCTGCCGCAGATCAACCCGGTGTGGTTCCTGCTGGCGGCGCTGATCGTGGCCATCTTCTTCATGAACCCCGGCTTTGCGGAGCCCACGGGCTACATGAACTTCCTCAAGCGTGCCGCGCCGCTGGCGATCCTTGCCGCCGGGCAGGTTTATGTCATCGTCTCGGGCGGCTTCGACCTGTCGGTCGGTTCGCTCATCACGCTGGTGGTCGTTGGGTCGTCGATGCTGACAGACAACGATCCGGCGGCGACCTACTGGGTCATCCCGCTGATGCTGTGCATGGGGTTGGGTGTGGGCGCGGTGAACGGCGCCATCGTCTGTTTCCTCAGGGTGCCGTCGCTGATCGCCACGCTGGGGACGATGATCACGCTGAACGGACTGGCCCTCATGTGGTCGGGCGGGGCGCCGCGCGGCTACCTGCCTGACACCTTCCGTTTCTTCGGAAGGGAGCTGATCCGCGACGTGCCGCTGGTGCGGTTCATCCCGGTGTCGGTCATCGTGCTGGTGGTGGTCGTGGGGGTGCTGGCTTGGCTCATGCACCGGACCAACCTCGGGCGCATGGTTCATGCCATTGGCGACAATCCGGTCGCGGCGCGGCTGGCCGGTGTCCCGGTCAACCGGGTGCGGATCACGGCCTTCATGCTGTCGGGTCTATCGGCGGCCATCGCGGGGATCCTCCTGGGCGGCTTCGCGGGCGTGTCGATCGACGTGGGCTCCGGCTACGAACTGGAGGCGATCACCGCCGCCGTCCTTGGCGGCGCGCAGCTGCTGGGCGGGCGCGGCTCCGTGCCTGCTGCGCTTGGCGGGGCGCTGGCGCTGACCGCCATCTTCACGCTTCTGAACTTCCTTGGCCTGCCGCAACCCGTCCGGCAGGTGGTGCAGGGTCTGATCCTGATCGCGGCGGTGGCGCTGGCGATGCACCGGAGGAGACGCACGGGAACCTGATGGCCTGCGGGGAGTGGGCCGAACCGACTGGGAGGAAAAACAATGAGACTGCTACTGACGGCAACCGGCATCCTGGCGCTGAGCCTTGCGCCCGCGCACGCCCAGAACTTCGACGACCCCGAGGAATTCGCCAAGCAGCGCGAGCAGCTACAGGCAACGCCGAGCGGCCCCGAGGATCAACCCTGGCTGCAGTACATCGGCGACAGCATGGTCGAGACCGCGGACCTCGGACTGGAGGCGCCGGCGACGGTCTGCTTCTCGAACGCGGGGGTCAACAACCCGTGGCGGGTCGTGGGCTTCACCAACATGAACCAGGAGCTGCTGAACCACGAGTCGATCGGCGACTTCGTGCATGTGGACGCGGAAGGGTCCGACGACAAACAGATCGCCGACATCGACGACCTGCTGGCCGGCGGCAACTGCGACGTGATGATCGTTTCGCCGAACACCACGGCGGCGCTGACCCCCGCGGTTGAGCGTGCCTGCGAGGCGATGCCTGTCATCGTCTTCGACCGGGGCGTGAACACCGACTGCCCGGTGACCTTCATCCATCCCGTCGGCGGCTACGGCTTCGGCATCCAGGGGGCGGAGTTCGTGGCGAGCCAGCTCGAAGAGGCGGGCATGAACATCGTCGGCGCGGAGTTCACCGACGGTGACAATGCCAAGACCAAGTCCATCGTAGAGGACTACCTGATGCGCGGCAACATCGACGCCGTGTGGATGGATGCGGGCGCGACCGCCGTGGCGGCCATCGAGGCATTCGAGGACTCGGGCTACGAGATCCCGGTGTTCGTGGGCGAAGACCAGCAGGACTTCCTGCGCAAGTGGCAGGACGAGGGCATGAAGGCCATCGCGCCGACCTATCCCACGTTCCAGTGGCGCACCGCGATCATCGCCGCCGCGCGCGTGATCGAGGGCGAGGCGCTGCCCGGGCCGGAGTGGGTTCTGCCGCAACCAGCGATCACCGAGGAGAACCTCTCGGAATACGTCAACCCGGCGATGCCGCCGCTGCACTATGCCATGTGCGGATGCGAGAGCATGGAGAACTACCCGGAGGCCTGGGGCGGCGAATGATCCGCTGAGCTCACCCTTTGAAACGAGACAGGCGCCGCCCCCGCAGTTCGACGGGGCGGCGTTTTTATTGGCGGTGTGTGATCGCGGTTCATGAACGGATAACGCCGCCCCGACAGGGAGCGGCGTTGGCGTGTCTGACATTCCCGCTGGGCGGCGTGTTCAGGACCAGTCGGCGCGGCGGGCGAGCGCGGCCTTGCGGATCATCGTACTGTCGATCTCCACCGCGAGGAACTGCGCGCCTGCCTCCGCCGAATCCCGCAGCAGGCCGTCGTCGAGCGACAGGATGCCACCGGGCACGCCCACCTTCTTCAGCCGGGCGAACCCGTCGAGGATCGCGGCCTTGACCTCCGGATGCGAGGGCTGACCAGGATAGCCGAAGCTGGCGGCCAGATCGGCGGGGCCGATGAAAACGCCGTCGACGCCCTCGACGGAAGCGATCTCCTCGATCTGTTCCAGTGCGCTGCGGGTCTCCACCTGCACCAGCAGGCAGATTTCCTCGTTGGCGCGCTCCGCGTATTTCTCGACGGAGCCGTAGCGGGTGGCCCGGGTCACACCGGCCACGCCACGGATGCCCCTTGGCGGATATGTGACGGCGGCCACGGCGGCGCGCGCCTCTTCCGGGGTTTGCACGTAAGGGATCAGCAGCGTCTGGGCGCCCACGTCGAGCATCTTCTTGATCTCGACGGGGTCATTCCAGGCCGGGCGGACCACGCCGGTGACAGGGTAGGGCGCGACCGTGCGCAGGAAGGCCAGCGCCTCGGCCGGTCCGGCGGGCGAATGCTCGGTGTCCATCAGGATCCAGTCGTAGCCGCAGGTCGCCATCAGCTCTGCCACGTCGGGATTCGCGAAGGTGTGCCAGAGGCCGATCTGGCGCTGACCGGCGCGCAGCGCGGCCTTGAAGGGGTTCTTGGGCAGGTCCATTCGGGAAACTCCTTGGGGATGGCACGCGATCCGGAAGGCCCCGGGGCAGGCGCGACCGCGGAGGTCAGGCGCCGGGGGCCTCGGGAAGCATATTTTTTTTGATGTGGCCGACCAGTATCTCCACGGAACGGGTGATGTGAAGCTCCAGTATCTCGGCGGCTTCGTCGGCGCGGCGGGCGACGGCGGCCTGGGCGATGGCGGTATGCTCTTCGACTACGTCGCGCTGCACGGTCACCGCCTCGGAATAGATGTTGCGGTAGCGGTCGTTGAAGGCGACCAGCATGGCGTGGGTCCTGAGCAGCAGGGGCATGTCGCAACGGGCGATCAGTGCAAGGTGGAAGGCGTTGTTGGCGGCCTCCCACTCGGCCCGGCTGCGGGCATCGTTGGCGTCGCGTTGGGTGTGGTTCACGCGATAAAGCGCGGCCATGACATCGGTTTCCCAGTCGAGTCCACCATTGGCAATCGACCGGCGCAACGCGTAAGGTTCGAGTTCCGCACGCAATGCGCCGACCTCGGTGTAATTGGCTATGGAGATGGGGGCGACGTGGTAACCGCGCTGGGGGGCCACTTCGACGAGGCCCTCGGAAACGAGACGGGTCACCGCCTCGCGCAGGGGGGAAAGGCCCACGTCCAGTTCCTCGCGCAGCTTGTCGAGGCTGAGGCGACTGCCGGGGGCGAGGGTGCCGTGCAGGATGTCATGGCGCAGCCGGGCTTCGATCCGGCCGGCAATAGTTGGCTTGCCCCTGGGCCGGCTGGCCCATTCCGTTGTCGACATGCTCTCCTCCTGTCCCATAGGCTTTACATCAGCGTTCACGGATTTGGGAAGGAAAAACGATCACGGCATCTAAAATCGATTTCTGTTTACGGGATCGGTTTCGATTGATACCACCGTTAGCGATGGATTCGGATGCGCAGGAGGCGCATACCGGTCTGGTCGAATTTGGGAGGATCTTCGATGTCGTTCAATCTGAGCCGCCGCGCCGTTCTGGCAGCGGCCACCGCACTTGCCGTAACCGCCACCGGTGCTTTCGCACAGGACAAGGTGCAGCTTCGCCTTTCGGGCGTGAACTCCGAGACCGACCAGCGCGCGATCGCACTCACCGAAGTCTTCGGTCCGGCAGTTTCCGATTTCGCCAACTTCGAGCCGCACTGGAACGGCACGCTGTTCGGACAGGGGACCGAGCTTGAGGCCATCGCCTCCGGCGACCTCGAGATGTCGATCACCTCGGCGCAGGAGCTTGCCACGTTCTTCCCGGAATGGTCGATCTTCGCTGCAGGTTATGTCCTGCAGAGCGCCGAGCACCAGGTCGCCGTGTTCAACGACCCGCTGATGGACCCCTTCAAGCAGAAGGTCGAGGAAGAACTGGGCGTCGTCCTGCTGGCGCCGATGTACCTTGGCCGCCGCCAAGTGAACCTGCGCCAGAGCCGCGACGAGCTTGATGTGCAGACCCCGGCTGACCTGTCCGGCGTGAACCTGCGGATGCCGGGTTCGGACGCATGGCAGTTCCTCGGCCGCGCACTGGGCGCGAACCCGACGCCGATGGCCTTCACCGAGGTCTACACCGCGCTGCAGACCGGCGCAGTGGATGGCCAGGACAACCCGCTGCCGACCGTCGTGGACGCTAAGTTCTACGAAGTCACCAAGCAGATCGCCCTGACCTCGCACCTGGTTGACTGGAACTTCATCGCGCTGTCCGCCGAGACCTTCAACAACCTGACGCCCGAGCAGCAGACCCAGATCACCGAAGCCGCCGTGGCAGCCGCCGACTCCGGCCGCGCCGCGCAGCTTGCCAAGGAAGATGAGCTGGTTTCCTTCCTGAAAGAGCAGGGGCTGGACGTCTACGAGCCCGATGTCGCCGCGTTCCGCGAGGCGGTGCAGAAGGCATACCTCGAAAGCGATATGGCCGCGAGCTGGCCGGACGGCGTTCTGGACGCTGTGAACGCACTGGGGAACTGATCCGGACTTCACGGCGCGGTGCCCGCCGCCGCGCCGGACCGGATCGACCGGAGGCACGCCGGGATATCTTCGGCGTCCTGCGTCCAGGGCGCGGCGGTCGGTAACGCCGCCGCGCCACTAATTTTCAGGGGGCACCATGCGGACCGTGACAAGGATCTTCCGTGGGCTGACGGAAGGCTTCGCTGCGCTGATGATGGCAGCGATCTTCTGCACCTTCATACTGCAGATCATCGTGCGATACGCGGTGGGCTCCGAGTGGTTCGTGTCGCTCACCGGCGGTTTCATCGACGCCGCCTACTTCGGCTGGACGGTGGAGTTCATCCTCGTCCTCTGGCTCTGGACGATCTTCTGGGGCAACGCCTTCGTGGTGCGAGACAGCGACCACGTGACCTTCGACATCCTCTACAACGGTGCCGGGCGCCGGGCGCGGACGATCATGGCGCTGATCGGCGCGGTGCTGCTGGTGGTGGCACT
Organism: Sagittula sp. MA-2; assembly: GCF_030126985.1. GTDB lineage: Bacteria > Pseudomonadota > Alphaproteobacteria > Rhodobacterales > Rhodobacteraceae > Sagittula. The sequence continues at coordinate 2,451,315 of NZ_CP126145.1, read as the reverse complement.
CTGGTCCTCCATCGGGCCGACCTACGACCGGATGAAGCTGCTGCGGATCAAGTCCTCGGCCACGCTCCCGGTGAAGATGCTGCCGATCTACTCGATCTACTTCCTGTTCCTCGCCGCCGTGGGGCTGCGCTACGCCTGGCGCGCCATCGACGTGCTGCGGCACGGCGCCGACCGCGAGAACCACATCCTGCCGCAGGAAGAACCGCACTTCGGGGAGGATGCGAAATGAGCCTCGAACTGACGATCATGATCGGCACGCTGTTCCTCATGGCGGGGATAGGCATGCCCATCGCCTACGCGATCCTCACGGCCTCCATGGCCTACATGGTGGCGGCGGGCTCCTCCATCGGGATCGTGGGCAAGACGCTGGTCGACGGCATCTACCAGAGCTTCCTCCTGCTCGCCGTGCCGCTCTTCATCGTGGCGGCGAACATCATGAACGCCGGGTCGATCTCGGACCGGCTGCTGAACTTCTGCATCGCCACTGTGGGCCGGTTCAAGGGCGGGCTGGGCCATGTCAACGTCATGGCCTCGCTGATCTTTTCCGGCATGTCCGGGTCTGCGGTGGCGGACGCGGCGGGCATCGGCAAGATCATCATCGACATGATGCGCAAGGACGGGCGGTTCCCGGCGGGCTATGCCGCGGCGATCACCGCGGCCTCGGCCACCATCGGACCGATCATCCCGCCGTCGATCCCCATGGTCCTCTATGCGCTGGTCTCCAACGCCTCCATCGGGGCGCTGTTCCTGGGCGGCATCCTGCCCGGCCTGATGATGGGCGGCGTGCTGATGGCGATGAACTTCTGGATATCGCACCGCCGCGGCTTTGCCACCGAAGAGGCGATCCCGATGCGCGATCTGCCGCGGGTCACGGGCCGGGCCTTTCCGGCGCTGCTGATGCCGGCGATCCTGCTCTACGGGATCTACGGCGGCGTCACCACACCGACCGAGGCAGCCGCCGTTGCTGCTGCTTATGCGCTGCTGCTGAGCGTGTTCTTCTACCGCTCGCTGAAACTGAAGACGCTCTACACGATCCTCGTGGACAGCGCGCGGTCCTCGGCCGCCGTGGGCATCGTGATCGGCGGCGCGCTGATCCTGAACTACATCGTCGCGTCGGAAAACATCCCTTCGGCACTGGCGGCCTACCTTGTCGATGTGAACGTGTCGCCGCTGATGTTCCTGCTGGCTGTCAACGTGCTGATCCTCCTGCTGGGCTGCCTTCTGGACGCCACGACGATCATCCTCGTCATCGTCCCTTTGTTCATCCCGACCTGCAACCTGCTGGGAATCGACCTCGTGCACTTCGGGGTGGTGATCGTGGTGAACTGCATGATCGGTCTGATCACGCCGCCCTACGGCATCCTGCTGTTCGTGATCAACGCGGTCACCGGCATCTCGCTGCGGGACATCATCGCCGAAGTGCTGCCGTTCCTGGCGGTGCTCCTCGCGGCGCTCCTTGCGATGATCTTCTTCCCGGGCATCGTGCTCTTCCTGCCGCGGCTCATGGGCTACGACGGGTGAAGGCGCGGCAGAAAGGCTGACAGGATGATTTCCGGACACACCAAGCTGATTGCCCACCTCGGGTATCCCACCACGTCTTTCAAGGCACCGCTGATCTACAACCCGTACTTCGAAAGCCGGGGGATCGACGCGGTGGTGGTGCCGATGGGCTGCAAGGCAGAGGACTACCCGTACTTCCTGCAGCATGTCTTCCGCCTGTCCAACATCCTCGGGGCGCTTGTCACCATGCCGCACAAGGTGACGACGGTGGCCCTGCTGGACGATGTGCTCACCACGGCGCGGGTCGCCGGGTCGTGCAACGCGGTAAGGCTGAGCGCGGACGGACGCCTTCAGGGCGACATGTTCGACGGAGAGGGCTTCGTGCGCGGTGCGCTGCGCAAGGGGCAGGAGATCGCGGGCAAGCGGGTGCTGGTCGTGGGCGCGGGTGGCGTCGGCTCGGCCATTGCGGCCTCGCTGGCGAAGGCCGGTGCGTCGGAGATCGCGGTGACGGACAGTTTCGAGCCGATGATGAACGGGCTCGCCGCACGGCTGGAAGAGAACTATCCCGACCTCAGGGTGCTGACCGGGTCCAACGATCCCAAGGGGTTCGACATCGTGGTGAACGCGACACCGCTGGGGATGAAGCCGGGCGACCCGCTGCCGATGGACGTCTCGCGCATCGCGCCGGAGACCTTCGTGGGCGAGGTGGTGATGACGCAGGAAATCACGCCGTTCCTGGCCGCCGCGCGCGAACGCGGCTGCCGGTTCCAGGTGGGCACGGACATGCTGTTCGAACAGATCCCGGCTTATCTGGAGTTCTTCGGCCTGCCCACCACGACGGCGGAGGAACTGCGCGACGTGGCCCGGATTTCCTATTGATGGCCCGCAGGCAGGATATGCAGCGCGGCGGCCGCCTGGCCGATGCGCCATGTCTTGCCGGGGGCCAGGGAACGGGGACCTTGCGATGATTGGCCTGACTTTTGATCCGTGCGGTGGCGCGGGACGGGCCGTGCCGGGACAGACCTTGTCGCAAGGCGCACCTCGGGTGCAGAGTGCGGATGACAGACCCGCCGAAGGTGACGTGCCGGTGTTCCGAATGCAGGCGTGTCGTGCGGCGCACCGACCGGAACGGTCGGTCGGCAGGGGGGCGGCAACCGTCCCTGCCATGGAACCAACACAAGCGGCGGGCCCGGGCCCGCATGGGGATGACGGCTGATGAAGACCTCTATCGCGACCGTGTCGATTTCTGGAAACCTTCGGGAAAAGCTCGCCGCCATCGCCAAGGCGGGTTTCAAGGGCATCGAGATCTTCGAACAGGATTTCATTGCCGACGAAGGTTCACCGCGCGAGATCGGCAACATGATCCGGGACCACGGGCTGGAGATCACCCTGTTCCAGCCGTTCCGCGACTTCGAGGGGCTGCCGGGCGGCCTGCGTGAAAAGGCGTTCGACCGGGCCAAGCACAAGTTCGACACGATGCTGGAGCTGGGCACCGACCTGGTGCTGATGTGTTCGTCCTGCCATCCGCAGGCGCTTGGCGGGATCGACCGGGCGGCGGACGACTTTGCCGAGCTGGGCGCCATCGCGGCGGAGCGGGGCGTGCGCGTCGGCTACGAGGCGCTGGCCTGGGGCCGCCACGTCAACGACCACCGCGATGCATGGGAGGTGGTGCGCCGGGCGGATCATCCCAACATCGGTCTGATCCTCGACAGTTTCCACACGCTGTCGCGCAAGATCGACCCGGAGACGATCCGGCGCATTCCCGGCGACAAGATATTCTTCGTGCAGCTTGCCGACGCGCCGCTGATCGACATGGATCTGCTCTACTGGTCGCGCCACTTCCGGAACATGCCGGGTGAGGGCGACCTGCCGGTGGCCGACTTCATGCGCGCGGTGGCGGCGACGGGCTACAACGACTGGATCAGCCTCGAGATCTTCAACGACCAGTTCCGCGGCGGCAGCGCCGAGGGGTTGTCACGGGACGGATACCGCTCTCTGGTGGCGCTGATGGACCAGGTGGCCAAGACGGAGCCGGACATCGCCATCGGTGTGCCCAAGCTGCCGGACCCGGTGCGGGTGGAGGGCGTGGCCTTCATCGAGTTCGCCACGCGCGGCAAGGAGGCCGATGCGCTGGCCCGATTGCTGGCGGCGATGGGTTTCGTGCATGTGGGCGATCACATCGCGAAGAAGCTGGCGCTCTGGCAGCAGGGCGACATACGGGTCGTGCTGAACGCCGAGGAGACCGGGTTCGCCGACACCGCCTACACGCTCCACGGCACCTCGATCTGCGATATCGGGCTGGAGGTGGCCAGTGCGGCTGACACCGTGACCCGGGCCGAGGCGCTGGCGGCGACGCCCTTTTCGCAGCCGGTGGGGCCGGGCGAGCTGGAGATCCCGGCGATCCGCAGCGTGGGCGGGTCGGTGATGCACTTCATCGACGCGGCGAGCGGGCTGGCGGATGTCTGGGACGTGGAGTTCACCGGCACCGGCGAGACGGCCACGGGCGGGGCGGGCCTGACCCGCATCGACCACGTTGCCGAGACGATGAACTACGACGAGATGCTGAGCTGGGCGCTGTTCTACACCTCGATCTTCGACATGGGCCGCGCGCCCATGGTGGACGTGATCGACCCGGACGGGTTAGTGCGCAGCCAGGCGATCCGGACACCGGACGGTGCCATGCGGATCACCCTCAACGGCGCCGAGACGCACCGGACCCTCGCGGGGTCCTTCCTGGCGGAGAGTTTCGGCGGTGCGGTCCAGCACGTGGCCTTTTCGACCGACGACATCTTTGCCACGGCGGCGCGCATGGCCGAGGCCGGGTTCCAGCCGCTGCCGATGACGGGCAACTACTACGACGACCTCGCGGCGCGGTTCACCCTGTCCGACGAGCGGCTGGCGGCGATGAAGGCGCATCACATCCTCTATGACGAGGATGCCACGGGCGCCTTTTACCAGTTCTACGGCCGCCCCTTTGCGGGCGGGCTGTTCTTCGAAGTGGTGCAGCGCGAGGGCGGCTACGAGGGTTACGGCGCGCCGAACGCGCCGTTCCGCATTGCCGCGCAGAAGCGGATCATCGGCCCGAAGGGGATGCCGCGGCTCTGAGTTGCGGGCGATGATCCGAAGGTGCGCGCTGACGCGCGCGCCTGATATCTCGTCGGCGGCCTGCGGCCTTCTCCTCGGGGTGCCTCCGGCGGAGGTATTTTCCCCAAGATGAAGGGCTGCGCGGCGCTCCGGCGGGTCACTTTCCCCAGTTCAGCGCGATCAGGTCGAGTTCGCGGGCGAGGGACATGAGCCGGTCCTTGGTGCGGGGGGACAGCGGCTTCAGCGGATGGCGGACGAAGTCGGAGCCGATCACGCCGCCCTCCATCATCACCGTCTTGGTGGCGCGCAGGCCGCACTGGCGGTTTTCGTGGTTGATGAGCGGCAGGCAGAGTTTCCAGCGTTCGAGCGCCGCGTCGTGGTTGCCCGCAAGATATTCGGTGACGATGGGGCGGATCTTCTCGGGCTGGAGCGCGGAGGTCATCGTGCCGGTGCAGCCGGCATCGAGGTCGGCCAGCAGCGTCACCGCTTCCTCGCCGTCGAAGGGGCCGACGATGTGGTCGCCACCTGCCTCGATCAGCTGGGCGAGCTTGTCGGCGGCGAAGGGGGTTTCCATCTTGAAGTAGGAGACGTTCTCGATCTCCTGCGCCATCTTCACCAGGAGCGGCACCGGCAGCGAGACGCCGGAGAGCGGCGCGTCCTGCACCATGATCGGGATGGAGATCGCGTCAGAGACGGCGGCGAAGTGTTCGAAGATGCCATCGGGCGAGGGGACGAGACCCACGCCGTGGTACGGCGGCATCATCATCAGCATCGAAGCGCCGAGGGACTGCGCCTCTTTCGCGCGCGCCACCACCACGTCGGTGGAGAAATGGCTGACGGTGACGATCACCGGGACGCGGCCCGCGACGTGGTCGAGGCTGACCTTGGTCAGGCTGGCGCGTTCGGCGTCGGACAGCAGGAACTGTTCGGAATAGTTGGCGAGGATGCAGATCGCGTCCACACCCTGGTCGATCATGCAGTCGAGGACGCGGGTCATGCCCTCCGGGTCGATGCGGCCATCGGCGTGGAAGGGGGTCGGGGCGACGGGCAGGATGCCGGTAAGGGGCGTTTTCATGATCGGTCCTTCACGTTTTGCGGGTCACGGCAAAGCGCGACACCTGTCGGTAGGTCTGGCCGGGCAGGAGCGCGGCCGAGGGATAATCGGGGTGGTTCGGCGCATCGGGCCAGACCTGCGGCTCGATGGCGATCCCGGCGTTGCGGGTGTAGGTCGCGCCGCCGAGGCCCGCGAACGGCGCGGTGTCGATGGTCGCCCCGGTGTAGACCTGCAGGCCAGGCTCGGTTGTCGAGAGGTCGAGGCGCAGGCGGTCGGTTTCGAGCGTCAGGACCGGGCACATGTCGGTGCGCGCATCCGAGAGGCAGAAGTTGTGGTCGAGCGCCGGATCGGGCGTGGCCGCGGAGCGGTAGTCGTAGATGGTTCCTGCGACCGGGGCAGGTGCGCCGCAGGGGATCATCGCCGCGTCCACGGGCAGGTAACGTTCGGCGTGGATGGTCATCCGGTGATGGCCGACATCCGCTGTTCCGTCGAGCGCCCAGTAGCCGTGGAAGGCCGGGTTGAAGACGGTTTCGCGGTCGCTTTGCCCGGTGATCTCGACGATGAGCGCGCCCGCGTCGTCCAGCGCGTAGCGGACGGTCACGTCGATGTTGCCGGGAAAACCGCCAAGCCCATCCGGGTGGTGCAGGGAGAGGGTGACCTCGGTGGCGGTGGCCTGCGTGACGGTCCAATTGCGCTGGCCGAAGCCCTGGCCGCCGCCGTGCAGCGTGGTGATGCCGTTCTCGTTGCGGTCGAGGGTGCAGGGGGTGCCCGCGACGGTCATCCGGCCTTCGGCGATGCGGTTCGCCACGGGGCCGACGATGGCGCCGTAGTACAGCATCGGGCCGAGGTAGGCGTCGAGGTCGTCGGACCCGAGCACCAGCGCGTGACCCACGCCTTCCAGCCGGAAGTCGGTCAGGCTGGCGCCCCAGCTCATGATGCGGGCCTTGGCACCGCCGTTGGCGATGGTCACACGGTGCAGGGGTGTGCCGTCGGGCGTCGTCTCCATGCCGCTCACCAGTCGAACGCGGGTGCGGCGACGCGGCGGCCCAGCAGGAAGGCGTCGGCCACGTGGCGCAGCGGGGACAGGTCCATGTCGATGCCGCCCTTGCCGACCAGTTCCGCCATCTGCGCGTAGAGCCGGGGGTATTCGCCGCTGAGGCCGGGCAGGGCGTCATGGCTCTGGCCGTCGATGGCCAGAGTGCCGCCGCCGTTCTCCAGCAGCATGTGGCCCGCGTCGGTATCTGCCTCGATGGTCCATGTGGGCGTGCCCGGTTCCAGCCAGTCGAGATCCATGGTCACCTCGGCACCCGCCGGATGGTGGAAGGTACACTGCGCAGCGATGGGCGTGTCGCGGTTTTCCGGGAAGTGCAATTCGGCACCGATCAGGTGAACGGGGACGGGCAGGATTTCCGTCAGGATCGACAGCGCGTTGATGCCGGGGTCGAAGACGCCGAGACCGCCGGCCTCGAACACCCAGTCCTGCCCGGGATGCCATTGCCGCACGTCCTCGCGCCAGCGGATGGCCAGCTTGCGCAGCCGCTTGTCGCGGAGCCAGTCCTTCGCCGCCGCCACCTTGTCTGCCTGCCGGGAGTGCCACGTGGCATAAAGCGAGACACGGTGCTTGCGGGCGAGCGCCTCAAGCGCGTGGCATTCCGAGAGCGTGGCGCCCGGGGGTTTTTCCAGCATGACGTGCCGACCGGCGAGGATCGCCTTCTGCGCGTAGTCGAAGCGCGGCACGGGCGGCAGGCAGAGGGAGACGACGCGGATCTCGGGCCGCTCCTCCAGCATCCTGTCGAAGTCGGTGTAGGCGGGAACGCCCTCGACCGTGCCGTGGCGCGATACGGTCGCCGCCAGTTCCCAGTCCGGGTTGTCCGAGATGGCGGGGACGTGCTGGTCCACCGCAATCTTCCCGATGCCGACGAGTGCGATCTCCATCAATGCGAGTCCTTTCCGACCGGCGCACCGCGGCAGCCCTTGAGAAAGTCGAGATCGGCGCCCGTGTCCGCGCCCTGCACGTGTTGCTGGTGGAGCCAGGCATAGCCGCTGTCGGGCCGCTCGTGGATCGGCGTCCACTCGGCCAGGCGAGCGGCGAGGTCCTCGTCGCTGATTTCGAGGTGCAGACGGCGGGCGGGCACATCGACCTCGATCATGTCGCCGGTGCGGACCACGGCCAGCGGACCGCCGGCGGCGGCTTCGGGCGAGGTGTGCAGGATCACGGTGCCGTAGGCGGTGCCGGACATGCGCGCGTCCGATATGCGGATCATGTCCTTGATGCCCTTCTTCAGCACCTTGGGGGGAAGTCCCATGTTGCCGACCTCGGCCATGCCGGGATAGCCCTTCGGCCCGCAGTTCTTCAGGACCATGATGCAGGTCTCGTCGATGTCGAGCGCGTCGTCGTTGATCTGCGCCTTGTAGTCGTCGATGTCCTCGAAGACCACGGCGCGGCCCCGGTGCTGCATCAGGTGCGGCGAGGCGGCGGAGGGTTTCAGGACGGCGCCCTTCGGCGCGAGGTTGCCCTTCAGAACTGCGATGCCGCCCTGCGCCGTCAGCGGCTTGTCGGCGGGCAGGATCACGTCCTCGTTCCAGTTCTTCGCGTCCCTGACCTCTTCCCAGATGGTCGAGCCGGAGACGGTCAGCGCGTCCTTATGCAGCTTGTCGGCCTCGCCCAGCCGTTTCAGGACGACCGGCAGGCCGCCCGCGTAGAAGAACTCCTCCATCAGGTACTTGCCGGAGGGTTGCAGGTTCAGGATCGTCGCCACGTCGCGCCCGCAGCGGTCCCAGTCGTCCAGCGTGATGTCGACGCCGGTACGGCCCGCGATGGCGAGCAGGTGAACGACGGTATTGGTCGAGCCGCCGACCGCGCCGTTGCAGCGGATCGCGTTCTCGAAAGCCTCGCGGGTCAGGATATCGGACGGCTTCAGGTCGTCCTTGACCATCTGCACGATCCGCCGGCCCGAAAGCTGAGCCATCACGCGCCGACGGGAATCCACGGCAGGGATCGCAGCGTTGCCGGAGAGAGCCATGCCGAGCGCCTCCGCCATCGACGCCATGGAGGATGCCGTGCCCATGGTGTTGCAGGTGCCGGAGGAGCGGGTCACCGCGGCCTCGGCATCGAGGAATTCCTGCTGGGTCATCTCGCCGGCCTTCACGGCCTCGGAGAACCGCCAGAGGTGGGTGCCCGCGCCGACCCGCTCACCCTGGAACCAGCCGTTCAGCATCGGCCCGCCGGTCACGACGATGGAGGGCAGGTCGCAGGAGGCGGCGGCCATCAAGAGCGATGGCGTGGTCTTGTCGCAGCCGACCATCAGCACGCAGCCGTCGATGGGCTGACCCCTGATCTGCTCCTCTATGGATAGGGCGGCGAGGTTGCGGAACATCATCGCGGTGGGGCGGAAGGTGTTCTCGGACGCGGAGAAGACCGGCACCTCGACCGGGAAGCCGCCGGCCTCCCAGATGCCAGCCTTCACCTTCTCGGCCAGTTCGCGCAGGTGGCCGTTGCAGGGCGTCAGGTCGGACCAGGTGTTGAGGACGCCGATGATCGGACGGCCGTCAAAGAGGTCTTCGGGATAGCCCTGGTTCTTCAGCCAGCCGCGGTGGTAGATCACGTCCTTGGTGGTCCCGCCGTACCATTCCTGGGACCGCAGCCTGCGCGGCCATTCCGCCGGTTTGAAACTCATAACTCAGCCCTGCCTGGATTTGTTGTAGACGTCGAAGATGACGGCGGCGAGCAGCACGAGACCCTTGATCATCTGCTGATAGTCGATGCCGATACCCATGATCGACATGCCGTTGTTGAGAACACCCATCAGGAAGGCGCCCACGACCGCACCGACGATCTTGCCCACGCCGCCCGACATGGAGGCGCCGCCGATGAAGACCGCTGCGATCACGTCGAGTTCCAGCGCGAAACCGGCCTTCGGCGTCGCGGTGTTGAGGCGGGCGGCGAACACCAGCCCTGCGGCGGCGGCGAGGATGCCCATGTTGAGGAAGGCGAGGAAGGTCAGCCGTTCGGTCTTGATCCCCGACAGCTTTGCCGCTTTCTGGTTGCCGCCGAGCGCGTAGATGCGGCGCCCGATGACGGTGCGTTCGGTGAGGAAGGCGTAAATGATCGTCAGTACGCCCATGGTGATCAGCACGTTGGGCAAACCGCGGAAGGTCGACAGCTTGTACATGATGAAGACCAGCGCGGCACTGATGATGACCGTGCGCGCCACGAAGAAGCTGCGCGGTTCGTCCTCGACCCCGTAGGCCTTGTTGCGGGCGCGCTTGCGCATCCCCGACCAGACCACGAAGGCGGCGGCGGCCACGCCGGTCAGCAGCGCCAGCACGTTCACCTTGCGGGCGTCGAAGAGGGGGGCCAGCGTCTCGCCGATGCCGGCGGGGAAGAGGTCGGGCACGAAGCCGTTGGCGATGGTCTGGAATTCACGCGGGAAGGGGCCGACCGACTGCCCTTCGAGCAGCCAGAGCGACAGCCCGCGGAACACCAGCATGCCGGCCAGCGTCACGATGAAGGAGGGGATCTTCCAGTAGGCGACCCAGTAACCCTGCGCCGCGCCGATCAGCCCGCCGACGGCAAGGCACACGACGATGGTCAGCAGCCAATTGACCTCCCAGTTGACGATCATCACCGCGGCCAGCGCGCCGATGAAGCCCATGACCGAGCCCACCGACAGGTCGATGTTGCCCGACACGATGACCACCAGCATGCCGAGCGCCATGATGATGATATAACTGTTCTGCAGCAGCAGGTTGGTGATGTTCACCGGTTTCAGAAGCACGCCGTCGGTGACGACCTGGAAGAACACCATGATCGCGATAAGCGCGAACAGCAGCCCGTATTCGCGCAGGTGGCCGGCGAGGTATTCGCCGACGCCCTTGCGCTCGTCCGCGTCCTGAGATTCTGCAAGAGCCATGCCCTGTCTCCCTATTCCGTCACGATGAGCGACATGATGCGCTCCTGGCTGGCCTCGGCGGCGTCAAGCTCGCCCACCAGTTCGCCTTCGTTCATCACGTAGATCCGGTCACACATGCCCAGAAGTTCGGGCATCTCGGACGAGATCATGAGGACCCCTTTGCCCTGTGCGCTCAGATCGTTGATGATTCCGTAGATTTCGAATTTCGCGCCGACGTCGATGCCGCGCGTGGGCTCGTCGAGGATCAGCACCTCCGGCCCCGCGAAAAGCCATTTCGACAGCACCACCTTCTGCTGGTTCCCGCCCGAGAGGTTCATCACCTTCTGGAAGACGGAGGGCGTGCGGATGTTCATCGCGCGGCGGTACTTCTCGGAGACTTGCGTCTCCTCGTTCTCGTTGACGATGCCGCCAGAGGACACGCCCGGCAGGTTTGCCAGCGTCACGTTACGGCTGATCGGTTCCTCGAGGATCAGGCCAAGGCTCTTGCGGTCCTCAGTGACGTAGGCGAGGCCCGCGTCGATGGCGCGGTCGATCTTCGAGACGTCGACTTCCTTGCCCTTGATCCGCACCGTGCCGGTGATGTTCTGCCCGTAGCTGCGGCCGAAGATGCTCATGGCAAGTTCGGTGCGGCCCGAGCCCATGAGCCCGGCGATGCCCACGACCTCGCCCGCGCGCACGTTGAACTGCGCGTTGTGGATCACCTGGCGGTCGGCGTGTTCGGCGTGCCAGACGTTCCAGTCGGACACTTCCAGCAGCATGTCGCCCGCGCGGCGGGTGCGTTCGGGATAGCGGTGCGCCATGTCGCGGCCCACCATGTCGCGCACGATGGCGGCCTCTGTGATCGGCTGGGCCTTGGCGTCCATGGTCGACACGGTCGAGCCGTCGCGGATCACGGTCACGCTGTCGGCGACGCGGCGGACCTCGTTCAGCTTGTGGCTGATGATGATCGACGTGACGCCCTGCGCCTTGAGTTCCAGCATCAGGTCCAGAAGTGCCTGGCTGTCGGATTCCGACAAGGCCGCGGTCGGCTCGTCGAGGATCAGGAGGCGGACCTCCTTGGACAGCGCCTTGGCGATCTCGACCAGCTGCTGCTTGCCGACGCCCAGCTTGTCCACCATCGTGGTGGGGGCCTCGCGCAGGCCGACCTTCTTCAGCAGCTCGCCGGTCTTGCGGTTCGTCGTGTTCCAGTCGATCACGCCATTCTTCGCGCGCTCGTTGCCGAGAAAGACGTTCTCGGCGATCGACAACAGAGGGACCAGGGCCAGCTCCTGGTGGATGATGATGATGCCCCTGGACTCGCTGTCCGAGATGTCGCGGAACTGGGCCAGCTCACCGTCGTAGTGGATCTCGCCCTCGTAGGAACCGGCGGGGTAGACGCCCGAGAGCACCTTCATGAGGGTCGACTTGCCGGCGCCGTTTTCGCCGACGAGCGCGTGGATCTCGCCTTTCCGGACCGTCAGCGTGACCTCGTCGAGGGCCTTCACGCCGGGAAAGGTCTTGGTGATCCCGCGCATTTCGAGAAGTGCGGACATGGCTGCCTTCCAATGCGCCGCAGGCGGACGGCGGTGCGCCCGGGCGTGCGGCCTGCATGAGGGAAAAGGTGGCCTGCCCGCACGAAGCGTCCGGACAGGCCCGGGGGAGCGATCTTACTTGATCTGGTCCATGGTGTAGTAGCCGGTATCGATCAGGCGCTCTTCCCAGTTCTCCTTGGTCACCGGGAGCGGCTCAAGCAGGTAGGAGGGAACGACCTTCACGCCGTTGTCGTAGGTCGAGGTGTCGTTGATCTCCGGCTCGCCGCCGGCGAGCAGCGCGTCGACCATGCCCACGGTCACACCGGCCAGCGAGCGGGTGTCCTTGAAGATGGTGGAGTACTGTTCGTCCGCGAGGATCGACTTGACGGAGGGGACCTCTGCGTCCTGGCCGGTCACGATCGGCATCTTCATGTCGCCGGAACCGTAGCCCACGCCCTTGAGCGAGGACAGGATGCCGATGGAGAGACCGTCGTAGGGCGACAGCACGCCATGGACCTGCTTGTCGGTGTAGTTGGCGGACAGCAGGTTATCCATGCGGGCCTGAGCGACCGCGCCGTCCCAGCGCAGCGTGCCGACCGTGTCCATGCCCATCTGGCCCGACACGATCTCGACCGAGCCGTCGTCGATCATCGGCTGCAGGACGGACATCGCGCCATCGTAGAAGAAGTAGGCGTTGTTATCGTCCGGGGAGCCGCCGAAGAGTTCCACGTTCCACGGCTGCACGTCCGGGAAACGCTCTTTCAGGCCATCGACCAGCGTGGTTGCCTGCTGCACGCCGACCTTGAAGTTGTCGAAGGTGGCGTAATAGTCGACGTTCTCGCTGTCGCGGATCAGGCGGTCGTAGGCAATGACCTTGATGCCGGAGGCGGCGGCGTTTTCCAGAGCGTTCGACAGGGTGGTGCCGTCGATGGCGGCGATCACCAGAACGTCGACGCCCTTGGTGATCATGTTCTCGATTTGCGCCAGCTGGTTCGGGATGTCATCCTCGGCGTACTGCAGGTCGGTTTCGTAGCCTGCTTCCTCAAACTGCTGAACCATGGATTCGCCGTCCGAAATCCAGCGCGCGGAGGATTTCGTGGGCATGGCGATGCCGACGGTGCCGTCGGCCAGTGCGGCGGATGCGAGCAGCGCAATGGCGCTGGCCGAAGCCAGAATTGTCTTGAATTTCATGATGTTCCTCCACTGTGTGCGCCTGCATCTTTGTTTTGGCGCCGGGTCTGTTGAGTGCCCACGGCAGAGCTAACAGGGCGCGTGCATAACGTTCAATTCCCATTTATGCTAATCTGCATAACAATACTGGTATGAGGTCGGGATGGACGTCCTGCATCGTCTGAAACCGTCGCAGCTGACCCTGATCCTGCGCATCGCGGAGACCGGCCAGCTGCAGCGCGCGGCCCAGATGGCGGGCATGTCGCAACCGGCGGCGTCGCGCATGCTCAATGAGATCGAGCAGCGGGCGGGCGGGGCGCTTTTCGACCGTTATCCCAAGGGGATGCTGGCCACTCCCCTGGGCGAGATCGTGTCGCGCCGCGCGCAGGTCATCCTCGAGGAATACGACGCGCTGGAACGCGAGGCACGGCGCATCACCACGGGCGAGATGGGGCAGGTTCGTGTCGGCGCGGTCACCGGTCCGGCAGTCGGCCTGATCGTGCCCGCGGTGCGCCGGGTAAAGGCCGCGGCCCCCGACATAGAGATGACAATCGAGGTGGGCCCGTCGACCGAACTGGTGCGCGGGCTGGTGGAAGGACGCTTCGACTTCGTGATCTCGCGCCTCCCGGCAGAGCACGACAGCCGCGACTTCCGCCTTTATCCGGCGCGGAGCGAGATCGTGTCGCTGCTTGTCAGACCCGCTCATCCTCTGGCCGGGCGGACAGAGGTCACGCTGGAGGAACTGCAGGGATACGAATGGGTCGTGCAGGAGATCGGGTCGCCCATCCGGCAGGCGGTGGAGCGCGCCTTCCATGAACAGGGGCTTGGCGGGCCGCAGCGGATCACCAACTCCTCGTCGCTGCTGGTGGTGCTGTCGCTGCTCGAAGGCACCGACACCATCGCGCCGCAGGCGATGGAGGTGGCACAGATGCTGACAATGGGGCAGACGGCGCTGGGGATCACCTCGCTGAACCTGGCCGAACCGATCTCCGTGCCGCCGTGCTTCATCATCCGCAACCGGTTCCGCCCGCTGCCCGCCGCCTCGGAACGGGTGCTGCAGGCGGTTCTGGAGCTGCTCTGACGGCGGGACCCGCGACCTTCGTCTGTGCCGTTCTTAGATTATAAGAATCGCCTGAAACGGGGCGCCTCGTGCAGGCTGAAGCCACTGGACCAAGTCAGGACAAGGAGACACCGACATGGCATGGAACAAGCCGAAGATCCGCGAAATCGAGTGCGGTATGGAAATCAACATGTACGGCCCGGACGGCGAAGAAGAGCGCGAAGTTCTGTTCTGATCGCTTTGCGCGGAGGCTGTCGATGGCGTTTCGCGCACTCATCCTAGGCGCTGCGGCGGGCGGTGGCCTGCCGCAGTGGAATTGCGGGTGCGATAACTGCACCCTTGCACGGGCAGGCGAAATCCCGCGCCAGGCGCAATCGTCGCTGGCGGTGACGGGCAACGGCACCGACTGGGCTATCCTCAACGCCTCGCCTGACATCCGGCAGCAGATGGCTGATGCGACCCCGTTGCATCCGACCGGCCTGCGCAGCCTGCCTCTGCATTCGGTGCTGGTGACGAATGGCGACATCGACCATGTGGCGGGGCTTCTGACCCTGCGCGAGATGCAGCCTTTCACACTGTTCGCGACGCAGACGATCCAGGCGGTGCTGAAGGACAATCCGATCTTCGATGCGCTGCACCGCGACGTGGTGAGCCGCGAACCGATCGCGCTGGAGACGCCGTTCGAGCTGGCCCCCGGGCTGATGGCGGAACTCTTCCCGGTGCCGGGCAAGGTGCCGCTCTACCTCGAAGGGGAGACGGTCGAGACCGGCGAGATCGGCGAGAACACGGTGGGTGTCGCCCTGACCGGCGGCGACCGGCGGGTCTACTACATCCCCGGCTGCGCCATGCTGAACGATGACCTGCGGGCACGTCTGGCGGGCGCCGACCTCGTGTTCTTCGACGGCACGCTCTGGCGCGACGACGAGATGGTGCGCGCGGGACTTGGCGCCAAGACCGGCAAGCGCATGGGTCACATGTCGATGTCGGGCGAGGACGGCTCCATCGCGGCGTTCCGGGACCTCGACGTGGGCCGCAAGGTCTTCGTCCACATGAACAACACCAACCCGGTCCTGCGACCGGACTCGGCGGAGCGCGCCGAGGCACAATCCGGTGGCTGGACCATCGGCCAGGACGGCATGGAGATCGCGTTATGACCAGAGCCCCGCAATCGCGTGAAGCGTTCGAAGCCCGGCTGCGCCAGATCGGGGCAGAGCGCTATCACGACCTGCATCCGTTTCACGACCGTCTGCACGGCGGCCAGTGCACCATGGAAGAGGTGCAGGCCTGGGTCATCAACCGCTACTACTACCAGCACTCGATCCCGATGAAGGACGCGGCCTTCATGTCCCGGGTGGAGGATCCCGACCTGCGGCGCGCCTGGCGGTCCCGGATGGAGGACCACGACGGCACCGCCGAGAACGAGGGCGGCATACGGCGGTGGCTGCGGCTGGCGGAAGCGGTGGGACTGGACCCCGACTACGTCGCCACCGCAGAGGGCGTTTTGCCCGCAACGAAATTCGCGGTGGACGCTTACGTCCGTTTCGTCCGCGAAAAGACCCTGCTCGAAGCGGTGGCGGCATCACTCACGGAACTCTTCGCCCCCAAGATCCACGCCAACCGGATCGAGGGACTGCTGAAGAACTACGCCTTCGCCGACGACTCCTCGCTGTCCTATTTCCGCAACCGGCTGAAGGAGGCGCCGAAGGATGTGGCCTTCGGGCTCGCTTGGGTGCTGGACCATGCGGACACCGCCGAAAAGCAGGACATGGCGGCCAAGGCCCTGATATTCAAGACGGATGTGCTCTGGTCCCAGCTCGACGCGCTGTGGGGCGCCTATGTGGAGCCGCGGCGCATTCCGCCCGGCGCGTGGCAGCCCGGCACCGGCCAGCTGCTGCGGCAGGCGTCATGATCGCGGCGGGCGACATCCCCGTCCTGCCACGCGGCGTGCGGCTGCACTTTGACAAGGTGCGCGACAGCTGGGTGCTTCTGGCGCCGGAGCGGGCGATCATGCTCGACATGGTGGGCCACGCGGTGCTGTCGGAGGTCGACGGCAGCCGCACCTTCGAGCAGATCACCCGCAGCCTGGCCGAAAAATACGCCGCCCCCGCGGAGGAAATCGCCAGCGACAGCGCGGGCTTCCTCGGGGCGCTGCGTGATCGCCGCTTCCTCGAAGTCGCCTGAAGGAGCTGGCATGAAGATTGCACCCCCCATCGCCATGCTGGCCGAGCTGACGCACCGCTGCCCGCTGTCCTGCCCGTACTGCTCCAACCCCGTGGAACTGGCGCGGCAGGAGGCGGAACTGGACACCGCCACCTGGGCCCGAGTCTTCCGCGAGGCGGCGGAGATGGGCGTCCTGCAACTGCACCTCTCGGGCGGGGAACCGGCCTCCCGCCGCGATCTGGTCGACCTGGTGGCGGCGGCACGGGACGCGGGGCTTTACACCAACCTCATCACCTCCGGCATCGGGCTGACGGAAAAACGGTTGCAGGCGCTGGACGAGGCCGGGCTGGATCACGTCCAGCTGTCCCTGCAGGGCACGACCGCGCAGATGGCGGACGCGGTGGGCGGCTATCGCGGCGGCTTCGACCGCAAGATGCAGGTGGCGGCGTGGATCGGCAAGATCGGCTTCCCGCTGACCCTGAACGCCGTTCTGCACCGTCACAACCTCCACCAGTTGCCGCGCGCGCTCGAAATGGCCGTCGAGATGGGCGCCCGGCGGATCGAGGTCGCGACCGTGCAGTTCCACGGCTGGGCGCTGAAGAACCGCACCGAGCTGATGCCGACCAGGGCGCAGGCGCGCGAGGCGACGCGCATCGTGGCCGAGGCCCGCGCGGCGCTGAAGGGCACTCTGGTCATCGACTATGTCCCGGCGGACTACCACGAGGACTACCCCAAGCGGTGCATGGGCGGCTGGGGATCGTCGGGGCTGAACGTGGCGCCGGACGGCCAGGTGCTGCCCTGCCATGCGGCGCAGATCATCCCGGGTCTCAGGTTCGATTCCGTGCGCGACCGGCCGCTGCCGGAGATCTGGTACGGCGGGCAGGCCTTCAATGCCTATCGCGGCACCGACTGGATGCAGGAACCCTGCCGATCGTGCGAACGCAAGACCAGGGACCACGGCGGTTGCCGCTGCCAGGCCATGGGTCTGCTGGGCGATCCGAACGCCACCGACCCGGTCTGCGTGAAGTCCCCGCATCACGCCTGGTTGCAGGCGCAGACGGAGGCGGAGCTGTCCGATGTGGACGCGGGCATGGACGCGGCCAGGCTGACGTACCGCACGTTTCCGGCGAAGGAGCCGGTGGGCTGAGAGACGACGGGGCAGGGCGCCCGGACCGACGGCATGAAAAAGGCCGGGATGTTGCGGAACGTCCCGGCCTTTATCTGTCGTGTCGATGTGCCCGCGCGGCGGGGCCCGGCGGACCGGGCCCCTACGCCGGTCTCAGAACTGCAGTCTGACCTGTGCGGTCAAGCCCCATGAGTCGAGATTGTCTGAGAAGCGTGTGTCTGCGCGGAGGGATGCGTCGACCTGGCGTGCCGGGAGTGCGGAGCCTGCGTCGAGGATTGCGGTGTAGTTGAAGCCGAAGCTGAGCTCTCCGAAGCCGGCCAGGGTCTCGGATGTGAGGACCTGGGAGGAGCCGTTGCTGTCGACGGTGAAGGTGCTGTCGAGGTCGTCCCCGAAGTCGTTGAAGTAGGTTCCGGTGACGAAGTAGGTGGTCGCCGCCGTGCCGCTTTCCGCGACCTGGGTGCGGGCCAGGGTTGCGCCGAGGTAGCCGATCCGCTGGTCGATGTCGCCGACCTGCAGGGTGGCGTTGTCGGCCGTGGTGGAGGGATCGTTCTCGATGGCGATGCTGTCGCTCTCGATGTGACTGAACGAGAAGCCGGCGGTGGGCACGAGGCGCAGGCCGAGCTGTTCGTTGAGCGTGTGCGAGTAGCTGAGCGAGCCCGAGACGGTCTTGCCGCGGCTGTCGAAGTCCTGCGTCTCGATGCCGAGACCGCCGTTGGCGAAGCTGTTGCTCTCCTGGATGGAATAGGTGGTCTTGTCGGCGCGGATCGACAGGTCGCCGAACCACTGGCCCTTGGCCGCGCTCAGGTAGAGGCCGCCGAAGGTCTGGTCGAACTCGGTGCTGAGCGTGGTGACGGTGCCGCCGAAGTTGACCGGCAGGGAGGTGTCGCCGCCGTTGGTGCCGAGCATCGCGCCGTAGGCCAGGTCCCAGCCGTTGTAGTAGCCGCCCGAGCAGGACCGGTCGAGGCCGATCTGGATGCCGCGGTAGCGCAGGTCGATCTGGTTGGACAGCGAGCCGGGCAGGCTCGCGGCCGAGGTCGACAGGCTGGCCGAGGCCCGCCCGCCGGTGATCCGGCTCCAGGAGCCTATGGCGCAGGGATCGTCGCCCGGGGCCACCAGCGGGGTCACCAGCGCCGAGGACGGCCGGTTGACCACGGTGGAGATCAGGCTCTGGGTCGCCGCGAGGCCGGAGGCCACGCCGCCGAAGGCGAGGTTGGGCGTCGCGGTCAGCTGCACCGCGGTGCCGGTGTTCTGCAGGTTGTAGACGAAGGCGCCGTTGGTCGGCAGGCCGGTTTGGGTGGCCGAGACGCCGGCGGTGCTGGCCGCGGTGATCAGGTCGATCGGCGCCGCGACGTTGGAGAACACCCCGTTGACGTTGGAGAACGCCAGCGTCGGCGCGCCGGTGGCGGTGCCCGTCACGTTGACCTGGTCGGCGGTGTCGGCGGCCGAGGTGCCCACCATCGCGCCGGAGACGTTGACGTCCATGCCGATCACGCCGTTCAGCACCGCGTCGCCGTTGATCACCAGGCGGTCGGCGGTCTCGCCGTCGACCATGTCGATCAGGCCGGAGCTGGTGAAGCTGCCCCCGCCGCTGGTGGTCAGCGTCACGGTCTGGCCCACGCCGGAGTTGATGTTGAACCGGCCGGTGTTGGTGATGTCCGACCCGGCCCCGGCGGTCAGCGCGCCGGTGGCGCCGAGGAAGTCCATCACGCCGTTGGCCTCGTTGCCGAGCGCCGCGAAGGAGAGCAGCGTGCCGCCGTTGCCGATGGCCACCTGGTCGTCGTTGTCGAGGTCGCCGGAGGTGGTCTGCAGGGTCGCGCCCGCCCCCAGGGTGACGCCGCCGGCGTCCTCGATGTCGGCGCTGCCCACCGCGAAGGTGAAGCCGGGGTCGACGGCCAGCGTGCCGCCGTCCATGTCGAAGAGGCCGGTCACGGTGGCGTTGCCGTCCACGGTGGTCGACCCCGCCGTCTGGGTGAGAGTGCCGCCGATGCTGCCGGAATCGGTCAGCGTGCCGGTGTTGGTGACGTTGCCGGTGACCGCGCCGTTGTTGTCGAAGGTGCCGGAGTTGCCCACGCCGCCCACGACGGTGCCGTCGTTGGTGAAGCCGCCGGCGTTGGCGACGTCGGTGGTGAAGGTGGCGGTGTTGCTGACCGTACCGGTTGCGCCCACGGTGGTGCCCGCTGCGGCGTCGGTGTCGGCGTTCACGTTCAGCGTGGCATCGTCCACGGTCAGCGCGCCGGTCACGACCGATGTGCCGCCCCCGCCCGTGCCGTCCACCGTCACGGTGCCGCCGTTGATGTCGAGGATGCCGCCGAGGGTGCCCGCCAGCGTCGAGGTGGCGGTGCTGCCGGCCTGCTGGACCACGTCTCCGGTGATCGTCGCCGTGCCGCCGCCCGCGCTGTTGAGGTCGAAGAAGCCGGTGCCGCCCACGGTCACCGGGCCGTTCACCGTCGCGTCGCCGAGGACGTTGGCGTTCAGCTCGATCCCCGCCTCGTCGAAGGTCACGCCGCCGGTGGTCAGCGCCGCGCCGCCGCTGGCGTCCGCGGTGAGCGTGACCGCGGTCAGCGATCCGGTGCCGGTGTCGGTCACCGTGCCGGTGCCGAGGTCGAGGGTGCCGCCGAGGATCTGCAGCCCGGTGCCCATGCCGCTGGCCACGAGGTTGTCGTTGCCGGTGGCGGTCACGGTGCCCGCGTCGATGACGATCTGGCCCTCGTTGACGATGGTGCCCTGGCCCGCGCCGCCGGCGCTCAGCGTGCCGCCGTTGGCATAGGTGATGACGCCGTTCGACTGGTTGGTCAGGGTGGTGGCGGCGATCAGGTTGCCGCCGGCACCCACCGCGACCTGGTCGTCGGTGGTAAGCGCGCCCGTCGTGGTCTGCAGGGTCGCCCCTGCGCCCACCGTGACGCCGCCCGCGTCCTCGATGTCGGCGCTGCCCGCGCTCAGGGTGATGCCGGGATCGACGGTCAGCGTGCCGCCGTCGATGTCCAGCTCGCCGGTGACCGTTGCGTTGCCGTCCGCGGTGGTCGAACCCGCCGTCTGGTCGAGATCGCCGGTGATCGTGCCGGAGGTCGTCAGCGTGCCGGTGTTGGTGAAGGCCAGCGTCGAGCCGTTGTTGTCGAACGTGCCCGAGTTGCTGACCGTGCCGGTGCCGCCGTTGTTGGTGAAGGTGCCGGAGTTGCCGACGCCGCCCGTGGTGCCGTTGTTGGTGAACCCGCCGGAGTTGGTCACCCCGTCCACCGTGCCGTCGTTCTGGAAGGTGCCGGCGTTGGTGGTGGCGCCGTCGATCTCGCCGGTGGCAGCGACGTTGCCGAAGGCGCCCGCCGCCACGTCGACACCGGCGCCGGTGGCGTCCAGCGTCGCGCCGCCCGCAACCGTCAGCGTGCCCGCGTCGATGTTCACGAGGCCCGAGACGACCGCATCGCCGTCGACGGTGATGGTGCCCGCGCCGGTCTGCTGCAGGAAGCCCGCGATGTCGCCCGCCAGCGTGTTCAGCGCGCTGGTGCCCGCCTGGGTGACGTTGCCGGTGACCTCCGCCGGGGCCGCGCCCGAGGTGCCGTTGATGTCGAAGGAGGCGGTGTCCCGCGTCTCGAGGTTGCCGTCGACGGAGCCGTTGACCGTCACCGTCGCGGTGTTCTCGGCCGTCACGTCGCCGTCGAGCGTGCCGTCCACGACGACCGTACCCGCGCCGCCCGATCCGCCCGCCAGCACGTTGCCGCTGGCGGTCAGCGTGCTGCCCGCGCCGACGTTCAGCGTCGCGTCGTCGACGGTGGTGGCGCCGGTCACCGTGGTGTCGGCGTTGACCGTCAGCGTGCCGCTGTCGACATCCACCGTGCTGCCGAAGGTCGAGGTGCCGTCGACCGTGGTCTGCGCGCCCGCGCCCTGCTGGGTGAAGGCGCCGGTGACGGTGCCGTCGAGGGTGATCGCCGTGGCCGACTGGTTGTCCAGCGCCCCGGTGATCGTGCCGTCGTTCAGGTCCAGATCCGCGGTGCCGCTCAGGTTCACGTCGCCGTCGAGCGTCCCGGCCGAGACGATCGTCCCCGCCGAGGAGTTCAGCGTGGTGAAGCCCAGCGAGGTGCCGCCGCCGAGGAAGATCGCCGCCGTGCCCGCCGTCGCGCCGTTTGCCGTCGAGCTGTTGGTCAGCACGTCGATGTCCGAGACCGAGGAGCTGTCCAGGAGCGCCAGCGTGGCAGAGCCCTGGTTGGTGAAGTTGTCGTCGCCGTCGGTGCCGAAGCTGACGTTGCCGGTGCCGTTCACCGTGATCGTGCCGTCGCTGGTGATCGTGCCGACCGCGTTGTTGTCCTGGTCGGCGTCGAACACGATGCCCGTCCCGCCGGTGTTGAACGTCACGCTGCCGGTCGCGCCGATGTCGATGCTGCCGTTGTCGTTCAGCGCCGACCCGTCGTTGTAGGTCGCCGCGCCGTTGATCGTCGTCGTGTTCGCCGTGCCGAAGACCTGCGCCCCGGTCCCGGCCGTGAAGCTCGCGCCGTCCGCCACCGTCAGCGAGGCATAGGTCAGCGACTGGCCCGCGCCCACCGTCAGCGACCCGGAGGTCACCGTCGCCGCGCCGGTCACGGTCGTGGCCGCGTCCGCGTTCACCGTGCCGCCGTCGATGTCGAGCGTGGTGCCGATGACCGAGGCGCCGTCGACCGTCAGCGTGCCCGCCGACACCGACACGTTGCCGGCCACGTCGCCCGCAAGCGTCGAGGTGCCGGTCGCGCCGGCAAAGAGCGTCAGGTTGCCGTCCACCTCCACCGTCGCATCCCCGCTGGTGCCGTTGATGTCGACGGCCGAAGCGCCTGCGGTCGACAGGTTGCCGTCGACCGACCCGCCAGCGTTCTGCACAAGCGCCGCCGTGCCCGAAAGCGCCACATCGCCGTCCAGCGTCCCCGCGCTGGTCACCGTCCCCGCCGACGAGTTCAGCGTGTTGAAACCCAGCGTCGCCCCGACACCCACCTGGATCGCACTGCCCGAACTCGAACTGTTCGTCAGCGTATCAATCCCGTTCAGCGTGCCGCCGTTGATTTCGAGCCGGCCTGTGCCGGTGTTGGTCAGGCTGTCGCCGCCGATGGCCACCGTGTCGGCCGCGCCGCCGTTGGCCTGGATCAGGCCGGTGTTGCGGATCATCTCGCTGCTGAAATCGCCATCGGTGTTGGCGTCGAGCGTTGCCGAGCCGGAGAAGGCCAAGGTGCCGTTGTTCAGGATGTTGCCGACGGACTGGACGGTCGCGCCGTCGCCGACGTCGAGCACACCGCCATTGGTCAGGTCGCCGTCGCTGAGCAGGCCGTTGAGCGTGTTTTCAAGCGTCGAGCCCGCGGATACGTTGACCGTGCCGCCGCTGCCGATGGTGACGGTGTCCGCAGATATCGTCCGCCCGGTCACACCGTCGCCCACCGTCAGGGAGCCCGCGTTGATTGTGACCGCGCCATCGACGGTCAGATCGCCGGCCACCACCTGCGTGTCCGCCGTGGCGGCGGTCTGCTGGGTGTAGCTGCCGCTGCCGTCGGTGCCGTCCCCGATGGTCCCCGAGAGCGACTGCTGCGCGGTGGATTCGTTGACCACGTCGCCGACGATCGTGCCGCCGCCCATGTCGACGACGCCCGCGCCGGTGGTGTTCAGTGCCGTCACGCCGGTGACATCCAGCGTCTGGCCGTTGAGGTTGATCGCGCCCTGGTTCTCGAAGGCGGTGTCCGCACCGCCCGCCGCGACGGTCAGCACGTCGTCGTTGCTGGCGTCGAGGTCGTTCATGTTGATCGTGCCGGTGGCCGAGTTGGCCACCGTCAGCGCGTCGTCGTCGTTGGCGTCCGCCGTCAGGAAGCCCGACCCGTTGAATTCGAGTGTGCCGTTGTTCGTCACAGCGCCATTGTCGACCACGCCCGCGTTGTCTCCGAACGTGTCGGTGGAGCCTGCGCCGTTCACGTAGGTGTTGCCCATGCCGAAGAAGGTCACGCCGTCGCCGAAGGTCGTGTTGCCGTTGGAGGTCAGCGAGGAGGCGGTCAGGTCGTCGTCGAGAACCAGCGCCGCGCCGCTGTCCACGGTCACGCCGAAGAAGGTGCCCGCGCCGTCTCCGACCACGGTTGCGGCGTCGATGGTCGCCGTGCCGCTGCTGACGGACACGTCGTAGTCAAGCAGCGTGCCCGCGAAGGTCGTCAGGTTCAGTGCGCCGCCGGTGTTCACGTCGAGCGCGTCGACGTCGAAGGTGAATCCGCCGCCTCCGGTGACCGCGACATCGTTTTCCACGAAACCCGATCCCAGTACGAGCGTCGAGGCGGAGACCGCCACGTTCCCCGCGCCGGAGCTGGTGATCGCCGCAGTACCGGTGTCGGTGAAGCTGCCGCCGATGGTCAGGGTGCCTTCGGTGGTGCCGGCGGTCGCCGGGTTGTCCTGCACGACGATGGCGATGTCGGCGCCGTTGTCGAACTCTGCCGTGCCACCGGCAAGCGTCACGTCGCCGTTGAAGGTGGTGTCCGCTGAAACCATAGCCGAACCGCCGGTGTTCACGGTGGTGTTGCCGGTTACGTCGCCGCCGTCGAAATTCATGATGCCCGCCCTGTTGACCGTCAGGTCGCCCACGAGATCGCCCACGAGGTTCATCGTGTCGGTTCCGACCCCGTCACTCACGGTAACGCCGCGGGCTCCTCGGACGGTCAGGGTCGTGCCGCCCTGCACGTTGAGAACGCCGCCGTAGACATCGGCATATCCGTCGATCGTGCTGTCGCCCGTGACATTGACGACCCCGGCGGTGCCCGGACGCATTTCGAGCGCGCGTGTGTTGACGATGTCCCCGGCAAGGTTGATCGTGCCGCCCTCGCTCCAGAGGTTGGCGTTGAGTTCACCGTTCAGGTCCATCTGGCTGATCGTCATGACGCGAAGGCGCGAAGTCGTCAGGGTGGGCGTGTCGCCGCCGCCGTTGATCGTAAAGATCCCCGAATTGACCTGGATTTCACCGCTGACCGAGAAATCGCCGGTCACGGTCGTGTTCGTGCCGCCCGAGTTCTGCCCGAAAACGCCGAGGATCTGGCCGCCGTCCGCAAGGGTGATGCCCGTGGTGCTGGCGGTGAACACCGATCCGTTGACGGTGCCGTTGATCGTCCCGGTCGATGTGCCGCTGTAGACGACCGGCCCGGTTCCGCCGCGCACGTTCAGCGTGTCGTTGATCGTCAGGTCGCCGCCGGTCACCAGGACCTCGTCCGCCGAAGCTTCGGAGTTGACCGTCGTGGACCCGCCGCTGACCGTCAGCCTGCCGGACACGTTGCCGCCCATCTCGCTCGTGGAGGAGGCGGTGGTGACGTCGCCATTCACCGTGCCCTCGATGGAGAGGGCCGACCCCGCACCTGCATTGACGCTGACGTTCACTCCGCTCGTGCCGATTGTGCCGCCTTCCCGGAGGTCGAGCAGGGCGGCCCCTTCCACGTCGAGCGTGCCGGCCGCATCGTACTGCAGCGCGCCGCCGCTCACGATCTCCATCTCGGTGCCGGCGGGACCGTCCAGCGTGACATCGTTGACCGTCACCGTGCTGGCGACCGTCATGGTGCCGCTGTTGACGACGAGGTTGGACGCGCTCGAGAAGTTGGCGCCGTCGATGAGCACGTTGCCGCCGTTCTGCACGACATCGTTGAAGAACGTGCCGCCTCTCAGGGACACAGTCTGGGTGGCCGCACCATTCACGACGATGTCGCCCGTGGTCACGATATCTCCGCTCCCGCCAGCGAGCATCAGGTTTCCTGCGCCTTCGATCGTCGCGCCGTCAACAAGCCTTGCGTAGATTATCGCACTGTCAAAGGCGTTGGTGACGGACAGCGTCCCCGTCACATCCAGCTGGTCATCCGAAGTCGCCGCGTCGATGACGTAACTGCTTGCACCGAAAGTGATGTCGCCGGTGGTGACGGGAGCGCCCTGGCTGATCGTGACGGTGCGGATGAATGCGGTCCCATCGAAGGTGACGTCGTCGCCGTCAACAAAGAAGTCCGGTATGGAACCGGTCGTGGTGTTGATCCAGTTTTCGTCACCGACTTCGTCCCAGAAATTGGACTCGGCGCCTGTCCAGATCAAATCGTCGGCGCTCCCCTGTCCGCCGATCAACAGCGTTGCGCCCGAGGCCAGCACGAACACAAGTTCGGTCGCGCGTCCCAGGCGGCAGCGATGTCTTAGAGAACGCTGACGAATTCCGACCTGATGACGGGAGTGCAGGAGGTCCACGAGTGCGGTGGGGCGAAAGGCAAAGGACATTGCGTGCTCCAAAAGGGCAAAAGGAATCTAAATATTGAGGCGGCAGCCTGATCGGCCACGACACTTTAGGGCGGGTCCCCCTGGGTCAAGGGAAAAGGACCCGGTTCCCCGGATGCGCCCGCGACCCTTGCGAAAAGGTCGCGGTCGTCGTTCCGGGAACTCGTTGGTCTTGGTCCGGTCTCCTGTTGGACGCGGCAGGGAATCGTCCGTCGCCTTGGAGGGCGGGTTGAGGACCGGTGCCGGGTCCGCGAAATCGATGAACCTTCTGCATGCCAGGGTAAGGACCGTACCTCCGCGCTGGCTACACCCTTCGGTTGTTCATGGGATGTATGGCCTGTGGTTTGCTGATGTGGATGCGTTCCTCATCTGTCTCTTGCCGACGCTCTTGTCCGGAGGCGCCCGCGCGCTGCCTTCGGGTCGATCTTCACGGGGGCGGGTGCAGGATGGGACGCGGAGGCGGGATGGCAAAATGCAGCCGGGCCGGTGTTGAAGTTTATCAATATCTTGGGATGAAAATGCCATTTCATCCAAATTGGATAAAAGCCGGCGGTTATTTTGGCGCGTTCATTTCTCCTATTCCAAACGGCCGGCGCGACAAGTGAAAACAACCAATGGGTGAAATTAACCTTTCAATTTAGTTTTTTAGGTGTTGTAGATGTGAGTCTCGCATAGGTTGTTTCCCGCGTTTCCTCATGTGAACTGCTGACGGGCTCCAAAGGCGTCTATTGGGTGTCTCTTTTATTTCATGCAGATTGGGCGCAGCTTTGTTCTCGGTGGGGAATGCGGCGCAAGGTTTGCGATTCACCCGTGGCTCTCCCAAGACAGGGGATTCCACATTTTGTCAGTAGGTTGAGCGAAGTCTTGTCGACATGCGACACAACCTTGCTTGAGGGAATTATTACTGGGTTTTCCCGCATAGATTACATTAACGGATATTTCACGGAAGACTGGGGCACTCAATCTATGCTGATTTAGCAATCTTCGGTTCCCGATTTTCCTTCCGAATGATAAAGCAAAATATTTATCAAAATCAATGACTTGCGGCATGATATCTGTTGCATTTTTGCTTGGGCGTCCTCCCTCCATTCCTGCATGCCCGGCGGAAGTCTTACCTCCTGAGAACAAAGGTTTTTTTGAAATAGGTCTCGATTAATTCAGAGTGTTGCCGTCGTTGTGCCGTATTGGAACTTATGGAAAAAATCGTTGCTTCATAATTCTCATTGGTTAATCAATTGTTTCCAGCACGCGAATCCGCGTGCGCCGAAAAACGGGGGTTTCGGCCTTCCATTGAGTAAATCGAGTGCTCCGGTCAGCCGCCGGAGGGATCGCCATTTCTGGCGAGGTGTTTCGCTGTGTCAAAATTTGGCGAAATGAATTTTTGGGGAGTATGTATGAACTGCCTTCCCCTGCAAGTGACTTGTCGATGCGCCGCTGACCCTGCTTCTATGTATTCGGTCTTTCTTCGGGGCGGTTCGTTTTGCCCCTGACCAAGATGGGAAGTCGCGCGTCCTGTGTCTCGTTAAACCATCGGCACTTCAGGGGCCATACTCCCCATCAGACTGACAGAACGCCGATCGGTCGTTGGTCCATCTCCTCCTCGCTCGCAGATTCCTTTGCTCTCAGTTGTGTTACGGTCCGACTACAGGCCGCTCAGTGCATTGGGTTGATACCGCTCTCTCTTCGTCAATACAGCCCAGGCAATACGTGCCATCTTGTTGGCCATTGCGACCGCCGCGACGTTGACATGCGCTCGCTCCTTCAAGCGATCGGCCCATGCCGCTATCGGCGACGTCCTGTCGCGCACGAGATGCAGCACGGTTCGGGCCCCGTGAATGAAGAGTTTCCTCAAGTATCGATTGCCGTGCTTCGAGATACCGATCAGCTTGGCCTTGCCACCTGTCGTGATCTGTCGCGGCACCAGGCCGAGCCATGCGGCGAGATCACGTCCTTTGCCGAAACTGCTGCCGGTACCGACCGCAGCCACGAGCGCCGTCGCAATCGTCGGGCCGACGCCGGGGATCTCCATCAGCCTCTGCATATCGGCATCCGTTTTGGCCAATACTCTGATCTCGGCATCGATGGCCAAGATCCGGTCATTGATCACGCTTAGCTCTGACGCCATGTCCGACAGAAGCGTAAGCATCCGACGTGAAAGATCGTCGGTGCCCTCTGCGGTCAATCTGATCAGTTCCTTTTGGAAGACATGGCGTCCCGTTCCAATCCGAATGCCGCGTTCCATCAGGAAGCCGCGGCCCTGATTGATCAGCCGTGTCCTGTCGCTCACCAGTCGTTCCCGCGCCCGGTGCAGAGCCTGAAGGTCGAGCTGTTCCTCTGTTTTGATTGCTACGAATGCCATCGTCGGGCGCGTCGCAGCCTCTGCAATTGCTTCCGCATCACGGTCATCGTTCTTGTGAACCTTGACGTACGGCCGGACATAGAGCGGCGACATCAGCCGAGGCTCATGTCCGTTCTGAAGACAAAACCGCCCGATGTGATGCGCCCCGCCGCAGGCTTCCATGGCAACGATGCAGGGCGGAAGCTTATCAAGAAAGTCCAGCAGCCGATGCCGCTGGAGACGTTTACGAAACACGATTGCTCCTGCCTCATCCAGCCCGGCAAGACTGCAAACGGTCTTGCCCAGATCAATGCCCAGAACCTTGATGTCCATCAGATGCTCCTCTCTCCACCTATGCCCGCCACAATAACAGCGGGTTGGTGGGAAGGCAGTTCATCCCATTAAACCATGCCTGCGACCATTGAACTGATCAACGCCACCAGCGGCACCACGACCTACGCGACATTGCAGGAAGCCGTGGACGCGGCGGCGAGCGGGGATACCATTGAAATCACTGGCGGCGGCGTATTGACCGAGCAGGTGATCATCGAAGGCAAGGACCTGACGATCAACGGCAACGGCGTGACCATCGAAATGCCGTCCCCGCCGACCCTGACACTGCTCGCGGACACCTACGGCGGATCCCGTGACCGGGCCGCGGTCATCACCGTGATCGACGGCGACGTGGACATCACGGGCGTGACTGTCGACGGCGCGGGCCTGGGCAACGACATGCCCGGAACCGCCTCCACCTCAGCCACCCGGGCACCCGATTATGAGGGCATCCTCTACGTCAATGCCGAAGGTACCATGGACGGAGTCACAGTGACGGGCGTCCGCGATGCCTATGTCGGCGGCCAGGTCAGCGGCAACCAGCGCGGTGTCGCGGTGGTCGTGCTCAACACCGACGGCACGCCGCGCAGCGTGACCTTCCAGAACGGCACGGTCGAGGACTTCCAGAAGAACGGCTTCGTCGGCGACGGGGAAGGGCTGACCTTCTCGGTGCTGGATTCTACAGTGACGGGCGGCGGGTTCCTTGTCGGCAGTGGCGCGCAGGCGCAGAACGGCATTCAGGTCAGCGGCGGCGCGGTGGGCATCATCGACGGCAACACGGTCGAAGAGATCGGTTACACGCGCGGCGACTGGTCGACTTCGGGCGTGCTGGCCTACGCGGCCGGCGACGGCACTGTGATCACCAACAACACCTTCACCGGCGCGACGTCGGGTGGGTCGCAAATGGCGACGACGCATATCCCGATCTACGTCTACGGCGAGACCGACAACGCCGTGGTGACGGGAAACAACTTCGATCACACCGTGTTCGGCGTTGTCTTCTCGAACAACACCGACGATCCGACCGTTTCGGGCAACACCTGGACAAACCAGTACGAATCCGTGACCGAGACGACGAACAACGCCGTCTGGACCGCGTCGCAGTACGAGATCTACGCCGAGGCCAACGACTCGGCTCTGAACGTCACGCTGGCGGACGGCGACGACTACGTGGTCGGCACCGACTTCGCCGACACCGTCGACCTGGGCGGCGGCAACGACTATGCCGAGGGCGGCCTCGGCGCTGACACTTTGTCTGGCGGTCAGGGTCTGGACACGCTTCTCGGTGGTGACGGCGACGATGTTCTGGACGGGGAGGAGAACCCGGACAGCATCGAGGGCGGTGCGGGTGACGACCACCTGATCGGGGGTGGCAACACCGACGTGCTGAACGGCGGGGCGGACAACGACCTGATCGAGGGCGGCATCGGTGCCGACACCATCGACGGCGGCACCGGCAACGACACGATCATCGCGCAGGGCTACGATTCCATCGACGGCGGTGCGGGCACCGACGTGCTGGAGATCAGCGAGTTCGCCGGCATGGACGCGGCGGCGCTGGCACCTCTGATGGCGGCACCGGACGTGACCGGGCTGCAGGGAGTGATGGCGGCGCAGGGCATAACGCTGACCTCGGCCTCCGTCACTGGTGGCGTGCTCAGCTACGAGGCCTTCCTGACTTCCGATCCCACGGGCACCCAGTCGGTGACGGGCGTCGAGGTGCTGAAGGTCGCGGGCAGCGGCGGCGACACTTTCTTGGTCTTCGAGGGTATGTCGATCGCGGCGGCCATCGCGGCGGCGGACGAGGGCGACACCATCCTGCTGGGCGCGGGGACCTTCTCGCTGACCGGCGAGCTGACCATCTCCAAGGGCATCACGCTGGCGGGCGCCGGGGAAGGGGTGACCATCCTCGACCGCGACGGCTCGGGCTACGGCATCCATGTCACCACCGATGACGTCACGCTGTCGGACTTCACGCTGGACGCGTCCGGCCTGACGACGCCGGGCGGCTACGGGATCAAGGTCTCGCCGGGCGGGTCGGCGACCTCGCTCAGCGGCTTCACCGCGCAGGACGTGACCGTCTTCGGCGCCGCGCGCAGCGAGATCGACCTGAACGGCGTGGACGATTCCAGCCTGATCCGGGTCACTGCGGATGGCGGCTCCGGCGGGTCGGCGGGGGTCGGCATCGCGATGTCGGACAGCACCGGCATCCTGCTCGAGGACATCACCACGCTGAACAACAACTGGGGTTCGGTGGGGCTCTACTCCGCAGGCCGCAGCTACGAAGCGGGCACCAGCGGGATCACCTTCGCAGGATCCTACAGCTCGAACGAGGTCATCGGGATCTACGCCGATGAGGAGGTCGACAGCGGCAGCGGGCAGCGCACCGTTGTCGAGGACATCGATTTTTCGGGGATCTACAGCGAGGTCTTCAAGGTCCAGAACCCCGATTGGCGCAACGGCGGGGATGGCCGGGGCGAGGACTTCACCTTCTTCTTCGGCAGCCTCGAGGACGCCGAGGCCTTCGCCTTCTCACTCACGGACAACAACGGCACCGACGTCTCGGGCTCTTCGGTGATCTCCATGGCCGGCACTGCGTCGGACGTGGACGCCGAAGGCGGCGACACCTGGTACGTCTATGACGGCATGTCGATCCAGACGATCATCGATCTGGCCAGCGCGGGCGACACGATCGTCGTCAACGCCGGCACCTACGAGGAGAACCTGACGCTCGGCAAGCAGCTGACCCTCGTCGGTCCGCAGGCGGGCGTCGGCGGTACCGACGGGGCGCGCGGCGCCGAGGCGGTGATCGCGGGCAGCGTCTCGTTCAACGGCGGCTCGGACGGCTCCACGCTCGACGGCTTCCGGGTCGAGGACGGCGCGCTGACCGGGTCGAGCCTGGTCTACGTGGGCGTCGACGGCATTACCGTCACCAACTCGGTCCTGGACGGCGACTACCCGACCGACAGCGGCACGCGCGGCATCCTGACCGCGGGCACCGCCGACGATCTGACGGTCAGCGACAACCTCATCACCGAGGTTCGCTCGGGCATCTACTTCAATGTCGGCACCGGAGCCGTCGTCACCGGCAACAGCTTCGTGGCGAACGGCAACGGCATCAACGCCGACGGCCCGCAGATGACCGACATCTCCGGCAACATCTTCGACGGCTCCGCCGGGGCGCAGATCGCGCTCGGCGCGACCGAGGACCCCTCCGACTTCGGCGGGTTCATCGGCGCGAACACCTTCCTGCCTGAGGGCACGGGCGTCTCCATCTACCCGCTCTCCTCGCTGCCCGACGGCGCCGAGGTGCTCGGGACGGAGAACGGCGACAGTTTCCGCGGCGACATCGTCGCGAACTGGGTGAACCCGAACGAACAGTACTTCGACGGGCGGGGCGGCAACGACTCCATCCGCACCGGGGCGGGTGACGACACCGCGCTCGGCGGCGAGGGCAACGACTACATCGACGGCGGCGCGGGCAATGACAGCCTGTCCGGCGGCGAGGGCGACGACACCATCGTGGTGGGCGCGGGCACCGACGTCATGGACGGCGGCGCGGGCACCGACCTGGTGGATGCCTCCGCCCAGACCGGGGCGGTCAGCATCGACCTCGCGGCGAACCAGCTGTCCTTCATCGTGCCGGGCACCGGGCTTGCGGCGGGCACAGGCGCGGGCCTGAACGGCCTGACCGGGTTCGAGAACATGGTGGGCGGTTCGGCGGCGGACCAGCTTCTGGGCGACGGCGGCGACAACGTGATCTTCGTCAGCGCCGGCGACGACCAGATCGATGGCCGCGCCGGGACCGACACCTACGATCTCTCTGCCGACGACGGCGGCGTGACCGTGGATCTCGCGGCGGGCACCTCCGCCAAGAGCATCGGCGGCAACGACTCGATCGCGGGCATCGAGAACGTGATCACCGGCGACGGCGACGACGATGTCACCGGCGATGCCTCGGCCAACCTGCTGGAGACCGGTGACGGTGCCGACACCGTCGACGGCGGCGAAGGCAGCGACAGCATCGACGGCGGCATGGGCGACGACGAGATCACCGGCGGGGCCGGGGACGACAGCATCACCGGCGGCGCGGGCACCGACACGGCGGTGATCGGCGACGACTTCGCGGGGGCCACCTTTGCGCAGGACGGCACCAGCGTCACGGTGGTCAGCGCCGACGGCACCGACGTGCTGACCGGGGTCGAACTGCTGGAGTTCGACGACGTGACCGTGGGCGCCATCCTCGGCGACGACGGCAACGCGACGGACGAGGACACGGCGGTTACGGGCAACGTGCTGGCCAACGACTTCGACCTCGACTTCGAGGGGTTGACGGTGATCGAGGGCAACGGCCAGGCGCTTTCGGACGGCACGCTGACCTTCACCACGGCGAACGGTGCCTCGGTGACGCTGAACGACGACGGCAGCTACAGCTATGACCCAAGCGGCGCCTTCGACGCGCTGAACGAAGGCGAGGCCGGGACCGACAGCTTCACCTACACGGTGGAGGAGGACGACGGCACCACGGCGACCGCCACGGTGACCATCGACCTGACGGGCGTGAACGATGCGCCGGTCATGGTCGACGGCAACGGTGCCGCGGACGAGGACGGTGCGGCCATCGTGGTCGACCTCTCGGCGCTCGGCTCCGACGCCGATGCCGAGAACGACGGCAGCCACCTGACCTACACCATCACCACGGCGCCGGGCGCGGGCGAAGGATCGGCGGAGATCACGGGCAGCAGCCTGACCTACGATCCGGGCAGCGACTTCCAGGGGCTGGCAGCGGGCGAGGAAGCCTTCGTCACCATCGGCGTGACCGCGACGGACGCACAGACCGCCACCTCGAACGAGGGGACGATCACCATCACCGTCACCGGCACGAACGACGACCCGACGCTGACGGCGGGGGCCTTCTCGGTGTCCGAGGACAGCGGCGCGACCAGCTTCGACCTGAGCGGGCTGGCCGATGACATCGACAGCGACAACGACGGCGCCGACCTGACGTACTCCGTCATCAGCGGGCCGGGCGTGATCGTCAACGGCACGGAGCTGAGCTTCGACACCGCGGGCGGCTACGAGTACCTCGACGATGGCGAGACCGAAGAGGTCACGATCCGCGTGCAGGTCGAGGATGCCCATGGCGCCACGGCGGAGGCCGACATGGTGGTCACCGTCACCGGCGTCAACGACGCGCCGGAGAGCGGCCCGACCACCGCAGACGTGGTGGAGGCCAACGGTGCCACCGCGACGGTGGATGCGGCGACATTGCTGTCGGAGGCCACGGATGTCGACGGCGACACGTTGAGCGTGGTCGCGGCCTCCGTGACACAGGACACGGGTTCCAGCGACCGCGACCTGGGCGGGGCCTTCACCGTGGGGGCGGACGGGGCGATCAGCTTCGACCTCGACCTCTTCGACGACCTCGACGAGAACGACGTCGAGACCCTGACCTTCACCTACGACATCACCGACGGTGACGAGACTGTCTCGACCTCGGTCGTGGTCACGGTCACCGGCACCAACGACGACCCGGTGGTGGCGGCGCAGACGGAGAACGACACGCCCGACATCGGCGAGGACGCGGGCCTCACCACGGTGGTCGACCTTGCGACGATCACTACCGACGTGGACGGCAACGACCTGCCGGCGGACCTTACCTACACGCTCGACCCGGGCTATACGGGCGGCGGGGTGTTCTCGCTCGACGGCACGGTGCTGGAGTTCGACCCGAACGGCGACTTCGACGCGCTCGACGTGGATGACGAGGGCTTCGTCACCATCGCGGTGACGGCGACCGATGCGCAGGGCGGCAGCCATACGGCCAACGTCTCCTTGCGGGTGACGGGCGAGAACGACGCGCCCGAGTTCACCGGCATCGGCGACGCCAGCCCGCCGATCGTCCCCGAGGACGGCCCGGGCTTCCTGATCGTCGACCTTGCCGACATCACCACCGATGCGGACGGCGACGACCTGCCGGCGGACCTGACCTACTCCTTCGATGCGGGTTACGCCGGGGGCGGCACGTTCTCCCTGGTCGGGACCGAGCTTTGGTTCGATCCGGACGGCGACTTCGAGTACCTCGATGACCCGTTCGACCGCGAGGAGGTGACCATCGGCGTGACCGTCGAGGACGCGCAGGGCGGCAGCAACTCGGTCGACATCACCTTCGAGGTGGCGGGCGCCGAGGACGATCCGGTGCTTGCCGGGATCGTGGGCATCGCGGCCTCGGTGTCGGAGGACGCCTCCGGTGCGACCACCGTGGCCGACCTCGCGGCACTGGCCACGGACGCGGATGCCGACGCGGTGTTCAGCTTCTCGCTGGGCAGCTACGCCGGACCGGGCAGCTTCGCCCTCGACGGGACCGACCTGACCTTCGATCCGGCGGGCGGCTTCGAGTACCTGGCCGACGGCGAGACCGCGCAGGCCAGCATCGAGGTCACCGTGACCGACGCGGAAGGCAACTCCGATACCGCCACCTACACGGTGGAGATCACCGGCGCGGACGATCCCGTCCTGGTCTCTGGCCCGGTGTCGGAGAGTGTCTCCGAGGACGACGGCACTGTCACCATCGACGCGGCGGCGCTGCTGGCCAACGCCTCCACCGCGGACACGTCGGACGAACTGTCGATCCAGAACCTGGTGCGGACCGACGGTGGCCGGGCGATCCCGGACATCACCATCAGCGACACGGGCGGCATCAGCTTCGATGCCGGTGCGTTCAACGATCTGGCCGATGGCGAGAGCGAGGTGCTGACCTTCACCTACGACGTGTCCGACGGTGTCGGCGCGCCGGTGTCGAGCTCCGTGTCGATCACCGTGAACGGGGCCAACGACGCGCCGGCGATCTTCGATCTCGGCTCGTTCATCAACTCCGACAACAACTGGACGACCACCGCCTCCGAGACCTCGATCACCGAGGATACGGCGACCGGTTACAGCGGCAACGCCATCGTGGTGTTCGAGGACGTGGACACCACCGACACCGCCTCCGTCTCGGTCAGCTTCTCGCTGAGCGGCGATGCGGCGGAACTGGCCACGCCGACACAGCTCATGCTGCTGGAATCGGCGCTGCAGCCGACGGGCGCCACGAGCGGTCTGCACTCTGGGGGGCTCCTGAACGTGCCCTTCAGCTTCGGCCTGTCGAACGCGGTGCTAGGCTTCCTCAGCGCGGGCGACACGGCGGTCGGCACGTGGACGGTGACGGTGAGCGACGGGCTGGCCACGGACAGCTACGACTTCGTCGTCGATCTGATCGGTGCCAACGATCCGGTCACCGCGGTGGATGACTCCGTGACGGTGGACGAGGACGAGTCGATCGACCTGACGGCGCTGGTGCTCGGAAACGACACCGACCTCGACCCGGCCGACGTGCTCTCCGTCTCGGCGATCAACACCACCGGCACGGCGGGCACCGTCTCGCTGGTCGGCGGGGTCCTGACCTACGACGCGAATGGCGCCTTCGACTACCTCGAGGCCGGCGAGACCGCGACCGACACCTTCACCTACACGGTGTCGGACGGCAACGGCGGCACCGACACGGCAACGGTCACCGTCACCGTCGACGGCAAGACGTCGACCATCAACGGGACAGAGGGCGCCGACAGCCTCACCGGCACCGAGGGCAACGACATCATGAACGGCCTCGCCGGGGATGATACGCTGCTCGGCGGGTCCGGCGACGACACCATGGACGGCGGAGACGGCAAGGACCTGATGCGCGGTCAGAACGGCAACGACCAGATCAACGGGGGCGACCAGACCGACATCATCTACGGCGGCAACCAGGACGATGTGCTTTATGGCAACGGCGGCGACGACTTCGTCTTCGGCCAGGCGGGCAACGACTCCATGTGGGGCGGTGACGGCCACGATGTCCTGAACGGCATCAACGGCGACGACGAGATGTTCGGTGAGGCCGGGAACGACAGCCTGTACGGCGGCGGCGGCGACGACATGCTCAATGGCGGCGACGGCGACGACACCCTCGATGGCCAGTGGCGGAACGATGTGCTCACCGGCGGCGCAGGGGCGGACTGCTTCAAGTTCACCACCGCGGGTGACATGGACACCATCACCGACTTCGAGGATGGGATCGATGTGCTGGACTTCTCTGCCGACGGGCTGGGCTTCGCCGACTTCACCGTGGCCGAATACGGCGGCGGCGCTGGCACCGTGCTGACCGGGGGTGGCTACACCGTCTTCCTCGAAGGTGTCGACACCATCGATATCGATACCGGCGACTTCGTCTGACGGGGAGCCCCGGTCTGAAAATGAAGCCGCCCCCTGCACTATGCGGGGGGCGGTTTTTCCTGGTAGGAGGGGTTCGTGTCGCCGCGGAGGATGCGCGTGTAACGCGCCGACCCGAATGGGTTTTCCCGGGGTGCGCGCGGCGCGTGCGGCTCAGCCGAGGAAGCGCATGCCGCGGTCCAGGCCCTCGAGCGTCATCGGTACCATGCGATCCTCGAAGATCTCGCGGATCATGTGGATGCTTCGCGTGTATTGCCAATGGCTTGGCGGCACCGGGTTGATCCAGAGGTGGTTCGGCCACTGGTCGCGGGCGCGGCGCAGCCAGACGTGCCCGGCCTCCTGATTCCAGTGCTCGTTGGCGCCTCCGGCATGCGAGATTTCGTAGGGGGACATGCTGGCGTCGCCCACGAAAATGCATTTGTAATCAGGGCCGTAGGTGTTCAGCACGTCCCAGGTGGCGGTCTGCGCGTCCCAGCGGCGGCGGTTGTCGCGCCAGACGCCGTCATAAAGGCAGTTGTGGAAGTAGTAGTGTTCGAGGTGCTTGAACTCTGCCCGGGCGGCGGAGAACAGCTCTTCCACGACCTTGATGTGGGGGTCCATGCTGCCGCCAACGTCCAGAAACAAAAGGACTTTCACCGCGTTGTGCCGTTCCGGACGGGTCTTCACGTCGAGGTAGCCGTTGTGGGCCGTGGCGCGGATGGTGCCGTCTAGGTCGAGCTCTTCGTGGGCGCCTTCTCGGACCCAGCGGCGGAGCCGTTTCAGCGCCACCTTGATGTTGCGCGTGCCCAGCTCAACCCCGTCGTCGAGGTTGCGGAATTCCCTTTTGTCCCAGACCTTTACCGCACGCTGGTGACGCGATTCCCTTTGCCCGATCCGGACGCCTTCGGGGTTGTAGCCATAGGCGCCGAAGGGCGAGGTGCCGGCGGTGCCGACCCATTTGGAGCCGCCCTGGTGCCGGCCCTTTTGCTCTTCGAGGCGCTTCTTCAGCGTCTCCATCAGCTTGTCGAAACCGCCCATGGCCTCGATCTCGGCCTTCTGTTCCTCGGTCAGGTGCTTCTCGGCCAGCTTGGTCAGCCAGTCGTCGGGGAGGTCCACGGCCTGCAGCACCTGTTCGACGCCGATCTCTTCCAAGCCCTTGAAAGCATGGGAGAACGCGCGGTCGAAACGGTCGAGGTGCCGCTCGTCCTTCACCATGGCGGTGCGGGCGAGATAGTAGAACGCCTCCACGTCATAGGTGGCGAGACCGGCGGACATGCCTTCGAGGAAGGTCAGGTACTCGCGGAGGCTGACCGGGACACCGGCCTTGCGCAGGGCTTCGTAGAAGGGAACGAACATGGGGGATTTGTAGGCCCGCGCTGCAGGCGGAACAAGGACCGTTAACGCAAGCGCGGTTAACGGTGCGCGCGGCAGGGTTAACGCGGCGGACGATCCGCCCATCTGGTGGGCGCAACGGCGGGGTACACAAGTGCGGAAGCGGATCGCAACGAAGATTGACGCGCTGGAAGGGGTGAACCGGCCGGTTCGACCCCTCGAAACGGCCGGTTGGTAACCTTTGCCCCCGGTGGCGCCGTGACGTTGCGTCGGAAAGGGTTAACGGAGCAGGCCGGGCTGCGGGCCGGGACGTCTCAGGGGGCGGTTCCTCAGGCGGCGATCCCTCAGGCGGCGAGCTTCTCGATCACGATGGTCAGGATCAGGCCCAGCAGCGCGAAGGCGATGGCATAGATCGTCGCATACTGCACGACGTCGAGCTTGTTGCCCTTGAGGCGGGCCGCGTTCAGCCCGCCGATGATTGCGCCGGCCAGTGCCGCGATGAGGACGATCATAGTGAGCCGGGTCTCCGTCGTGCCGGGTTCAGGGAGCCGACCTCGCGCAGTTTCGCACGCACGGCCCAATCAGCGCCGAACCCGTACCGCGCCCAGCCCAGGGAGTCCAGCCGGACGGCGCGGGCCTCTGTCGGGCGGCCGGCGAGGTCCAGCGCCTCCGCGCGCAGCATCATGAGCGTCGCGAGCAGGGCGGCGTTTTCATGACGTGCGGCGGTGTCGAGATGCGGCGTCAGAAGGTAGAGCGCATCGTCGGCGCGGCCGGAACTGATGGCGTAGGCGGCAAGTTGCGAGGCGACGTAGGCGCGGTGCAGGGCGGTGTCGGGACGGTTGCCGAAGTAGCGCTGCGCCAGCACGAAGTGGTCCTGCGCCGTGGCCGGGTCGATGGACTGCAGCAGCCGGCCCATGGCGTAGTGCGAGAAAGCGCGGCGGTGGTCGGTCCAGCCCATGGCGGTGGCGACCTTCAGCGCCTCGGAGGCGGCGTTGCGGCGCTGCGCGGGGTTGGCGCCGGGCCCGAGCGCGGTCTGCACCGCCTCGATCCAGACGCGGGGCGTTTTCGACAGTCGCTGCGGCGCGCCGTTCTGGCCGCGCGGGTTGATGCGGGCGAAGATCGCGGGCAGGCGGTCGGCGACGTCGTTCCGGCTCATGCCGGTGCGCAGCGACGGGTCGTAGTAGGCGCGCAGGATCGTCATGTCGTAACCGGTCAGGACGGTGTGCACGTTGTCGTCGTTGAACACGCTGTCGGGCAGGCGGTAGAGGTCGTTGAGCGGGCCGAGGGCCTGGGCCAGTTCCTCGTGCAGGCAGTCGCGGATTTCCTGCGGCGCGCTGTCGGCGGGGATGAAGATGGCGAGGCGGTCGCGCGACTTGAGCTGCGACCAGCTTGTCTGGCGGGTGTTGCGCGCGCCCTTGTATTCCGCCAGCGACGAGACGTTCGGCACCACGAAGCAGGCGGCGGAGGGCAGGGCCTTGCGGATGTCGTCGCGCGTCACGGCCTGGATGGTGATGTTGGCGTTGGACGCGCCGACCTGCGAGACGTTGATCCCGGCCTCGGTCCGCAGGCGGTGCAGCAGCCGGCTGAGATCGGGGCCGAGCGAGACCGGCGCCTGCCCGGTGACACGCACGGTGATCGGCCCTTCGAAGCGGGTGAAGGTGGTGAGCGGGCGGCCGGATTCCAGCGCGAACGACAGGTCGAGGAAGTCGCGGGCGAGGTCGGTGTTCGACGCCGCGGGGGCCGAGGGGCGCGGCACCGAGAAGCTTTTCATCGGCGGCAGCGAGGCGCTGGATTCGACGGCGGATGCGGCACGCGAGGCGGTGTCGTTCGAGGCGACAGGCATGCAGGCGCCCAGCAACAGGTACAGCGGGAGCAGGTAACGACGTGCTTTGCGCATTACGGCCTCTGGTACTTGATGAACGGGGTGACGACGCCGATCCGGTCATAGAGGACGCGGGCGGTTTCGTTGAACTCCTGAGTCAACCAGTAGACGGAGGGCGCACCGTAGCTGTCGGCGGCGGCATAGACCGCCTCGATCAGCGCGCGGCCGACACCCTTGCCGCGCATGTCCGGCACGGCGTAGAGGTCCTGCAGGTAGCAGACGTCCTCTATCTTCCAGCCGTGGCGGTGGAACAGGTAGTGCGTCAGGCCCACGAGGCGGCCGTCGTGTTCGGCGACCAGCGCGCGGAAGTCGCGCGGGTCGTCGCCGAGGAGGCGCGCAAAGGTGGAGGCGTAGACCTGCTCGGTCACGGTGCTCTCGTAGAAGGCGAGGTACGCCGTCCAGAGTTCACGCCAAGCCGGTTCATCCTCCGCACGCAATGCGCGCACGGTCAGAGCCGTATCGTGGGACACTATGTAAGCCTGCCTGCTTTTTGGTTGCTCGGATTGTTGAACCATCCGAGGTTTTTCTGTCCTCTTGGTGAATACTATAGGGCAAAACCGGGATTTGTGCCCAGACGATTAACAAAGTGGTAATGAAATTTTCCCGTTCGCGGGATTTTTTGAATTATGTTTATTCGTTTCAAATGGTTGCACTGTGCAGTTGGGCAACAGGGATTTCGTCAACCATTGTTAATGGGGGGTAAACAGAGGGTCGGACAATGGCGGTATTGAGGCGCTGCCGGATACGCGCCGCAGTTCGTTCCGGGTGGTTCCGGGGACGTCCGGGTCTTGCGGCGGGCGGGCTCAGGCCAGCCAGGCCAGCGAGATCAGCGAGAGCGTGGAGGTCCAGACGATGACCGGCGCGATGGCGTCGGTGCGCACGCCATGGAGGAGCGCCAGCGAAAAGGCCATGGCGCCGGAAGGTCCGGCGGCGGTCAGGGTGAAGAGGTCGTGCCAGGTCTCGGGCGGCTCCAGCAGGGACAGCGCCGCCCAGACCAGCGCCGGGAAGGCGATGAGCTTCATCCCCGCGCTTGTGGCGATCACCGGCGAGACGCGCAGCGAATGCCCCGAGAGGATCACGCCGAGCGCAAAGAGCGTCAGCGGCGCCGCGGCCTGACCGGCGAAGTGCATGGCGGTCAGCAGCGGTTCGGGCAGGGGGATCGCGGCGAGGTTCAGCACGAGGCCCAGCAGGATCGCCATCAGCACCGGGTTCATCGCCAGCCGCTGCCATGCGGGCGGCGCGCCGGGCGCCCGACCCGCGATCAGGTCGGCGGTGACGATGAAGAACGAGAAGGACACTGCGCTGTCCCAGGCCACGATGGCGGTGACGGGGAGGGCGGCGGCCTCGCCGTAGATCAGGAAGGAGATCGGCCAGATATAAAGGAGCGTGTTCACGAAGATCGTCGCCATCGCGAGCAGCCAGCTTTCCAGCGGTTCGCGGCGGAAGACGCGGCGCATCACGAGGTAGGCGGCGGTGAACAGCCCGACCTGGCAGAGGGCATAGACCCCCAGCACGTCGGCGCGGAAGGCGGACCAGTCCAGACCGGCGATCAGCGGCATGATCAGCGGCGGCTGCATGACCATGAAGGCGATGCGGTTGGCGGTCGTGGCCTCGGCCTTCGACACGAAGGAGATCCGCCCGAGGAGGAACCCCAGCGCCAGCATCGCGAAGACCGGCAGGATGTCATGTGTCAGGACGTGCAGCATGACGGCTGACAGAGCATGGACCGCCGGGGGCTGCAAGTGCGCGCGACGGACGGGATGGAACGCAAGCCCGGCGCCCGTGTTGGGCGGGCAAGGCACCAGATGACACCGGGCAAAGACGGAGGCGGGATGTGGACATGGATCCTTGATAACGCGGCGGCGCTGTCGGTGGCGCTCAACGCCGCCATGCTGCTGGTCTGGCTGGCCTACCTGCAGCTTTTCCTGACCAGCATCCGGCGGTCGAACCGGGCGGTGATCCACATCGACATGGCTGCGGGCCAGAACGAGGACGCGCGCTGCATCGTCACCAACATGGGGGCGGACACGGTCTATATCCTCGGCGTGAAGGTCGACCTCGACTGCGACGGCGACGCCCGCGAGGCGCTGGTGACGGACGTGCTGGAAGAGGACGGCCCGCTGGGCGGCGACTTCCGCGAACGCACCAACCAGGGGCCGCTGGCGGGGGGCGAGGCCATGGACATCGGCAGCTTTCACAACATCGTCGACCGGGCCGCGATGCGCATGGGCGAGGACATCAGCCTGACCACCTGCCATTCGGTCGAGATCACCGTGGTGGTGGCCGCGCAGTAGGCGCACCGGCTTCTGGGCGGGCACAAGCGCTACGACATCACGCGCGAGAACGGCGCGCTGCGCTTCCGATCAGAGGACATCCTGACGCGCCAGATCACCTCCGGCCGCAGACGCCGCCAGCTCGCGCGCGACATCGCCTGCTGAGGTCGGGCTTTGTGCAGGGCTTTGGGGCCGTCGGGCGCCCGCCCTTGCCCTTGAGATCCGGATTTTTCCGGGTCGGGCGGTTGAACCCCGGGCCGTGGCATGTTTGGACGCGCGCGACAGTCATTCGGGCGCGCGCACTGCCCCGGATCCCGAGCCGCGCCTTTCGGCGCCCGACAGGAAGACGCCCCCGAAAGGAGACGCCATGACCGACCTCAGCCTGCGCCGCAACACCGGGCGCGATCTTGCACCGCTTGCGGGACTGCTCGCCGATCCCGGCGACCTCGCGCTGGTCAATCCCAGCGCCCGCCACCCCTTCGATGCCGATGAATGGCATCAGAAGTGGCTGCAGGAACTCGACGACGAAAGTTTCTACCTCGTGGACGGGGAGGGGCGCGAAGTGGGCTTCTTCGCGCTCCGCGTCGGTGTCGGCCCGGAGGTGCGCCACCTGACCTATGTCTTCGTGGCCGAGGAGATGCGCGGTGGCACCGGCCACCTGATGGCCCGCTGGATCGAGGACGCCGCCCGCGACCTGGGCGCGCTGACGATCACGCTGAAGTGCGAGCTGGACAACCCGGCGGCGCTGCGCGTCTACGAGGCGGCGGGCTTCGAGGAGCTTTCGCGCCGGGGCGGCATGGCGACGATGCGCAAGGACCTGGACTGAAGGACGGCGCGCCCCCCGGATGGGGCGCAGCCTGTCGGCGGAGGGCCTACCTGTCGCGCCGGGCCATGAAGGCCAGGCGTTCGAAGAGGTGGACGTCCTGTTCGTTCTTCAGGAGCGCGCCGTGCAGCTTCGGCAGGGCGGAGGCGCTGTCGCGTTTCAGGTCCTCGGGGGAGAGGTCCTCGGCCAGGAGCAGTTTCAGCCAGTCGAGCACCTCGGAGGTGGAGGGCTTCTTCTTCAGGCCGGGCTGGTCGCGGAGTTCGAAGAACTGCGTCAGCGCCACGGTCAGGAGCTGGTCCTTGATGTCGGGGAAGTGCACGCGGACGATGGCG
Source organism: Sagittula sp. MA-2 (assembly GCF_030126985.1). Taxonomy (GTDB): domain Bacteria; phylum Pseudomonadota; class Alphaproteobacteria; order Rhodobacterales; family Rhodobacteraceae; genus Sagittula. Next base: position 2,407,975 of record NZ_CP126145.1, on the reverse strand, counting down.
CGCAGGGTCTCGGGATCGGGAAAGCGGATGTAGTGGAAGAAGCAGCGGCGCAGGAAGGCGTCGGGCAGCTCCTTCTCGTTGTTCGAGGTGATGATGACGATGGGCCGGGTTTCGGCGCGGATCGTCTCTCCGGTCTCGTAGACGTGGAATTCCATCCGGTCGAGTTCCTGCAGCAGGTCGTTCGGGAACTCGATGTCGGCCTTGTCGATCTCGTCGATCAGCAGGACGGTCTTTTCCTTCGCGGAGAAGGCCTGCCAGAGCTTGCCCTTCTTGATGTAGTTCGCCACGTCGTGCACCCGCTCGTCGCCGAGCTGGCTGTCGCGCAGGCGGCTGACGGCGTCGTATTCGTAAAGCCCCTGCTGGGCGCGGGTGGTGGACTTGATGTTCCACTCGATCATCGGGAGGTTCAGCGCCTCGGCGACCTGGCGGGCCAGCTCGGTCTTGCCGGTGCCCGGCTCGCCCTTCACCAGCAGCGGACGTTCGAGGGTGATGGCAGCGTTCACGGCCATGGTGAGGTCGTCTGTGGCGACGTAGGCGTCGGTGCCGTCAAAGCGCATGGGGGTCCTCCGGATCGGTCGCAGAAGGGGTACAGGCGGTATCGGGCGGGTGCAAGCGATGCGCTGGCCACGCCGGGCGGGCGGCGGCGCAACTGCCCGATCCCTGCGCGTATCGCGGGCGGCTGCGGGTGGCCGGACCCCGGGCCGGGCCTTGCCGCAGGTGCAGCGCGGCGGGGCATTCGCGGGTGTGGCAGGGGCGATCCGGAGGCGGGGATCGGTGCCGTGGACGGGCTGTGGCCCTGCCGGTCGGGGCGCGGCGGAGAGGGGTTTGCCGAGTCTCCGGAGGGTGCCGATCGAGGGGTTTCGGATGCATGTTCCGGAGGGGCGGATCCGCGCCGCGTCAAGTCAAATCCTGTGGATAACCTTGCGTCACGGGGAGTCGTTCGGGACCGGCTGCGCAGACATCGGGCACGGTCACTTTTCGTTGCACAAGAGGCGCCAAAACCCGGTTCCGGACCCGCTATTGTGTAGTGACAAGGCGCGTTGTTTTGTTTAAGTGCTGCCCGCAGGGGTGCCAGATATCTTAGGAATTTCAAAATGACAGATATTGGCGTTGATGAGGGAGCGGAAATGAAACCTGAAACCTTTCTACCCGAGGACTATCGTCCCGCCGAAGATGAACCTTTCATGAACGAGCGGCAGACGGAGTACTTCCGCCGCAAGCTTCTGAACTGGAAAGCCGAGCTTCTTGCCGACAGCCGCGACACCATCGAGGCACTGCAGGAAGGGACGCGCAACATTCCCGATGTCACCGACCGCGCGAGCGAGGAAACCGACCGCGCGATCGAACTGCGGACCCGGGATCGTCAGCGCAAGCTGGTCAACAAGATCGACGCGGCACTGCGGCGGATCGACGAGGGCGAGTACGGCTACTGCGAAGTGACCGGCGAGCCGATCTCGCTCAAGCGGCTGGACGCGCGTCCGATCGCGACGATGAGCCTCGAGGCGCAGGAACGGCACGAGCGGCGCGAGAAGGTGCATCGCGACGACTGAGCCCCTTCGGGTGGGGCAGCGCCGGTCCTTGCCGGGCCGGCACCGAATGACGGTCCGCGGGGGGCGGTGAACGCCGGCCCCTGTCCGGCCGGGCCTCCGCCAGGCGGATGGGTCCGGAGCGCGGAACGGACCGTGACCTGAACGAGTGCGCCGGGGCCCGTCCCCGGCGCTTTTCTTTGAACGGACGGAAGGACAATCGCTGTGGGGGCTTCGGGCAAGCGATCGGTGGTTGTGGTCGGCGGCGGCATCGGCGGTCTGGCCGCGGCGCTGTGCCTTGCGGCACGGGGCGCCGAGGTGACCGTGCTGGAGCAGGCGGAGGCGATCCGCGAGGTCGGCGCCGGTATCCAGGTCAGCCCCAACGGTCTGCGCGTGCTGGAGGCGCTGGGTCTGGGCGCGGCCTTCCGCGAGATCAGCGTGCGGGGGCAGGCGGTCAGCCTGCGCGATTACCGCGAGGGCCGCGAGGTCACGCGGCTGGACCTCATGCGGCTGGGCGATGCGCAGTCCTACCGTTTCGTGCACCGCGCCGACCTGATCGAACTGCTGGCGCGGGCCACGCGCGAACGGGGCGTGGCGATCCGGCTCTTGCAGAAGGTCCGCAAGGTGGTGCCGGGCCCGATGGCGCGCGTGGTGATGTGCAACGGCGACGAGGTGACGGCGCCGCTGGTGGTGGCGGCGGACGGGCTGCATTCGGTCGCGCGGCCGGCGCTCAACGGCGCGGCGGAGCCGTTCTTTACCGGGCAGGTGGCGTGGCGCGCCGTGGTGCCGAACGTGGTCGACCACCCGGCAGAGGCGCGGGTCCACATGGGTCCGGGGCGGCACATGGTCAGCTATCCGCTGCGCGGCGGGACGATGGTGAACCTCGTGGCGGTCGAGGAGCGCAGCGGCTGGGTCGAGGAGGGCTGGAGCCACACCGACGACCCCGCGAACTTGCGCCGGGCCTTTGCGGGCTTCGGGGGCATGGTGCCTGCCTTGCTGGATGGGGTCGCGACGCCCGGCCTCTGGGGGTTGTTCCGGCATCCGGTGGCGCGGCGCTGGCATGCGGAGGGCGTGGCGCTGGTGGGCGACGCGGCGCATCCGACGCTGCCGTTCCTTGCGCAGGGCGCGAACATGGCGCTGGAGGATGCCTGGGCGCTGGCCGCGGCGGCGATGCGCGAGGGCGGGCCGCGGCTCGACCTGTATCAGGAGTGGCGCCGGGACCGGGTGAGCCGGGTGATCGCGGCGGCCAATGGCAACGCGTGGAAGTACCACCTGAGCAACCCGCTGGTGCGCGGCGTGGCGCATCTGGGTCTGGGGGTTGCCGGTCGGCTGGCGCCCGCGCGGATGCTGAACCAGTTCGACTGGCTCTACGGTTACGACGTGACCGCGCTGTCCTGAGACGGGGCACCCGGGCCGTCCCGGCGGGCCTGCCGCGAAAATTCCGGGTCCCCATGACTGGAAATTCCCGCCCGTCCGACCGACGTTTGTCCTGTGGCCGTCTTGCGACAGGCGGATTAAGGTCCCGGCAGGGAAGAAGGGGGTCTGAATGGAACGCATCGACGGAATTCCGGAGCAGGCGCTGGCGTGGCACCGCGCGGGCAAGGGCGCGGTCCTTGCCACGGTCGTGGAGACATGGGGCTCTGCCCCGCGGCGCGTGGGGTCGCAACTGGCGATCTCGGGCGAGGGGCTGATCGAGGGATCGGTTTCCGGCGGCTGCGTCGAGGGCGCGGTCATCGTGGAGGCGCTGGAGGCGCTTGAGGACGGCGACGCCCGCGAGCTGGAGTTCGGGGTCTCGGACGGCGACGCCTTTGCCGTGGGGCTGGCCTGCGGCGGCACGATCCGCGTGCTGGTCGAGCCGGTGGGCAAGGTCATGCCCGAAGGGCTGCTGACCGAGCTTTGCGCCGCGCGCGCGGCCCGCGAGCCTGTGGCCTACGTGGTCGACCTGGAAACCGGGCGGCGCGAGGTGGTGCGCGAGGGCTACGAGACGCGGTTCCGCATGGACCGCTCGGGCTTCGAGGAGGACGGCCGCACCTTCGTGGCGATCCACAACCCGCCCTTGCGGCTGATCGTGGTGGGCGCGGTGCATATCGCGCAGGCGCTGGTGCCGATGGCGCGCATCGCGGGCTACGATCCGATCATCATCGACCCGCGCGAGACCTTCGGGTCGGAGGCGCGCTTTCCCGGCGAACGCATCCTGAACGACTGGCCGGACGAGGCGGTGGAGGCGCTTGGCCTAGACGGGCGCACGGCGCTGGTGTTGCTGACCCACGATCCGAAGCTGGACGATCCGGCGCTGGAGAAGGCGCTGGCGTCGAAATGTTTCTACATCGGCGCGCTGGGGTCGACGCGGACCCACGGCAAGCGGATCACCCGGCTGGAGGCGCAGGGCTTTTCCGAGGAGCAGATCGCCCGCATCCACGGGCCCATAGGTCTGGACATCGGCGCGGCGGGACCGGCGGAGATCGCCGTCTCGGTCATCGCCGAGATGACGCGGGTCCTGAGGAAGGGCGCATGAGGTTCGGGCCGCTGTCGCTGGACGAGGCGGAGGGGGCGGTGCTTGCCAACTCCCAGCCTGCCGGGGGACGGCGGCTGAAGAAGGGCACCGTGCTGGGCGCAGAGGATATCGCGGCGCTGAAGGCCGAGGGGTTCTCGGAGGTGCTGGCGGCGCGGCTCGACCCGGACGACATGTCGGAGGACGCGGCGGCGGAGCGGCTGGCACAGGCGCTGGTGCCCGATCCGGAGCGCGCGGGCCTGCGCCTTGGCCGGGCGGCCACGGGCCGGGTGAACATCCACGCGGAGGCGCCGGGCGTCGTCGAGGTGCTGGCCGACCGCATCCACGCGCTGAACGCCGTCGATCCGATGATCACCGTGGCGACGGTGCCGGAGTGGCAGCGGGTCGGACCGCGGAGCATGGTGGCGACGGTCAAGATCATATCCTACGCGGTGCCTGCCGCGGCGCTGGAGGCCGCCTGCCACGCGGGCCAGGGCGCGCTGCGGCTGCGTCGGGTGGTGCATGACACCGCCAAGCTGATCCAGACCGCCGTGACCGCGGACGAAAGTGGCGACAAGGGGCAGGCTGTGACGGCAGAGCGGCTGGACCGGCTGGGCGTCCGGCTGGGCGAGAAGCAGGTGGTGCCGCACCGGATCGACGCCTTGGCAGAGGCGATCCGCGCCACGGATGCGGCGGCGGTGCTGATCCTGACCGGCTCTGCCACTTCCGACGCGCGGGACGTGGCACCGGAGGCGCTGCGCGCCGCCGGGGGCGAGGTCACGCATTTCGGGATGCCGGTCGATCCGGGGAACCTGCTGTTCTACGGGCGGCTTGGCGAACGGCCTGTGATCGGCCTGCCGGGCTGCGCCCGCTCGCCCGCGCTGAACGGTGCGGACTGGGTGCTGGAGCGGCTCCTGTGCGGTGTCGAACTGCGCCCCGGCGACGTGGCCCGGATGGGCGTCGGCGGCCTGCTGAAGGAGATCCCGGTGAGGGGCCGCCTGCGCGAAGCGTGAGGAGCGGGCTGTGCCGTGGCTTCCCGGCGGGGTCGGCTGGCGCGTTCGGCGTTTGCGCTTTTGAGAATGTGACCGGGCGCCGCCTGTCCTCTGGCGGCGCCCGGTGCGTTTCTGGCGTTACTCTGCCGGGGTTTCGGCCTTGTCGCGGTGGAAGTCCTCCAGCGCGGGGCGGGTGCCGATGGTGATGTGGTCGATGTCCTCCTGCGCTAGGCCGCGCACCAGCGAGGGGATCATCATGCTGACCAGTATGAAGATCGGCAGGCCGACCACGGTGATCACCTGTTGCAGCGCCGAGAGCCCGGCTTCGCCCGCGAGAATGATGAGCATCGCGGCCACGAGGCCTTCGGCCACGCCCCAGAACACGCGCTGGTGCACGGGGCCGGGCGTGGGCGAGCCGGTGCAGAGCATGTCCACCACCAGCGAGGCGGAGTCCGAGGAGGTGGCGAAGAAGATCGCCACGATCACCACGGCAAAGCCCTGGATGAAGGCGGTCAGCGGGAAGTGTTCGAGGAAGGCGAACATCGCGAGCGGTACGCTGTCGGCCACCGCCGCAGAGATCTGGCCTGCCTGGTCGCCCAGGGACGCGCGTGCTGCCGCGCCGATGCCGTCGAACTCCATCGCCTGCCAGCCGAAGATCGCGAACCAGATCAGGGTGAAGAGCGAGGGCGCCATGAGCACGCCGAAGACGAACTCGCGGATCGTCCGCCCGCGCGAGATGCGTGCCACGAAGAGGCCGATGAAGGGCGACCATGTGACGGTCCAGGCCCAGTAGAACACCGTCCAGCCGCCCTGCCAGCCCCAGTCCCCGTTGTCGGGGTTGGTGTCTGCCAGCATGTCGTTCCAGAAGGCGAGGCGCGGCAGGTTGGAGAGGTAAAGGCCTGCCGTCTCGACGATGCCGCGCAGCAGGAACAGCGTGGAGCCGAAGGCCAGCACGAAGAACATCAGCGCCACGGCCATGCCGATGTTGAGGTTCGACAGGAGTTTCACCCCCTTGTCGAGGCCCACGACGATGGAGGTCACGGCCACGGCGGTCAGTACGGCGAGGATCAGCACCTGCACGGTCGCGCCGTCCCCGGTGCCGTAGAGCGCGTTCAGACCGGCGGCGATCTGGCTGGAGCCGAGACCCAGCGAGACCGCCACGCCGAAGAGCGTGCCGAGGATCGCGGTGATGTCGATGGCCTTGCCGATGGGGCCGTGGATGCCCTCGCGCAGGAGCGGGTAGAAGACGGAGCTGACGCGGACGGGCAGCTCGTAGCGGTTGATGAAATAGGCGAAGGCGAGGCCGGGCAGGGTGAAGATCGCCCAGGTGTGCAGGCCGAGGTGGTAGATCGCTATGGAGATGGCGTCCTGCGCGGCGTCCTGGCTGTAGGGTTCGACCCCCGGCAGGGGTGGAGTGGCGAAATGCGAGATCGGTTCGGCCACGCCCCAGAACATCAGGACCGTGCCGATGCCCCCGGCGAAGAGCATCGTGAACCAGCTGAGGTTGGAATACTCGGGGCGGGAGCCCTTGCGGCCGAGGCGGATGTGGCCATGGCGGGAGGCGGCGACCCAGATCAGGAAGCCCAGCCAGACGTTGACGCCGAGGATGAAGAACCATCCGAGGTTGGTGACGATCCAGGCGCGGCCCGCGGCGAAGGCCTCTTCGATGGGATCGGGAAAGATCACCAGGGCCAGAACGAAGAAAAGTGTGAAAGCGGCGGAAATGAAGAAAATCGTAGGATCTGTTTTCAGTCGCAGTTTCTCTGCCAAAGCATGCAAGACATGTCCCCCTTTTGCGGCTTGCTACCTTAGGGCAACGACGGTTTTGGCGGGAATGTTCCGAAAAAATTGCCTACCCGGGGTTGTAAGGCCGGATCGGGGTGGCTGCGCGGGCAATTCATGCCCTGACTGTGCGGGACTGTTCGCCGGGGGCATAGTGGTGTCCCGGAACGCAAAAGGCCCGCCGTATGGGCGGGCCGTGAGCGTCTTTGCGGGGTCGCTTATTTCGCCGGAGCGGGGCCGATCATCATGACCATCTGGCGGCCTTCCATCTTCGGCATGTTCTCGACCTTGCCGATTTCCTTGACGTCCTCTGCCACGCGTTCCAGCAGTTCCCGACCAAGGTTCTGGTGTGCCATCTCGCGGCCACGGAAGCGCAGGGTGACCTTCACCTTGTCGCCTTTTTCCAGGAATTTCACGACGTTGCGCATCTTGACTTCGTAGTCGTGGATGTCGGTGCCGGGACGGAACTTGACCTCCTTGACCTCGATGATCTTCTGCTTCTTGCGCGCCTCGGACTCACGCTTCTGCTGTTCGTACTTGAACTTGCCGAAGTCCATGATCTTGCAGACGGGCGGCGTGGCGTTCGGGGAGATCTCGACAAGATCCAGTCCGGCGCGCTCTGCCATTTCCATGGCGCGCTGCGGCGTGACGACTCCGACGTTTTCGCCCTCCGCCCCGATGAGGCGGATTTCAGGGGCCCGGATGCGGTCGTTGATACGAGGTCCGGTGTCGCGCGTAGGGGGCGCATTGTGCGGTCGACGGGCTATTGGAATGCTCCTTTTGGATTTTCGCGTCAGGGCGGGAAGGTAAACCTGAGCGGGCAGCCTTTCAAGCGGCAAATAAGGGCCAAAGCGCGGTTTCCACACCGATTTCGCTTGCGGATGCTGCATCGCGGCGGCACTTCTGGGATGGGCGCCCAGCGGCGTCCGGCACGCGAGATGGATGAAGAGGGGGGCATTGCCATGGGAAAACAGGTCATTGCGGTCGTGGCCGCGATCGCCGCTGTCGGGGCCTACGTCTGGGCCACCGGACGGCCGGGAGACGAAGTGCAGGCAACAGCCGAGGCTGTCACCGAGAGCGCCGAAGCGGCGGCTGACACGGCGTCGCAGACGGCAGAGGCCGCGGGCGACGCGGTGGCAGAGGCCGCGGATGATGCGGCGGAGACCACCGAAGAGGTCGTGACGGAGGCCGAACAGGCCGCCGACGCCGCAGCCGGGGACGCCGCCGCGGCGGTCGAGGCCATGGGCACGGTGGCGGAAGAGGCCCTTGCAGCGGCCGAGGAAGCGGCAGGCGACGCGGTGATCGCGGCGCAGGACGCGGCGGACGAGGCCGGCGAGGCGGCGAAGGCCGTGGTCGGCGCGGCGGCCCTTGCGGCGGCCGGTGCCGCGGCGGCTGCGGCCAACGCGGCGGACGAAGCGGCGGAAGCTGCGGAGAGTGCCGCGGAAACCGCGGTCGAGGCAGCCCAGCAGGCCGCCGAGTCGGCAGCGGATGCCGCGACCGAAGGCGCCGAGGCAGCCGCCAACGAGGCCATCGACGCCGCCGAAGTGGCAGCGGACGCGGCGCAGACGGCGGCAAGCTCGGCCGAGGCTGCGGCGGATGCGGCGGCAGAAGCTTCGGACGCGGCGCAGGACATGGCGGCCGAGGCCGGCACGGACGCCGCCGAGACGGCAGCGGAAGCGGCCGAGCAGGCTGCCGAGACCGCGCAGCAGGCGGCGGACGCGGCAGCGGATGCGGCGGCAGAGGTCGCCCAGGACAGCACCGAAGCCGCGGGCGAAGCGACCGATGCGGCGGTGGAGACCGCGCAGCAGGTGGCGGAAGAGGCGGAGACGGCGGCCGAGATCGCCGAATCCTCGGCGCAGGACGCGCTGACCGCCGCCGACGATGCGGTCGAGCTGACCGACGAGGCGCGCCAGACGGCGGACACCGCCGGTGCGGCAGCGGACGAGGCGACGGATGTCGCGGCCGAAGCCACCCAGCAGGCGGCAGCGGCGGCGGAGGAGACATCCGAAGACGTGGCCGAGACCGCGACGGAAACCGCCGAGGCGGCTGCCGATGCGGCGACCGAGGCGGCAGAGGAAGCCAGCACCGCCGCCGACAACGCGATGGCCACCGCAGAGGCCGCGACCGAGGACGCGATGATCGCGGCAGAGGAAGCGGGCGAGGACGCAGCGGCGGTCACCGAAGAGACGGCGAGCGACGCGATGGTCGTGGTCAAGGACGCCACCGATGCCGCGGCGGATGCCGCAGCCGAAGCCGGTGCGGCCGCGACCGATGCGGCGGAAGCTGCGGGCGAGGCCGTGGCCGCCGCAACGGCGGCTGCCGAAGGCTCCGGCGGGTCCGTGGCCGAAGAGACCGCCGATGCGGCCTCCGGCACGGAGACAGAGGGCGAGGGCACCGGCGAGGCGACGGACGAGGCGACCATCGAGGAACTGCTGACGGTGGAAGGTTTCGACTACGACAAGGTCGTGGCCTACATCGAGACCGCCGAGGTAACCGGGCTGGCCAAGCGCACCGCGACCCGCGTCATCGAAGAAGCGAAGGACGCCGATCCGGAGGTCCTGGAACCGCTGCTGGAACGTGTGCGGGCGCTTCTGGGCCTCTGAGCCCGCTCACAGGACGGCAAAGACAGCCATGGCGCCGTGCGGAGACCCCGCGCGGCGCCTTTCGTTTGCGGGTGCCGACGATCGGACGCGGGTGCGGGGCCCGGGAACGCGAAACGCCGCGCAGGGGGCTGCGCGGCGTTGCTGGTCAGGGAGAAAGGGGGGACCTTCAGTCGAGGAAGGCCTTTTCGACCACGTATTGCTTCGGGTCGGAGTTGGCGCCCTCTTCCAGGCCGTATTCTTCGAGCATGGCCTTCAGTTCGAGGTTGAAGGCGAGGTTGCCGCAGATCATCGCGCGGTCGGTTTCCGGGTTGATCGGCTCCACCCCGAGGTCGCGGAAGGCCTCGCCCGAGCGCATCAGGTCGGTGATCCGGCCCATCTTGGGCGACTCTTCGCGGGTGGTGGTCGGGTAGTACTTGATCTTCTTCCAGAAACCCTCGCCGATGACCTCGTTGAGGAGTTCGTCGGTCTTCAGCCCCTCGATCAGCTCGGCGCCGTAGTGCAGTTCGGCGGCCTCGCGGCAGGTGTGGGTGATGATGACCTCATCGTAATCCTCGTAGGTCTGCGGTTCGCGCAGGAGCGAGGCGAAGGGCGCAAAGCCGGTGCCGGTGGCGAAGAACCACAGCCGCTTGCCGGGCAGGAGCGCGTCATGCACCAGCGTGCCCACGGGCTTGGGCCGCAGGATGATCTCGTCGCCCGGCTTGATGTGCTGGAGCTTCGAGGTCAGCGGGCCGTCGGGCACCTTGATCGAGTAGAACTCCAGCTCTTCGTCCCAGGACGGCGAGGCGATGGAATAGGCGCGCAGCAGCGGCTTTTCCTTGCCGGACTTCGGGTCGGTCTGCATCAGGCCGATCATCACGAATTCGCCGGAGCGGAAGCGCAGGGAGGCCGGGCGCGTGCAGCGGAAGGAGAACAGCCGGTCGGTCCAGTGCCGGACCTCCGTCACGGTCTGCGCGTCGGGGACGGCCTTCTTGGCGGGGGCGGTGGCGGCGGTTGCTTCGGTCACGGGTGTCATCTCGGTCATGGTGTTTCCTTCCGGTCTCGGTAAACCGGCCTCTCATATCTAGCTTTGATCTGGGTCAGGTGAAAGGCGATGTTGCCCCGCCTGCGACGACACGGCGGATGTCGGGGGACGGTCCGCGGCGCGCGGTTCAAGCGCCGCGCAGCCGCGACTGGTAGTCGTGCGCGGTCCAGTCGGCGCGGAACAGCCACTGGTCCTCGGGCTGGCGGGCGGCGAGGGTGTCGTCGATCTCCACCTCGTCGAAGCCGCAGCGGCGGGCCATGGCGTACTGGTCGGCCAGCACGTGACCCTGCGCGCGGAGCCTGCCGTTGTAGCCCTTGAGGCGCAGGAGCCGGGCGAGCGAGAACCCCCGGCCGTCGGCGCTGGAGGGGAAGGCGATGCGGATGGGCTGCGTGGTCGCCGGGTCGAGCGTCGCCGGATCGGTGTCGGAGGCGAGGTCGAGGAAGTCGGTCTGGTCGTCGGCGTGGAAGCCGTCGTCGCGCACGATGATCGTCATCAGTCGGGTCCTTTGTCGGGGCGCGCGCGGAAGAAGGTCGCGGCGCATGTGTCTCGGCAGGCAGGGTGGCCTGGAAGCCCACCCTACGGGCTGTTGCGCTATCCGGCCCTGACGGCCTTGCCGTCGGCGCCGAAGTGGATGCCGCATTCGTCCTTGTTCTGACCGCGCCAGCGGCCCGCGCGCGGGTCCTCGCCGGGCGCGACCTTGGAGGTGCAGGGCGCGCAGCCGATGGACGGGTAGCCCTGCGCCACCAGCGGATGCCGGGGCAGGCGGTTCTCGTCCATGTAGGCGCGCACGTCCTCGCTGCTCCAGTGGGCGAGCGGGTTGACCTTAATCCGGCCGGTCGATTCCTCGAGTTCGAAGAAGTCGAGCGCGGCGCGGGTCGAGGACTGGTAGCGCTTGCGCCCGGTGATCCAGCCGTCGAAGCCGTCGAGCGCCTGTTCCAGCGGCAGCGTCTTGCGCAGGGCGCAGCAGCGGTCCGGGTCGGAGAGGTTGAGCGCGGTGTAGGGGTCCTGTTTCGCGATCTCGGCCTCGTCCGTGCGCAGCACGCGGACGTCCTGCAGGTGCAGCCGCTCGGCCACCTCCTGCTGGTAGGCCAGCGTTTCCGCGAACAGGAGCCGGGTGTCGATGAACAGCACCGGCGTCTTGCGGTTGACCATCGCCACGAGGTGCAGGAGCGCCACGCTTTCGGCCCCGAAGGAGGAGACCATGGCGATCTTCCCGGCCTCCGGGTCCCGCAGCGCGCCTTCGAGCACCGAGGTCGCCGAGTGGTGGCGATAGCGCGCGTTCAGCGTGGCGACGCGGGCGCGTTTCTCCGCAAGGTCGTCGCGCGCGGCCGTGCCCGTGCCTCCGGCAGGGGTATTTTCACCAAGGAGAAGCATGTGTCTCATGCGGCTTTCGACCGTTTCGCTGTCTGTTCGCCGTAGAGCGCCGTCTTGAACGGCGCCATGCCGAGGCGGCGGTAGGCGGCGAGGAAGGTTTCGTCCCTGTCCTCGCGGTGTTCGAGATAGGCGCCGACAAGGCGTTCGATGGCCGGGACGATCTCTTCGGCGGAGAAGCCGGGGCCGGTGCGTTCGCCGAGCGCCAGGGTCTCCGTGTGATCGCCGCCGAGGGTGATCTGATAGTTCTCCACTCCGGCGCGGTCCAGCCCGAGAATGCCGATGTGACCTACGTGGTGGTGACCGCAGGCGTTGATGCAGCCGGAGATCTTGATCTTCAGCTCGCCGATCTCGTGCTCCAGCTTCAGCTCGTCGAAGCGGGTCGCGATCTGCTGGGCGATGGGGATCGAGCGGGCGGTGGCCAGCGCGCAGTAGTCCATGCCGGGGCAGGCGATGATGTCGGAGACCAGCCCGATGTTCGCCGTGGCGAGGCCGTGCGCCTTCAGCCGCGCGTGGATCGCGGGCAGGTCGGCCTTGTGGACATGCGGCAGGACGACGTTCTGCTCGTGCGAGATGCGCAGCTCGTCATGGCCGAAGTCGCGGGCGATGTCGGCCATGACGCGCATCTGTTCCGCCGTGGCGTCGCCGGGGGTCTCGCCATGCGCCTTCAGGCTGATCTGCGCGATGGCATAGCCTTCGGCGCGGTGCGGGTGCAGGTTGGTGTCGGCCCAGGCGCGGAAGACCGGGTCCTTCGCGTAGTGGTCGTCGAAGGCCGAAACCGGGCGTTTCGCGAACGAAGGCGCGGCAAACTGGGCCTTTATCGTCTCGAAAAGGGCCTGGTCGACGCCGGTGAAGGTCGGGCGGATGAGAGCGTAGACCTCCTCCACCCGGGCGCGGATGTCGTCGATGCCGTGTTCGTGCACGGTGATCTTGATGCGCGACTTGTACTTGTTGTCGCGGCGGCCCAGCAGGTTCCAGACGGAGACAATGGCCTCCAGATAGGGCAGAAGATCGGCCATGGGCACGTGTTCCGCGATGGTCTTGCCGATCATCGGGGTGCGGCCCATGCCGCCGCCCACCACGACCTCGGCGCCCGCGACACCGTCCTTTTCGTGCAGCCGAAGCCCGATATCGTGCGCCTTGATTACGGCGCGGTCGTTCGCGCTGCCGGTCACGGCGATCTTGAACTTGCGCGGCATGGCCTGGAATTCCGGGTGGTCGGTGGACCACTGGCGGATCAGCTCGGCCACCGGGCGCGGGTCCATCACCTCGTCGGCGGCGGCGCCGGCGAAGTGGTCCGCGGTCACGTTGCGGATGGTGTTGCCCGAGGTCTGGATGGCGTGCATCTGCACCTCGGCCAGCGCGTCGAGCATGTCGGGAATGTCGCGCAGCTCCGGCCAGTTGTACTGGATGTTCTGCCGCGTGGTGAAGTGGCCGTAGCCCTTGTCGTACTGCTCGGCCAGGTCGGCGAGCCGGTCCATCTGCCGGCTGGAGAGCGTGCCGTAGGGGATCGCCACCCGCAGCATGTAGGCGTGCAGTTGCAGGTAGAGGCCGTTCATCAGGCGGAACGGCTTGAACTCGTCCTCGGTCAGCGAGCCGTCGATGCGGCGCTCGACCTGCTGGCGGAACTGGCGGTTGCGCTCGGTGACGAAGGCGTGGTCGAAATCGGAATAGCTGTACATCGTGTCGTCCTTTCGGGGCTGCGGATTTCCGTGGAAAACCGGGCCCTTGTAGAAATCGGCGTCAGAGGTCGGCCTGCTTGCCGTGCGCGTAGTTGGAGGGTCCGGTGCGGCGGAACTCCTCGCGGAAGTGGGTGGGCTCAGGGCCGTCTTCGCCCTCGACCACGTCGGCGAGGTAGACGCCGACGATCTCGGACTGGCGGACGGACGCCTCCACCAGCCGGAGCTGGGCGTGCGCCTCGTCGGTCAGGACCTCCGCCTCGGACAGGCGCGGCGACCAGTCGTCGTTGGCGGTGAGGTAGACCACCTCGCCCGAGAGCAGCGCATTGGCGGTGACGACCTTGGGGGTGAATTCGCGGGGCATCAGGAGACCTCCTGCTGGCGGGATGGGACGGCCGTCAGGCCGGAAGACTGAAGGGTGGGCAGGGCGTCGCGCGGGGCGAGCCCGTAGAGGATCAGGGCGGGGCCGTCGGGACAGTCGTCCAGATCGGCGGAGAGCGTGGCGAGGGCCGAGGCGATCACCGCCTGGTCCCCGCGCGAGGCATTGACGACCACGGTCACCGGCGTGTCGGCGGCGGCGCCGTGCATCAGCAGGCGGCCCTGCAGGAAGCGGGCGGCGCGCTTGCCCATGTAGATCGCGGCGACCTGGTCGGGGGCGGCCAGCGTGCGCCAGTCGTGGTCGGCGAAACCTTCGGTGTCATGCGCGGTCATCAGCCGGACGGAGGCGTTGCGGCCTCGCTTTGTCAGGCTCTGGCCGATGGCGGCGACGGCGGCGGAGGCGGCGGTGATGCCCGGCACGATCTCGTAGCCGATCCCATGCGCGGCCAGCGTGTCGATTTCCTCGTCGAGGCGGGCGAAGAGGGTCGGATCGCCGCCCTTCAGCCGCACGATCTGCGCGCCGGTCGCGGCGTGTTCCACGAGCAGGGCGTTGATCGTTTCCTGCGGGGTCGAGGGGCCGAAGCCGGTCTTGCCGACCTCGATCATCGTGGCCTCGCGGCGGGCGAGTTCGAGGATCGGCTGCGGGGCGAGCCGGTCATAGAGCACCACGTCGGCCTCGTCGAGCAGGCGGCGCGCCTTCAGCGTCAGGAGGTCCGGGTCGCCGGGACCGGAGCCCACGAAGGAGACGAAGCCCGCGCGGGCCGGACGGTCGAGATGCGCGTCGAGGAGGTCGTTCAGGGCCTCCTGGGTTGCGTCCTCGCCCTGCGCGTAGGCGCGGGGGCCCGCGGCGAAGAACCAGTCGCGCCAGAAGTCGCGGCGCGCGCGGCCGTGGGGGAGCGCCTCTGCCATCTTGCGGAAACCGCTGGCGATGCGCGCGAGCGGGCCGGTGGCGGTGGGGAGGTGTTCCTCCAGATGGGCCTTGATGGCGCGGGCGAGCACGGGGGCGGTGCCTTCGGTCCCGATGGCGACGGTCACGGGGTCGCGGTCGACGATCGCGGGGGTGATGAAAGCGCTATCGTCAAGGTTGTCGACGATGTTAACAAGGACGCCAGCGGCGCGCGCGAGGGTTGCGGTGCGGGCGTCGGTTTCGGCGTCTTCGTCGGCGGCATAGGCGAGGGCGGCACCGTCGAGGTCGCCGTCGCTGAGCGGGCGGCGGTGCAGGGTGAGGCGGCCTTCGGCGGCCCAGCCCTCGATCTCGGGCGCGGGGAGGGAGGAGAAGACATGCAGCGCGGCCTCGGTCTTCATCAGCAGGCGCAGCTTGGCAAGTGCGGCGTCGCCGCCGCCGGAGAGGACGACGCGCGTGTCGCGCAGCGCGAGGAAGATCGGGAAGTGACGCATGACGGACCTCTTTTGACTCCGTCTCAATATAGGAAATTATCCTGCGGCGGGGCTATGACCTTGTCTGAATAAGGAAGTTTGTTCTACCTTCTGAAACTGAAAGGAGCCGTGTTTCGGATTTCGCGGCAAAAAGGGAAAACGATGAAGATCGACGATACAGACCGGAAAATCCTTGTGCAGTTGCAGCGTGACGCAAGCCAGTCGCTGGACGAGATTGCCAAGGCGGTGGGGTCCTCGAAGACCCCGGTCTGGAACCGGATTCGCAAGATGAAGGAGGCCGGGGTGATCGGTGCGCAGACCGTGCTGCTGGATGCCGATGCGCTGGGGTTCGAGGCGTGTTTCTTCGTGCTGATCCGCACGTCGGAGCACGAGGCGGAGTGGCAGCGGCGGTTCCTCAAGGCCCTGCAGGAGCGCCCGGAGGTGCAGGAGGCGCACCGCCTGGCGGGCGACATCGACTACATCCTGAAGGTGAGGGTGAAGAACGCGCGGGCCTATGACGCCTTCTACCAAGCGTTGATCTCGGAAGTGAAGGTGCACAACGTCACGGCGCTTTTGTCGATGGAGGAGATCAAGGCGACGGTGGCGCTGCCCCTGTAGGCGTGATCCGATTGTGTGCTGCGCACGCAGGTTCAGCGCGCTGCGCGCGCTTGGAAGTGCTTGCGCGCTGCGCGCGTTTGGCAGTGCTTGCGCGCTCCGCGCGCTTGGCGGTTCTTGCGCGCTCCGCGCGCGGGTGCCTTCGGCGGAGTATTTTCAAAGCGGAGAAACATGGGGTCCGTCCCATGGCCCGGCGTGTCGTGGGCGGTGGCGGGGGGCTACCAGGCGGCGCGGAGCGCCTCCAGCCCGTGGAAATGGTAGAGGTTGGCGTAGCGAGGCGGTTCCGCGAGGCGGAGGCCGGGCAGGCGCTGCATGAGGATCGGCAGGGCGATCGACATTTCCAGCCGGGCGAGAGGGGCGCCGACGCAGAAGTGCAGCCCGCCGCCGAAGCCGGTGTGGGTTGCAGGCGGGCGTGCGGGGTCGAAGGTCGCAGGGTCGGGCCACGTCGCCGGGTCGCGGTTCGCCGCCGCGAGCAGCAGCGCCACGCTGTCGCCGCGCCGGAAGGTATGGCCGAAGACCTCGACCTCTTCGTAGGCCATGCGGGTGAACATGTGCAGCGGCGGGTCGAAGCGGAGGATTTCCTCGACAGTGCGGTCGGCGGTCTCCGGCGCGATCTGGACGTTCAGTTCGAGGAGGGCCTTGATGCCGTTGCCGAGGCTGTGGACCGTCGCCTCGTGGCCCGCGTTCAGGAGCAGGATCACCGTGGCGGTCAGTTCCCCGGTCGAGAGGCGGCTGCCTTCGGCCTCCGCCTCCACCAGCCGTGTCAGCAGGTCGTCCTCGGGGTGCCTGCGGCGGTGGGCCACGAGGTCGGCGAGGAAAGCCTGGAAGTCGGAGGCGGCGCGGGCGGCGGCGTCCTCCACCGCGCGGTCGCGGCGGGCCTGGTACATGGCGACCATGGCGTTCGACCAGTCGAGAAGCTGCGGCGCATGCGATTCGGGCACGCCCAGAAGGCGGCAGATGACGATCACCGGCAGGGGCTGGCAGAAGGACGGCAGGAGGTCGGCGCCACCTGCGGGCAGGGCGTCGATCAGTTCGTGGGTGAGCGCGGTTATGTCGTCGCGCATCGCCGCGATCCGGCCGGAGGTGAAGGCGCGCAGCACCAGCCCGCGCAGGCGCGTGTGGCGGGGCGGCTCGAGCTCCAGCATGGAGTGCGTCTCGATCGCGTAGAAGGGGGCGAGGTGTTCGGGGATCGGCGGCGCGAGATCGGCGGGGACCTCGCGTCCGAAGCGGCGGTCCTTCAGCAGCGCCTGCACCGCGCGGTGCGAGACGGCGCAGGGCATGCCGTAGTCCTCCCACCATGCAAGGTCGCCGCCGTTGCGCAGGCGGTCGTAGAACGGGTAGGGGTTCTGGACGAAGTCGGGGTCGGTGGGGGATTGTGAGAGGCGCAGCATGCGCGGACAATCGTCCGGCGCGGCGCGCTTGGCAAGGGGCGGCTGAAGGGGAACGGATGACGAGGCGGCATCACCGGATCTGGACGGTTCTGGCCTTCCTTGCGGGGGTGGCCGGGCTGTCCTACGGCGTGTGGTCCTATGCCTACGGGCAGGCGCTGGAACAGGTGCGTGCGCGCGGCGAGGCTGACCTTGCGCTGGCGGCGGACCGGCTGGTTACGGGGCTCTTGCGGTACAGGGCGGCGGCGGTGCTGCTGGCCGATCACCCGGTGCTGGAGGCCCTGCACGACGAAGGCGTCAGTGGCGGCGCGGCGGCGCGGCGGGCCATGGTCTTCCTGCAGCGCAGCGCCGACCGGACGGGCGCGGCGCTGGCCTTCTACGCCGACGCGGAGGGGCGGGTGCTGGCCGCGACGCAGGGCGATGTGCCCCGCGATTTCGCCCGGGCGGACTGGTTCCGCCGCGCGCTGGACGGGGCGCTGGGGGCGGGCGCGCGGGTGGCGCGGGACGAATCGCAGCGGCTTTTCGTGCATGCGGCGCCGTCGTTCGGGGCGGACGGACGGGTGCAGGGTGTGCTGGTCATGGTGGTCGACCTCGAAGGGATCGAGGGCGAATGGCGGGGATCGCGCCCTTCCGTGTTCTTTACCGACAGTGCCGGCGACATCCTGGTGACCAACCGTTCGGAGCTCTTGTTCTGGCAACTGGCGCCGGAGGCGGTGATCCGTCCGGACGGCGGCGTGGCGGAGGTCACGCGGCGCTTTGTCGGCGGGTACGAGATCTGGCGGCAGGCGCTGTCGCCCTACGTGCCGGAACGCGGGCTGCACCTGGTCCAGCCCTTGCCGGTGGTGGGGTTGACGGGCGAGGCGCTGGTCGACGTGGGCCCGGCGCGCAGGCTTGCGGCCTTGCAGGTGGCGGTGGTGGCGATCCTCTGCCTTGGCTTCGGGGCGGTGCTGTTCCTGCTGGCGGAGCGGCGGCGCGTGCTGACGGAAGCGAACACCGCGCTGGAGGTTCGGGTGCGGGCGCGCACGCTGGAGCTGGAGGAGGCCAACACCGCGCTGCGTCACGAGGTGCGCGAGCGGCAGGAGGCGGAGGCGGCTTTGCGCCGGGCGCAGGCGGACCTCGTGCAGGCGGGCAAGCTGTCGGCGCTGGGGCAGATGTCGGCGGGGATCAGCCACGAGCTGAACCAGCCGCTGATGGCGATCCGGCAGTTTGCGGAGAATGGCGGCGCGTTCCTCGACAAGGGGCAACCGGAGCGGGCGGCGGAGAACCTGTCGCGGATCGCCGCGCTGGCGGGGCGGGCGGCGCGGATCATCCGCAACCTGCGCGCCTTTGCCCGCAACGAGAGCGAACCGATGGGCCGTGTCGACCTCTGCGCGGTGATCGACGAGGCGGTGGAACTGACCGAGACACGGCTGGAAGCGGAGGGCGTCGAGGTGGCCTGGGACCGTCCGGGCGGGGCGCTTTATGCCATCGGCGGCGAGGTGCGGCTGGGGCAGGTCTTCGTCAACCTGATCAACAACGCCGCCGACGCCATGGCCGGGCAGGCGGTGAAGCGGATCGCGATCCGGGTGGAGGCGGGCGAGCGGCTGGTGGTCCGGGTGCGCGACACCGGGCCGGGCATCGCCGATCCGGAGAAGGTGTTCGAGCCGTTCTACTCCACCAAGGAGGTGGGCGGCGGCATGGGGCTTGGCCTGTCGATTTCCTACGGGCTGGTGCAGAGTTTCGGCGGCAACATCCGCGGCCGGAACATCGCCGGGGGCGGAGCGGAGTTCGAGGTGGAACTGGACCGCTGGCAGGCGGAGGCGGCGGCGTGACGGGGGCCGGCGCTCCTGCGCCTGCGGCGCATGTCGCCCCGCCCGCCGTCCCGCGAGAGCGGGCACAGGCCTTGGGCCGGGCGATGAGACGGGGGACGGCATGATCTGCAAGGTGCTTCTGGTCGACGACGATCTGGCCGTGCGCGAGGCGCTGGGGCAGACGCTGGAGCTGAACGATTTCGAGCCGGTGACGGCAGGGTCCTTCGTGGAGGCCAAGGACCTGATCGGGCCGTCCTTTGCGGGCGTGGTCGTGTCGGACATCCGGATGCCGGGGCGCGACGGGTTCCACCTGCTGGATTACGCGCAGGGCCGCGATCCGGAGCTGCCGGTGATCCTGCTGACCGGCGAGGGCGACATTCCCATGGCGGTCAGGGCGATGTCGCAGGGCGCCTTCGGGTTCCTCGAGAAGCCCTGCAGCCCGGCGGAACTGGCGGGACTGGTGCGACGGGCGCTGAAGACGCGGGAGATGGTGCTCGACAACCGGCGGATGAAGGCGCAGCTCGAGGCGGGGGATCCTGCGGCGCGGATGATCTTTGGCCTGTCGGAACCCGTGACGCGGCTGCGGGAGCAGGTGCGCACCGCGGCGCGCGCCGGGACGGAGGCGCTGGTGCGCGGGGCGCCGGGGTCGGGCATCTCGAAGGTGGCGGAGGTGGTGCACCTGAGCTCCGTCCAGTCGAAGGGGCCGTTCGTGAAGCGCGCGGCCGCGGGGCTCGACCGCGCCGGGTTCGAGGCGGCCTGGGAGGCGGCGCAGGGCGGCGCGCTGTTCCTCGACGAGATCGGCGTGCTGCCCGAGGACACCCAGCTTGCGCTGACCGATGCGCTGGAGCGGGGCGGGGCGCGGCTGATCGCGGGCACCACGCAGGACCTGAAGCATATGGTGGCGGAGGGTCGGCTGTCAGCCGACCTGTATTACCGGCTGGACGTGGCGCAGGTGCGGATACCGTCGCTGGCAGAGCGCCCCGAGGACATACCGGTGCTGTTCCGGCATTACGTGGCGCAGGCCGCCGAGCAGGCGGGCATCCAGCCGCCCGAGATCACGCCAGAGCACGAAGCGGGACTGATGGCGCAGGACTGGCCGGGCAACGCGCGGTCGCTGATGTCGGCGGCCATGCGGTTCGTGCTGGGGATGCCGGAGGAGCTGTCGAAGACCAGCGAGATGGGGCTCGCGGAGCAGATGGCGCAGGTCGAGCGGTCGCTTCTGGTGGCGGCCCTCGGGCGGCACAACGGCGTGGCGGCGGAGGCCGCGAAGGCGCTGAAACTGCCGCGCAAGACGATGTACGACAAGCTGGCGAAATACGGGCTGAAGCCGGAGGCCTTCCGGCGGGAGGGGTGACGGGCCTTGGGTGGCTTTCAGGTATTTTTGCCAAGATGAAGGGTGGGGGCGTTCGCCGTCCCTTGCGTGGCGTTTGGGGGACCGAGGTTTCCGGGTGCGGTTCGAATCGCGGGGGTGCGGGCGCGAATCGGGGGCGGCGCTTGTGCGGATTTCCGCACAAGCCGCGCTAACGGGCGTGCGGGAATCCGCACAAGCGCCGCGCGGGGCGGCCATTCCGAGAATGCATGGATGTCGGCAAGTCTTTGCCGCTTGGGCGTTTTTCGGCCTGCGGGGCGTGGTCGTGCAACACGCTTGATCCGATTCTCGGGGGCGGGTCATGTAACGTCATTCGGTGCCCGGGGAGAGGGCGCCGGGCGAGAAACCAAGCCGTATCTGGGAGGATACCGATGAAAAAGCTTCTCATGACCGCCGCGGCGGCCGCCCTTGCCGTGACCGGCGCAACCTCGGCGCAGGCGTCCTGCGAAGAGGGCGAAATGGTCATCAAGTTCAGCCACGTGACCAACACCGACCGCCATCCGAAAGGCATCGCCGCCACCCTGCTGGCCGAGCGTGTCAACGAAGAGATGAACGGCACCGCCTGCATGGAGGTCTACCCGAACTCCACCCTCTACAACGACGACCAGGTGCTCGAGGCGATGCTGCAGGGCGACGTCCAGCTGGCCGCGCCGTCGCTGTCGAAGTTCGAGCAGTTCACCAAGGTGTTCCGCATCTACGACCTGCCGTTCATGTTCAAGAACATCGATGCGGTCGACGCCTTCCAGGCCTCCGAGACCGGCCAGGCGATGAAGGAATCCATGGTGCGCCGCGGCCTCCTGGGCCTCGAGTTCTGGCACAACGGCCTGACGCAGATCTCGGCCAACAAGCCGCTGATCTCGCCGGAAGACGCCAAGGGCCTGAAGTTCCGCGTGCAGCCCTCCGAAGTGCTGAAGGCGAACATGGAAGCGCTCGGCGCGTCGCCGCAGCCGATGGCCTTCTCGGAAGTCTACGGCGCGCTGCAGACCGGCGTCGTCGACGGGCAGGAGAACACCTGGTCCAACATCTACGGCCAGAAGTTCTTTGAGGTCCAGGACGGCACGACCGAGACCAACCACGGCGTGCTCGACTATCTGGTCGTGACCAACGTCGATTGGTGGGAAGGTCTGGACCCGGCGGTCCGCGAGCAGCTGGCCACCATCCTGAACGAAGTCACCACCGAGCGGAACGCCGCCGTGGGTGAAGTCGACGCAGAGGCCCGCCAGGCGGTTCTGGATGCCGGCGGCGAGATCCGCGAGCTGACCGAAGAGCAGCGCCAGGTCTGGGTCGACGCCATGAAGCCGGTCTGGGAACAGTTCACCGACGACGTGGGCCAGGAAAACATCGACGCCGCGCAGGCGATCAACAACTCGATGTAAGCGCCTGAACGACAGGCAAGACAATCCGGCGGCGGCAGGAACCGCCGCCGGAACCGCACCCGGGGAACGCGGCCGAAAAGGTGCCGATGTCCCCACCACGCCCACAGGGCGGCTTCTCCCGACATCTGCGGCCCGTTCGACCGGGTCCCGGACCACGCAATGAGCGGGAGCCGCGGCAGGGCCTGATTTCTCGGAGGGGGACATGTCCGATCATACCGTCTCGGACTCCATGCTCGGACGTTTCGTCAACGAGCTGGAGGAGAGCTTCATCGCCCTGATCCTGGGGCTGATGACCATCATCACCTTCACCAACGTCGTGCTGCGCTACGGCTTCAACACCGGCCTGATCTGGGGGCTGGAGATGACCTCCATCCTGTTTTCGTGGCTGGTGCTCTTCGGGGTGAGCTATGCGGTCAAGACGACCGCGAACCTCGGGGTCGACGCGGTGACGAACATCATGTCGCCCGCCGTGCGCCGCGTCATGGCGCTGTTCGCCGGTGCGATCTGCATCGCCTATGCCTGCCTCCTGCTGAAGGGCGCGTGGGATTACTGGGCGAACTTCGCCAACCTGCCGCAGACCACCGGGCGCTGGTTCCCCACCGGGTTCGAGGAGATGACCCGCACGTCCTACCGGTCGTGGTACGAGATGGTCGACACCCCGATCCCCGGCTGGCTGCGCTGGATCGAGCCGCTGATCAACGAGGGCGAGGCCTACGAGAAGATCCCGCGGTTCATTCCCTACGTGATCCTGCCGGTCGGCGCCGCGCTGCTGCTGTTCCGCTTCGTCCAGGCGACCGTGCGGATCTGGAAGGGCACCTCCGACAGCCTGATCGTCAGCCATGAAGCCGAAGACGCGGTCGAAGACGTCGCGCACATGAACAAGGACTGATCCCATGGACGTCGTACTTCTGTTTCTCATGGTGATCGGCCTGATGCTGGTCGGCGTGCCGATCGCGGTGTCGCTGGGCTTTTCGTCGATCGTCTTCCTGCTGGTGCTGTCGGAGACCTCGCTGTCCTCGGTCGCGCAGAGCTTCTACCAGGCGATGGCGGGGCACTACACGCTGCTGGCCATCCCGTTCTTCATCCTCGCATCGTCCTTCATGTCGACCGGCGGGGTGGCGGCGCGGATCATCCGCTTCTCCATCGCCATCGTCGGGCACCTGCCGGGCGGGCTTGCCATCGCGGGCGTGTTTGCCTGCATGATGTTCGCGGCGCTCTCCGGGTCGTCGCCGGCAACGGTGGTCGCCATCGGCTCCATCGTGATCGCGGGCATGCGGCAGGTCGGCTATTCCAAGGACTTCGCGGCGGGTGTCATCGCCAACGCGGGCACGCTGGGCATCCTGATCCCGCCGTCCATCGTGATGGTGGTCTATGCCTCTGCGACCGACGTGTCGGTGGGCCGGATGTTCCTGGCGGGTATCATCCCGGGCCTGATCGCGGGCGGCATGCTGATGGTCACGATCTTCGGCATCGCCGTGGTGCGCAAGCTGCCCAAGGGCGAATGGCGCGGCTGGGGCGAGGTCTTCGAGGCGGGCGCCGATGCGATCTGGGGTCTTGGCCTGATCGTCATCATCCTCGGCGGCATCTACGGCGGTGTCTTCACCCCGACCGAGGCTGCGGCGGTGGCGGCGGTCTACTCCTTCCTGATCGCCAACTTCGTCTACCGCGACATGGGACCGCTGCGCATGGCGGACGGTCACCACAAGGCGCTGTGGGAAAAGCCCATCGCGCTGGTGACCGCCTTCTTCCACCGCGACACGAAGCACACGCTGCTGGATGCGGGCAAGCTGACCATTACGCTGATGTTCATCATCGCCAACGCGCTGATCCTCAAGCACGTGCTGACCGACGAGCAGATCCCGCAGCAGATCGCTGCGGCCATGCTGGATGCCGGGTTCGGGCCGATCATGTTCCTGGTGATCGTGAACGTCATCCTGCTGATCGGCGGCCAGTTCATGGAGCCCTCGGGCCTTCTGGTGATCGTCGCGCCGCTGGTGTTCCCCATCGCGCTGCAACTGGGGATCGACCCCATTCACCTCGGCATCATCATGGTGGTGAACATGGAGATCGGGATGATCACGCCGCCGGTGGGTCTGAACCTCTTCGTGACCTCCGGCGTGGCGGGCATGCCGATGATGCGCGTTGTCCGGGCGGCGCTGCCCTTCCTCGCGGTGCTCTTCGTGTTCCTGATCATGGTGACATACATCCCGTCGATCTCGACCTGGGTGCCGGATCGGGTGATGGGGCCGCAGGTCCGCTGCGAGGGGGCATCGCTGCCGTCCGAGCCGCTGGAACGGGCCTTCTGCGAGGCGCGGGGCTTCGGCGCCCCGGCGGCCACGGAGTGACGGCGCGGGGCGCTAGGCCGCCCTGTCCGACAGCTGGCAAAGGGAAGGGGGCGCGGTGCGCCCCCTTTTTCGTATCGCGGTTTGGCCGGTCCGGTCAGCCCGGACAGCAGGCGACGGACCCGTCCGCTTCGGTCAGCGGCAGACGGTGACCAGCTGGCCGTTGCGGTAGGTCTGGTAGGGGTCGTGGCACACCCGGGTGGTGTAGGTGCGCTGCTGGTGGTTCTTGCGGGCACCCTGGATGGCGAGCGTGCCGATCACGCCGAGAACAACGCCGCCGACGACGTTGCGCTCGTTCTGGTTCAGCGCGGCGGCCGGGGTCGCGGCAGAGAGGGAAAGCGCCATGGCAGCGGCGGCGATGACGGAGGTGAGGACCTTGGCAGACTTCTGGACAGACATTTCAAATATCCTTTCTGGAATGGGCGTGGTGATGCCCTGAACGACCCCCGAGCAGCCGGGGGAATCGCCTGTGCGGAACAATCACCGCAATCGCCGTCGCAAATCGATATCAACGGTGTGTTAACAGATAACATCGCGGGCGCCTGCCGCGTATTCCGGAATACCCAACCCTTGGCGGGGCGTGCTCAGGGGCCTGTCCCGAAGGGCGCGCGCATGTCTGGCGCTGGCGCGTACGGAATCGTAGGGTGGCGTAAACCCCACCCTACATCGTGTTTTCATCTGCCGCAGAGGGCGTGCTTTGTCCCGCGCGCAGGGCAGGCCAGGACGGCATCCCGGCCCGCGATGACCGCACCGGCGGCCCGGCTCAGTCGGCGCTGGCGTTCAGCGCCTCGATGATCGGAACGAAGTCGGAGGCCTTCAGCGAGGCCCCGCCGACCAGCGCACCGTCGACGTTGGAGGTGGCAAAGATCTCCTGCGCGTTCGCGGCCTTCACCGACCCGCCATAAAGGATGCGGACAGAGCGGCCCACACCCTCGCCGAAGCGGCGCTCCAGCCGGGCGCGGATGAAGTCGTGCACCTCGCCGATCTGGTCGGTGGTGGGCACCTTGCCGGTGCCGATGGCCCAGACGGGCTCGTAGGCGACGACGAGGTTGTGGCCGGTGGCGGCATCGGGGATCGAGCCCGCAAGCTGGCCGCCGATGATGTCGAGCGTGTTGGAGGATTCGCGCTGGTCGAGCGTTTCGCCGACGCAGACCACGGCGGTGAGACCCGCGGCCCAGGCCGCATCGCATTTGTCGCGCACGGCATCGTTGTGCTCGTCATGGTCGGAGCGCCGCTCGGAGTGGCCGAGGATGACATAGGTCGCGCCCGCGTCCTTCAGCATGTCCGCGGCGATGTCGCCGGTATGGGCGCCGGAGGGCTTGGCGTGGCAGTCCTGCCCTCCGATGGCCACGCCGTCCGCACGGGCGCTGGCGGCCGAGATCAGCGTCGCGGGCGGGCAGATCAGCACCTCGGCTGCGCCCTTCGCGGCCTCTGCCATGGCGTCGAGTTCGTCAAGGCTGGCGGTGGTGCCGTTCATCTTCCAGTTGCCGGCGGCCAGTTTCGTGCGCATGGTCTCTTCCTTTCGCTGCTTGCGCGCAGTTTCGCGAGTGGGGCCGGGAGGTCAAGGGTGGTTGCGCGCCACAGGCCCGCGTGGCAACAGTCGGAACGACCCTGACGGAGGCACGGATGATCCCTGTTCTCGATGCCCGCAAGATCGCCGCGCGCGATCCCGAAACGCTCTCCGTCCTGCGCCGCGGGGCGGAGGAGATCGGCTTCCTCAAGGTGGCACACACGGCGATCACGCCCGCCCGGATGCGCTTCGTGCTGGCCGCATACCGCGCCTTCTTCGACCTGCCGGAGGCCGAGAAGCGCAGGGTGGACATGGCGGCGACGGGGGCGAACCGCGGCTGGGGCGCGCCGCGGTCGGAACAGGTCGATCCCGCCGCCAACCCGGATTACAAGCAGGTCTTCGACGTGGGCTTCGCCGCGCCGGAAACGGGCCTGCCGGTCTATGCCGAGAACCTCTGGCCGGACAGCCCCGAAGGCTTCCGCGAGGTGATCGGCGCCTATTACCGCGACGCCATGGCGGTGGCGCTGGACCTGCTGCGCGGCATCGCCGAGGCGATCGGCGCGGATCGCCACTACTTCGACACCAGGTTCGACCGCCCGATGGCGCTCTTGCGGGGCAACTACTATCCGCCGCGTCCGGACTGGGCGGGCGAGAAGGACTTCGGCATCGCGGCCCACACCGATTACGGCTGCCTGACGCTGCTGGGAACGGACGGTGTCCCGGGGCTGGAGGTTCTGGGCCGCGATGACGCCTGGCACCCCGTGCAGGCGGAGCCGGGCACCTTCGTCATCAACTTCGGCGAAATGCTGGAGATGTGGACCGAGGGACGGGTAAAGGCGACGCTGCACCGGGTGAAGGGGTCGGCCGAGGAACGCATTTCCGTGCCGCTGTTCTTCAACCCGAACCACGACACCAACGTGGCGCCCATGGGCTCGGACCGGACCATCCTTGCAGGCGACCACCTCTCGCGGCGGTTCACCGAAACCTACCTGCACCTGCAAAAGACCTGAACCGCCCCGCTCAGGCGCGCGCGCCCAGAAAAAAGCCGCCCCTCTTCATCTTGGCCCAAATACCTCGGGGGTACGGGGGCAGCGCCCCCGTCGGGCGAAGGCCCGCTCAGGACCTGCGTCACAGGCGCCAGAACCGAACCCGGTCGCGGGCACCGCCCGCGCGGGTCGGCGCGGAGCAGCCGGGGCGAATGTCAGTTCAGAGGTGTTGCAGGGCCTCGCGGGCCAGGGCGACCGCCTCCTCGGGGTCGTCGAGGGCCGCGCCGGGGAGGGTCCAGTAGGGCATGGCCGCGCCCTTGCCGTTCTTGCGGGTGTAACGCCAGCGCTCGCAGCCCATCTCTTCGAGCCGGTCGACGAAGGGCCCGGCGCCTTTGATCATGAGGGTGCCGTCGGACATCATCAGGGCAAAGATCGTGCCGTTCGAATAGATGCCCATGCCGCCGAACATGCGGCGGGTGGTGACGTCTCCGAGGCCGGAGAAGAGGTCGCGGGCGTAGGCGCGATCCTCCTCCGAGAGGGCCATCAGCCCTGCGGTCCGCGGTCTGCGGCCATCTCCTCGACGTCCTTGAACTTGATCGACTCGCCGCAGCCGCAGGCGTCGACAACATTGGGATTGCGGAACTTGAAGCCGCTTTCCAGAAGCGAGGTCTCGTAGTCGATCTCGGTGCCGAAGAGGAACATCTGCGCCATGGGTGCGATCAGCACGCGGGCGCCGTCCTGTTCCACGATCTCGTCGGCGCCTTCCGCGGCGTCGACGTAGTCCATGGTGTATTCCATGCCCGCGCAGCCGCCCTTCTTGACGCCGATCTTCAGGCCGAAGCGGTTGTCGCGCTCCATCAGCCTGCGGATCTGGCTGACCGCCTTGGGCGTGATGGTCACGGGGGATTTGCCGGGTATGCCGAACATCGGGGTTCCTTTGCAGGGGTCCTTTTCGCGTAGGGCTAACCTAATGTGTCGGCGCCCAAATCTCAAGGTCGCGCGCGCCGGGGCCCTGTGCGCACGCGCTCAGACCGGACGATGCGCCACCCTTTCAGGCCACAACGCGCCGCACGGCTCAGGCCGCGTCGGCCGAGGGGACTTCGGGGAAGACGGTGGTGCCCTCTTCCTCGATCCGGGCGAGGCGGGCGACAAGGCGCTCGCGGGCGGTGCAGGCCACGTCCCACGAGGTGTTCGGATCGCGGCAGGGCACCATGAACCAGACGTCGATGCCGAAGGCGTCCTGCCCGGTGACGCTGACGGAGGCCTTGTCGCGGTCGTCGAGCTCTTCGGGGTCGAGTTCGTCCAGCACCTCGCCCAGGCATGTGCGCAGGCGGTCGATGTCGACGGAGGGCGCCAGCTTGAACTTCAGGACGCGCAGCATCTCCGGTTCCTTCAGCGTCCAGTTCTCGAAAGTGGTGGAGGTGAACTCGTTGACCGGCACCACCAGCCGCGTGCCGTCCCAGCTGTGCAGCTGCACGTAGGTGAAGTTGATCCGTTCGACGTGGCAGAGCGCGCCCTTGTAGACCACGCGGTCGCCTATCCGGGCGGACTGGTTCAGGGCGATCTGCAGCGACGACAGGATGTTGGCGAGGATCGTGCGGGCGGCAAAGCCAAGGATCAGCGTCAGCACCCCGGCGGAGGCCAACAGCGAAAAGCCGTAGGTGCGGAACAGGTTGGCCGAGGACAGCACGATGCCGAAGCCGAAGAGGAACACGACGATGACCAGCAGGCGGCGCACGGCGGCGATGCGCGTGGCGCGGGTGCGGGTCTCGTCGAACTGCTGGCGTGTGAGGTCCATCTGCTCGAAGCCGGTGATCTCGTCGAGGATGACCTCGATCACGTTGACGATCAGCATGAGCGCGGCGGTGACGAAACCGGCGGCGACAAGCGGCGAGAGCACGCTGTTCAGCCGTCCGGAGAAGACGAAGATGGTCTGCATGCCCACCGACAGCACAAGCGCCACGGTGGCGATCAGCAGCGGGATGCGGGCGGAGCGGAAGATGGCGGAGGTCACGCGGTGGCTGGCCAGCCGTCCGATGCGGCGCAGCGCCCGCGACATGGCCCAGCCCGACAGCCCGGCGAGGAAGATGAGCAGCGGCACACCAAGCACCTCCCACCACATCAGGCGCCAGAAGGCCGGTTCGCGCAGCGCGTCGGGCAGCCATTTCTCGAACCCCGTGGGGCCGTAGGCGGCATAGAGCGGGGCAATGTTGCGCACGGTGCGGGCGGAGATCACCCAGACCGGGTCCGCGCCCTCGGGCTTCACCCGTTCCAGCCGGATGGCGGAGGGCACGCCGTCAAGGTCGATTTCCCACAGCAGGAGCGAGCGGCGCGGCATCCCGGCGGTGGCGGCGTTCGACGTCTCGAGCGCGTCGAGCCCGTCGGGGCGGTCGATGATCTGGCTCCAGTCGACGATCACGCGGCGGGCAATCACCGTGCCGAGGTCGCGCGCCAGCCGGTCGCCTGCCGAGCGCTGCACCTCCGGTTCGAGGTCGTTGAGGTTGAGGAGATGGCCAAGCTGGCCGGGCGCGTCGGCGGGGGTGTCGCTGCGTTGCCCGGCGCGCATCAGCAGCTCCATCGTCGCGCGGGGGGTGGAGCGGTCGATCCAGTCCGGCGCGGGTCCGAGACCGTCGTTCAGGGACTTGACCTCGAACCATGGCGATGGCGATTGGGCATGCGCGAGACCCCCGTGCAGGAGAAGCTAGAGCGCGGCGAGGGCCATGAGGCCGAGGTCGAAATACTGTCGCATCGGCAAGACAACGCCGCCCGGACGAAAGGCGTTCCGGGCGGCGTTCGGCAATAGCGACGGGGCAGGGCGCAGCGCGCGCCCGGCGATTTACATGAAGCCCAGTTCCAGCCGCGCTTCGTCCGACATCATGTCCATGCCCCAGGGCGGCTCCCACGTCAGGTCGACGTCGACGTGTTTCACGCCGGGCAGGGGTTCGACCGCCTCGGCCACCCAGCCGGGCATCTCGCCCGCCACGGGGCAACCCGGCGCGGTGAGGGTCATGATGATCTTGACCTCGTTCTCCGGATTGATGTCGACGGTGTAGACAAGGCCCAGATCGTAGATGTTCACCGGGATTTCCGGGTCATAGACCGTGCGGCAGGCCTCCACCACGGTGTCGTAGAGCGGGTGGTCGGTGCTGGAGGGGGCGACCAGCGGCGCGCCTTCAAGCGGGGGGTTCTGCTCGCTCATGGGGATCCTCTTTCAAACCTGACCGAACATATAGGGATTAAGGCGGTCAGGGTAAAGGGTCGCACCGCGGCACTTGGCAATGCGGAACCCATTCGTAAACGCCATGTCAACTTTTGCCATGTTAACGATTCATGAGGAACGCGTGCCCCGTTTCGGCATGCGGCAAGGAGTTGGAATGTCGGGGACCATCGCCCAGAAAATCCGTGTTGTGCGGGCCTGCCTCCCCAGTCGCCGGCAGTTCTCCGGCTGGTGGATCGCGCCGTTCGCCATCGCCGGACTTCTGTTCTGGGTCTGGCTGATCCGGCTGGTCCTGCGGTTCTTCGGGGAGGCCGGATAACCGCAGGCGGTGCCCGCCTCAGTCCTCCGGCTCGATGCGGCGGCGGACGGGGGCAGGGCGGACCTTCGCCTCGATATGGTCATAGACCTTTTCGGCCACGTTCTTGCGGGTCGCCGTCTCGATCCCTTCGAGGCCGGGGCTGGAGTTCACCTCCAGCACCTTGGGGCCTGTCTCGGACCGCAGCAGGTCCACGCCGGCGAGGTTCAGGCGGAACGAGCGGGCGGCACGCAGGGCGGTGTCGCGCTCCTCCTTCGTGATGCGCACGACCGAGGCCTGGCCGCCCCGGTGCAGGTTGGAGCGGAAATCGCCCTCCGCCCCGGTGCGTTTCATCGAGGCCACGACCTTGCCGCCGACCACGAGACAGCGGATGTCCTCTCCGGCGGCCTCCTTCACGAAGTCCTGAACGAGGAAATTCGCCTTCAGCCCGCGGAAGGCGTCGATGACCGATTCCGCGGCCTTCTTGGTTTCGGCCAGCACCACGCCCTTGCCCTGCGTCGATTCGAGCAGCTTCACGATCAGCGGCGCCGTCCCCACGAGCCGCATCAGCGACTGCGTGTCCTTGGGCGAGGCGGCGAAGGCGGTGTTGGGCATGCCGATCTTGTGCCGCGCCATGAGCTGGTGGGCGTAGAGCTTGTCGCGCGAGGCGGCGATCCCGTCCGAGCCGTTCAGGCAGAAGGTGCCGATCGTCTCGAACTGGCGGATGACGGCGGTGCCGTAGGAGGTGATGGAGGCGCCGATGCGCGGGATCACCGCGTCGTAGCGCGGCAGGCGCTTGCCGTCGTAATGCACCTCCGGCGCCATGGCGTTGATCGCCATGTAGCAGCGCGTGGTGTCGATGACCTCGACGGTGTGGCCGCGTTTCTCGCCTTCCTCGACAAGCCGGCGGGTGGAATAGTTGTCCTCCCGGCTCAGCACCGCGACGCGCAGGGCGCGGTTGGGCGCGGCGCTGCGCACGCGGGCAGTGGTGTAGACGTCGTAGGACATCTTCGGCTGCTGGAAGCGGTCGGTGGCGACGATGGTGATGTGATCCTTCAGCGCCTCGCGCCCCAGCAGCATGCGCGACGCCATGGAGGAGCGGTCGGTCAGCGTCAGTTCGATCCGCCAGCTTTCGTCGCCCACCCGGAGTGTGGACGCGATGACATAGCGCATCTCCGACTCGCCGTTCGACGAGGTGACCTGCCGCCGGTCGACGATCCGGGCGGAGCAGGGAATCACCAGGTCCTCGCGTCCCGGGACGGGGTGCACGGTAAAGCGCACCTTGGGGGCCGAGGCCGACCCGAAGGTTTCGATGTCGAAGGCGTGCAGGGCGGATGTCCGGGCGCCGGTGTCGACCTTGGCGCGCAGCGCCGGAAGGCCGAGATCGGGCAGCGAGACCCATTCCTCCCAGCCGAAGCGGATCATGTCCGTCGGCGTTTCGGGCGTGTCGGTCATGCTGTCGTGGCTCCCTTCTCGTCGCTTGGGCGGCATGTTCGGCCCCGGCCTACCAAGGCCGGGGGGCGGCGTCCAGCACTCACGATTGCGTCAGGAAACGGCGCTGAGGGCGCGGTTCAGGCCCGGCGATCGAGCCACTCGCGCACCTCTGTCAGACGGGAACGTGCCACCGGGACAGAGGTTCCGTCATCCAGCTTAAGAACGTGTTTCTGCCCGTCTCGCGACAGCCCGCGCGCGACGCGGGCCGCCACCCACCACGAGCGGTGCGGCTGGATGCCGTCGTCCGGCTCGGTCTGGGCCACGATGTCCGAGAGGCGCGCACGCTGCGTGATGGTGGTGCGGTCGAGCACGACATGTACGTGGTGTTCGCGGGCCTGGATATGGCGGAGGCGGGCGAGGGGGACGGGTTCCGCGCCGATCAGGATGCGGCGGCTGTCTTCGTCCGACTCGTCCTCGGGGGTGGCGGTGGAGGCGGCGGCCGGTTCTGGTTCGGGTTCGGCCTGCGCCGGGGGCTGCGGCTGGCTGACGACCGGGCGGACGTATCGCATGTAGATGAGGATGAACATCTCGGCGATCACGAAATAGAAGAGGATCCTCGGCCAGATCGCGAAGGGCACGGCACCGTGGCTGGCGACGGCGGTGAGCCATTCGCCGATGAGCACGGTGGGCGTCAGCGCTGTAAGCGCCGCGATGAACCCGGGGGTTGTGAATCGCTTCGTCCGCTGCTGGAGCGCGGCCAGCGCAAAGATCACGAGGCCATGGGTGACCAGGAAGAGCACCACGACCAGCGCCCAGAGCCCGAGCGTCACGGCCAGGCTGATCTTTCCGAGCATACCGGGCGCATCCGTCGCCACCAGAAGCCCGTAGGCGCAGAGCAGGTAAACCTGGGTTCCGGAGCCCCGCAACAGCGAGATGTATTCCGCGGTACTGATTTCGTAGCGCTGACCGAGCGGGTCAAAGAAGGCGACATTCTGTCTGAGGATATGCTCCACGGGGCGACTTCCCTTGGGTATTGGTTACTAGGCAACTATCGGCGACTGTCTGACAAGGATGACCTACTCTGCCATGATTTGGAAAGGTGTTGAAATGACACGGTGTTTTTCGGCGACTTTACGTCAGGTGAGTTCGCGGCAAGCGGCCCAACCCTGCGTTGCGCGACGGGTTCGGGGCGCGCGACGGTAACGATCAGGCGGCGGCCAATGGTATCTGAAGATGTCACGTGAGGGTCGATTCGAAGCAGGGCTACGCGGTCAGTGGTAGCATGGCCGGCCGGCGTCCGCCTTATTGGATGGCCGCGTTCGAGGCCTTCGTTGCCCCTCTGCGTCACTGTGACTGTGCGATGCTGGACGGGAGATGGGCACCTGAAGGGCCGCCGGAATTTTTGCGAAAAAGCTGGTCGGAAACCGCTTGACGGCAGTAGGTGCAGCCCATAGAAGGCCTCTCACGCCACGAGGCAGACAGCTTCGGGCGGGCAGCGAGCGGTTGTAGCTCAGTTGGTTAGAGTACCGGCCTGTCACGCCGGGGGTCGCGGGTTCGAGCCCCGTCAACCGCGCCACCGCTGTCCGATCACATGGCGTCAGAACAGCCCTCGCTTCGGCGGGGGCTTTTGCTTTTCCGGGCCTTTTTCCAGAGAGATCGCCGGTTTGCGCGGGTCGGCGAAGGGCAGGGCGGAGCGCCGGGGATTTTCCGCCCGTGCCGTTGGATTTTCCGCTTGACCACCCGGTGCGCTGCGGACTATCTGCCCCCACAAAGCGCGGTTGTAGCTCAGTTGGTTAGAGTACCGGCCTGTCACGCCGGGGGTCGCGGGTTCGAGCCCCGTCAACCGCGCCACTTTCCCCCTTCATTGACTTCGTTCGATGGCTTCGAGCGCCCGAAAGAAGGGGCCGCGCGGACGGTGCGCATTTTCCTGAAATTTCGTGACTTTCTGTGGAACCGAACGCGCAGCTGCGTCGTTTACCCCGCATGAAGGCCTCGTCGCTGTGGTCTTCACCGAGGACAGAGATCGCGAATGTCGGGTATACCTGACTGCCAATCCCCCGCGATCCCTGCCAGAAACGAAAAAGGCGCCGCAAAGGGCGCCTTCTTGGTGGAGTAGATAAAGGGGTAAGCCTCAGGCGCCCCAAGAGCGCACGGGGCCGCAGTCCATATGTACGAAGTTGGAGCCGGAGTAACGACCGACGCCACCGCCGTGGCAGGCCATAGCGGCCTTGGCCATCTGGTTGACGGACCGGCTGGAAAGCCGGAGGTCAGCCGCCTCGCCGCGCAGGTGGCGGGAGTTCTTGGCGACGCCGGACGACTTGGACCGCAGCATCGCATTGGTTTTCGGCGAACGATAGCCGGAAATGAGCATGTAGGGCTCGGAACAGTCGAGAAGCCGGTGCGCCGCCGTACAGATGTCGATGGTGCGGGCGTCGATGTTCTTGACGTCGTTCGTGCGCCAGTCGCGCATGAAGTAGTTGATTTCCTTGATTGCATCGGCGAGGTACTGGCCTTCAATCCAGTAGATCATGTCGATGCGTTCCCCGGTCCTGCCGGAGTACATGCGGAGGCGTCTGATGTCGCCCGCGCCGCGCAGGAAGCCTGCTGCGTTGGAGTAGGTGGGCGCAGCTGCGAGTGTCGTTGCTGCGAAGGCGCCGAGGATACCCCGGCGCGTGAAGCTGCCCGTTGTCGAATCTGCCATGATGAGCGCCTGTCCCTGGTCGCTGTTACCTGTGTACGCACACCTCGTTGGGTGTGCACTGCCATCTATCCCCAGATGTCGGAACCTGTATGGCACGAATCGCATAGTGGAGAAAGTGCGATTTATGACGAATTTTATCCTTCAAGA
Organism: Sagittula sp. MA-2; assembly: GCF_030126985.1. Taxonomy (GTDB): domain Bacteria; phylum Pseudomonadota; class Alphaproteobacteria; order Rhodobacterales; family Rhodobacteraceae; genus Sagittula. Next base: position 2,373,585 of record NZ_CP126145.1, on the reverse strand, counting down.
GGGAAGTGGCAAAATCTCGCGCAGTGCTGGGAAGGTGTGGCGCAAATGCGCGGATCGGGCGCCCGGAACACATCGGAGCCCGTCTGCCACGTTTGTGAGTTTACAGGGTTATGACATTGTTAGACAAGTTTAAATCAAGGGCGGACAGAAGATATGAGGGTCAAGGAATGAAAGTTGCGAAGGTCGGGCTGCGTGCCCTTTTGCTGGCCGGTGTGATGGCTGCCGCCTTGCCCGCGGTCGGCACGGCAGAGGAATTGTCCTTCAAGGTGACGGCCTACAAGCAGGCCGTTGCAGAACACGTCGGGCAGAATGAAAGCATCGCCGCCTTCTACCGTGCCCGCGGGTTCGAGCCGATCTGGACCGGCCCCTCCGAGGAGGATCGCGCCCGTCGCGTGGCGCTGCTGGAAGCCTTCGCCATGGCTGACGTGCACGGCCTGCCGACCCGTCTTTATAATGAGCACACCCTGCGCGCGCAGCTGGCCGCCGCCACGTCCGGCCGCGACCGTGGCCTTCTGGAGGTGGAACTGTCGAAGCTGTTCATCAGCTTCGCCAACGATCTGCAGACCGGGGTGCTGGACGATCCGGGCGCCGTGGTGTCCGACATCAAGCGCGAGGTCCCGCGCCGCGCACCCGAAGAACTGCTGTCGCGCCTGACGACCGAGCGTCCCGATGCCGTGTTCCGCAGCCTCGTGCCGCCGACCGCCGAATACTCGCGCCTGATGCGCGCCAAGCTGATGCTTGAACAGCGCATCCGTCACGGCGGCTGGGGTCCCATCGTGCAGGCGTCGAGCCTCGAGCCGGGGCAGAGCGGGCCTGATGTGGTCGCCCTGCGCAACCGTCTTGTCGCGATGAACTATCTCAAGCCGTCGCTGACCACCCGCTACGACGAGAACATGACCGCCGCCGTGCGCGCGGTGCAGGAGGATCACGGGCTCGAGGTCGACGGCGTGGCCGGTGCATCGACCATGAAGGCGATCAACGCCGCGCCCGAAGAGCGGCTGAAGTCGATCATGGTCGCCATGGAGCGTGAGCGCTGGCTGAACTTCCCCGAAGGACGCGGCAAACGGCACGTCCTCGTGAACCTCGTGGATTTCCACGCCCAGATCATCGACGACGACAAGGTGACGTTCGAGACGCGTTCGGTCATCGGGCAGAACCAGTCGACCCATCGGACGCCTGAATTCTCCGACATGATGGAGCACATGGTCATCAACCCGTTCTGGTACGTGCCGCGGTCGATCATCGTGAACGAATACCTGCCGCTGCTGCGCTCCAACCCGGGCGCGGCGGGCCATCTGGAGATCATCGACGGCCGTGGCCGCGTGGTCAGCCGGGGCCAGAGCTTTGCGCAGTATTCCAGCCGCAGCTTCCCCTATTCGATGCGCCAGCGTCCGGGGCCGCGCAACGCGCTGGGGACGGTGAAGTTCATGTTCCCGAACAAGTACAACATCTACCTGCACGACACCCCGTCGCAGAGCCTGTTCTCCCGCGAGGTGCGGACCTTCTCGCACGGCTGCGTCCGTCTGAACGATCCGCATGACTTCGCCTACGTGCTGCTGTCCCGGCAGGAGCAGGATCCGGTGAACTTCTTCCAGTCGATCCTGCGGTCGGGTCAGAACACCAAGGTGCCGCTGGCGGAGCCGATCCCGGTGCACCTGGTCTATCGCACGGCCTTCACCCAGGCGAAGGGCAACGTGAACTTCCGCGACGACGTCTATGGCCGCGACGAGATCCTGTGGCGTGCGCTGCAGAACGAAGGCGTGTCGCTGATGACCCACTGGGACAGCTGAGCGACGCATACTCTATAGTGACGATGGAAGGCGCGCCCGGTCAGGCGCGCCTTTTGCATTCGCAGGTGCGGCGGGCGGGCAGGGGCGAAGCAGGGTTGAACCCCGGTGCGCCCAGCCTCTACATCTGCGACGGCGGCGCAGGCCGCGAAACGGCAGGAGCGGGCATGGCCTATACCATCCAGGAGATAGCAGCAGCGGTCGGCATGACGGCGCATGGCGACGTGTCGCTGAAGGTGGACAGCGTGGCAGAGCCGCAGTCCGCCGGGCCGGACGATATCGCGCTGGCCATGCGGCCCGAATATGCCGCGCTGATCGGCGAGGGGCGTGCGCGGGTCGCGGTGCTCTGGGACGGGGCGGACTGGCAGGGCCTTGGGCTGAAGGCCGCGCTGACCTCTCCTCGGCCGCGGTTCGCGCTGTCGGGGCTGGCCGGCATGATGGACCCGGGGCAGGGCTACGGCACCGGGCTGCACCCGTCGGCGGTGATCGATCCGTCCGCCGAGATCGGCGAGGGCACGTCGGTCGGGCCGTTCTGCGTGGTCGGTGCGCGCGCACGGATCGGGGCGGGCAGCACGCTCGGCCCGCAATGTTATATCGGCGAGGATGTGACGGTGGGCGAAGACGCCCTGCTGCACACCGGTGTCCGGCTGATGGCCCGCGTGACCGTGGGCGACCGGCTGATCGCGCACCCGGGCGTGGTGATCGGCGGCGACGGCTTCTCCTTCGTCACGCCGGAGCCGTCCGGGGTCGAGAAGGCGCGTGCCAGCCTTGGCGGCGAAGGCACCGACAGCGCGCAATCCTGGGCGCGGATCGCCTCGCTCGGCGCGGTGACGGTGGGCGACGACGTGGAGATCGGGTGCAACTCCTGCATCGACCGGGGATCTGTACGCGACACGCAGGTGGGATCGGGCGTGAAGATCGACAACCTCGTGCAGATCGGCCACAACGTGCGCGTGGGCCGCGACAGCATGATCTGCGCGGGCGCTGCCATCGCGGGATCGACGGTGCTGGGCACGAATGTGGTGGTCGGCGGCTGCGCGGGAATTTCCGACAACCTGAAGATCGGCGACCGGGTGATCCTGGGCGGCGGGACGATGGTTCTGTCGAACGTGCCGGAGGGCCGCGTGATGCTTGGCTACCCGGCGATGAAGATGGACAGCCACGTCGAAAGCTACAAGGGCCTGAGGCGCCTGCCGCGGCTGTTCCGGGATGTCGCGGACCTCAAGAAAGCGGTTTCAAAGTTGACGGGGAATGACTAAGTCTCCGCCAACCTGAGGAAGTGGGACCAGGACTATGGACGTCAAGGACAAGGTGATCGCGATCATCGCGGAACAGGCGATGCTGGAGCCTTCGGACATCACGCTGGACAGCACGCCGGAAGGCATCGGAATCGACAGCCTCGGGCTCGTCGAAGCGATCTTCGCCATCGAGGAGACCTTCGACATCTCCATCCCGTTCAACGCCAATGAACCGGAAGCGTCGGACTTCGACATTTCTTCTGTCGGCAGCATCGTCGCCGGAATCGAGCGGCTGGTGGCCGAGAAGACGGCGTGAAACGGGTCGTCATTACCGGGGCGGGGACGGTCAACGCGCTGGGTCAGGACGTGGCCGCGACCTACGAGGCCATGCGCGAGGGCCGGTGCGGCATCGGCCCGCTGGAGTTCCGCGACGTCGAGAGGCTGGCGATCCGCATCGGCGGGCAGGTGAAGGGGTTCGAGGCCGAGGCCGTCTTCAACCGGCAGCAGCTTTCGCTTTACGACCGGTTCACCCAGTTCACCCTGCTCGCCGCGCGCGAGGCGGTGCGGCAGTCGGGGCTGGAGTTCTCCGGCGAGATGGCGGACCGCTCCGGCGTGGTGCTGGGCAATTCTGGCGGCGGGCTGCTGACCCAGGACGAGAACTACCGCGCGGTCTACGAGGAGGGGAAGAACCGGGTTCATCCCTTCGTCGTGCCGAAACTCATGAACAACGCCGCCGCCAGCCACGTGTCGATGGAGTTCAACCTGCGCGGTCCGAGTTTCACCGTCTCGACCGCCTGCGCGTCGTCGAACCACGCGATGGGGCAGGCCTTCCAGATGATCCGTTCCGGCATGTGCCACGCGATGATCACCGGCGGCTCGGAATCCATGCTGTGTTTCGGCGGGGTGAAGGCCTGGGAAGGGCTGCGGGTCATGTCGAAGGACGCCTGCCGCCCGTTCAGCGCCAACCGCTCGGGCATGGTGCAGGGCGAGGGCGCGGGCGTCTTCGTCTTCGAGGAATATGAGCACGCGCGGGCGCGCGGTGCGGAAATCCTGGGCGAGGTGCTGGGCTTCGCGATGACCTCCGACGCGGCGGATATCGTGATGCCGTCGAAGCAGGGTGCGGCCCGGGCGATTTCCGGCGCGCTGCGCGATGCGCGGGTCGACCGCACCCGGGTGGGCTACATCAATGCCCATGGCACCGGCACCGCGGCCAACGACAAGACGGAATGCGCGGCGGTCGCCGATGTCTTCGGCACCCACGCGGACGACCTGATGATCTCTTCAACCAAGTCGATGCACGGCCACCTGATCGGCGGCACCGGCGCGGTGGAACTGCTTGCCTGCCTCATGGCGCTGAACGACGGTGTGATCGCGCCGACCATCGGCTACGAGGAACCGGACCCGGAGTGCGCGCTCGACGTGGTGCCGAACGAGGCGCGCGAGGCCGAGGTGGACGTGGTCCTGTCGAACGCCTTCGCCTTCGGCGGCCTGAACGCCGTGCTGGTGCTGGGCCGGGCGTGACCTTTTACCGGATTGGGCGCGCTGCCGCGCGCGCAGGTCGTCTCGTCGGCGGCCTTCGGCCTTCTCCTCGGTGATGTGCCTCCGGCGGAGGTATTTTCGCCAAGATGAAGGGGGCCGAGGAACGTATGTGTCGAGCCCCGCGTTTTCCCTTCAATCGAAACGAATTTGAAGGAGGACGACATGACCCTCGAGACATTGCAGGACGTCTACGTCGATCAGCTGCAGGACCTCTACAGCGCCTGTGAACAGGCCCAGAAGGTGATGGACGATCTGACCGCCAAGGCGGAGAACGAAGAGCTGCGCGCCGCGCTGGAGCATGGCAAGAGCGGCATTTCCGACGGCCGCGCCCAACTGGCCGGCCTGATCAAGGCGCATGGTGCCGATCCCAAGGGCGAGCACTGCAAGGGCATGCAGGGCTTGGTGGCCGAGGCCCGTGCCCACGCGATCGACGCCGATTTCGGTGACGGTGCGGTGCGCGATGCGATGATCATCACGCAGTACCAGCGCATGACCCATTACGCCATCGCAGGCTATGGCTGCTGCGCGGCGTTTGCCAACCGTCTGGAGCATCTCGACGACGCCAAGCCGCTGGGCGGGATGCTGGATGCGGCTTACTCCGGTGACCGTCACTTCTCCGGCATCGCCATGGGCGACGTGAACCGCGCCGCCGCGGAGTGACACGGGGCACGTGTTCTCGGCGGTAGTGATCCGGGCCGGTTGATCCGGCGCGGCGCTGTTGCCGGAATGCGGAGAATTCGTTGAAAATATGCGAAAGGCCGGCTGCCGTGGCAGTTGGCCTTTTTTGCGTTTCGAGGCCTTTTGTATTGGGGACCGAAGGCGGGAGTGTACTGCTGAAAGCGGCGGAAGAGGCTGGATACCCTGTGCTGTTCCGCGACGGTCGCGGCTGCGCATCGTGGTTAAGGACCGGCCGGTTCCACGTGTGGGAACGGCCGGTCCTCTTTGATCTGCGGGCGTCTTCAGTACCCGCGCCAGATCCAGCCGCCGCCGAAGATGCGGCTGTCGTCGGGCGCGTAGAAAACGCAGGCCTGTCCGGGGCTTACGCCTTCTTCCGCGACGACCAGCTCGACCTCTGCAGTGGTGTCCGACAGCGGGCGGATGACCGCCTCGCGCGGGGGGCGGGTGGAGCGGACCTTCACGTCGAGATGCCATTCCGCCTGCGAGGTGAAGGGCGCGTCGCCCAGCCAGTTGATCTCGCGCACGGGAATGGTCCGGGTGGCGAGCAGCTCTTTCGGGCCGACGACAACCTGCCGCGTCTCCACGTCCAGCCGGACCACGTAGAGCGGTTCGCTCAGGCCACCGATGCCGAGGCCGCGCCGCTGGCCGATCGTGTAATGGATGACCCCCCGGTGGTCGCCCAGAACATGGCCGTCGACATGCACGATCTGGCCGGGCTCCGCCGCGCCGGGGCGCAGTTTCTCGATGACTTTCGCGTAGTTGCCGTCCGGAACGAAGCAGATGTCCTGGCTGTCGGGCTTGTCCGCAACGGCAAGGCCGTACTTCGCGGCGAGTTCGCGGGTCGCGGCCTTCGACGGCAGGTGGCCCAGCGGGAATCGCAGGAAATCGAGCTGCTCCGGCGTGGTGGAGAAGAGGAAGTAGCTCTGGTCCCGGCTGGCGTCGGCGGCGGAGTGCAGCTCTGGCCCGCGCACGCCGGTCTTGCGCTGGATGTAGTGGCCGGTGGCCATGCAGTCGGCTTCGAGGTCCTTGGCGGTTTCCAGCAGGTCCTTGAACTTCACCCGTTCGTTGCAGCGGATGCAGGGCACGGGCGTGGCGCCGCCGAGGTAGCTGTCGGCGAATTCCTCGATCACCGCTTCTTGGAAGATGTTTTCGTAATCAAGGACATAATGCGGGAACCCCATGTCCTCGGCCACGCGGCGCGCGTCGTGAATGTCGATCCCGGCGCAGCAGGCGCCCTTCTTGGCGAGTGCCGCACCATGGTCATAAAGCTGAAGGGTGACACCGACCACATCGTAGCCTTCCTCCTTCAGCTTCGCGGCCACGACGGAACTGTCGACGCCGCCGGACATGGCAACGACGACTCGCGTCTCGGACGGCGGTTTGGGCAGCCCCAGGCTGTTGAGGGGGGCGTCTTTGGGCATTGGACGATCTCCGGTGAATGGCCGGAATATAGGAAAAATCGAAATACTCTCAAGGGATGGTTTCAGGCGTCGTTAAGTCCTGTGGGGCTTTAGTCCCCGCACCCTGGTTCGGAGGTAACGGGATGTATCTCAAGAAGATCGATGGCCCGCGCGCCGTGAAGCTGCCCGATGGCTCGACCATGACACGTGCCGACCTGCCGCCTGCATCGACGCGCCGCTGGGTGGCGTCGCGCAAGGCTGCCGTGGTAAAAGCCGTCCAGTACGGGCTTCTGACACAGGACCAGGCGAAGGACCGATATGCGCTGAGCGACGAGGAACTGCTTGAATGGGTGAAGGCCGCCACCCAGTTCGGAGAGGACGCGCTGAAGGCGACACGCGTCCAAAAGTATCGTTAGTGGAAAGTACGAATTGTTCTTGGGCCCGGGTATGGTAACAAGGCGTTAACCTTTTTGGCTCAGGTTATCCGCAGCCCAAGTACACCCTGGAGACTGCACATGCGCATTTTGTTGGTGGAAGACGACCCGACCACTTCGAAAAGTATCGAGTTGATGCTCAGTCACGCGAACCTGAATGTCTATTCCACCGACATGGGCGAGGAAGGCATCGATCTGGCAAAGCTCTACGATTACGACCTGATCCTTCTCGATCTGAACCTGCCGGACATGAACGGCCACGAGGTGCTGCGCCAGTTGCGCGTGGCCCGCATTGATACGCCGATCCTGATCCTGACCGGCGAGGACGACACGCAGTCGAAGATCAAGGGATTCGGTTTCGGGGCCGACGACTACATGACGAAACCCTTCCACCGGGATGAATTGGTGGCCCGCATCCATGCGATCATTCGCCGCTCCAAGGGGCATTCGCAGTCGGTGATCCGCACGGGCAAGGTGTCGGTCAACCTCGACGCCAAGACGGTGGAGGTCGCAGGCAAACCCGTGCATCTGACCGGCAAGGAATACCAGATGCTCGAACTTCTCTCTCTGCGGAAGGGCACGACCCTGACGAAGGAGATGTTCCTTAACCACCTCTACGGCGGCATGGACGAGCCCGAGCTGAAGATCATCGACGTCTTCATCTGCAAGCTGCGCAAGAAGCTGTCGGAAGCCACCGGTGACGACAACTATATCGAGACCTTCTGGGGCCGTGGCTACGTTCTGCGCGATCCCGATCCGTCCCAGGACGAACCGAAGGCCATCGCCGCAAACGGCTGAGCGGCTGGACCTCGGGTCTGACCGGCCCTATCACTCCATGGACGACAGGGCGTCCGAGGAACTGGGCATGAGCGATACAGAGGTCGGTCAGTTGGCCGAAGATCAGGCGCGCGAAGAGCTTCGCGCGCTTGCCGACATTCTGGGACAGGCGAACCGCGCGTATCATGCCGAGGATGCGCCTGAGTTGTCGGACGCCGAATACGACCGGCTGAAACGCCGCAACGCGGAGATCGAGGCGCGCTTTCCCGAACTCAAGCTGGCCGATAGCCCGTCGGAGCAGGTGGGCGCGGCTCCTGCGGACGGGTTTTCCAAGGTCCGTCACGAGGTCAGGATGCTGTCGCTGGCCAACGCCTTCGACGACGAGGATATCCGCGATTTCGACGACAGCATCCGGCGTTATCTTGGGTTGGGCGCGGACGCCTCGCTGGCCTTCACCGCGGAACCGAAGATCGACGGTCTGTCGCTGGCCTTGCGCTACGAGAAGGGCAAGCTGGTGCGCGCGGCGACCCGGGGCGACGGCTCCGAAGGGGAGAACGTCACCGCCAACGCCCGGACCATCGACGACATCCCCACCGACCTGACCGGCGCGCCTGAGGTGCTGGAGGTCCGTGGCGAAGTCTACATGAGCCACGCGGATTTCGAGGCGCTGAACGAACGGCAGGCCGCGCGCGGGGGCAAGACATTTGCCAACCCGCGCAACGCCGCTGCGGGGTCTTTGCGCCAGCTTGATGCCAAGATCACCGCCGAACGGCCCCTGAAGTTCTTTGCCTATGCTTGGGGTGTCCTGTCCGATCCGCTGGCGGACACGCAGAAGGGCGCCATCGATCGGCTCAATGCCCTGGGTTTCCAGACAAATCCGCTGACCGCGCTCTGTGACGGGCCGGAGGAGATGCTGGACCACTACCGCAAGGTCGAGGCGCAGCGCGCAATGCTCGGTTATGACATCGACGGCGTGGTCTACAAGGTGAACGATCTGGCCCTGCAGGAACGGTTGGGCTTCCGGTCCACCACGCCCCGCTGGGCCATTGCCCACAAGTTCCCGGCGGAACTGGCGTGGACGCGGCTCGAATCCATCGACATCCAGGTCGGGCGCACCGGCGCGCTGTCGCCCGTCGCCCGCCTGACGCCCGTCACGGTGGGCGGTGTGGTGGTGTCGAACGCAACGCTGCACAACGAGGATTACATCGCCGGGCGCGACAGTTCCGGCAACGAGATTCGCGGCGGCAAGGACATCCGCATCGGCGACTGGGTCCAGGTCTACCGCGCAGGCGATGTCATCCCGAAGGTGGCCGACGTCGACCTGTCGCAGCGGCCAGACGATGCGCAACCCTATGTTTTCCCTACGGAATGCCCGGAGTGTGGCTCTGACGCGATCCGCGAGGAGGGCGATGCGGTGCGTCGGTGTTCCGGCGGGTTGATCTGCCCGGCGCAGGCCGTGGAGAAGCTGAAGCATTTCGTCGGCCGGTCGGCCTTTGACATCGAGGGACTGGGCGCCAAGCAGGTCGAACAGTTCTACGCCGACGGGTGGATCAAGGAACCGGCAGACATCTTCACCCTGCGTGAACGCTACGGTTCGGGCATCCAGCAGTTGAAGAACCGTGAGGGCTGGGGCGAGAAATCCGCGCTCAACCTGTTCAGCGCCATCGACGAGCGGCGGCGCATCCCCCTTGGGCGGCTGATCTTTGGCCTGGGCATCCGGCACGTGGGCGAAAGCGCGTCGAACCTTCTGGCACGGCATTACGGAACGTGGGCGGCCTTCGAGGCCGCGATGAAGGACGCCGCCCTGATGGAGGGCGAGGCCTGGGATGATCTCCTGTCGATCGACGGGGTGGGCACGGTTCTGGCGCAATCGCTGGTCTCGGCAATGAACCAGGAGGCGGAGCGCGCGTCGATGGACCGGCTTGTCGCGCATCTGGAGGTCGAGGAAGCGGCGCGGCCCGACACCGAAGGTTCGCCCGTCGCGGGCAAGACCGTGGTGTTCACCGGCACGCTGGAACGCATGACCCGGGCGGAGGCGAAGGCGCGGGCGGAGGCGATGGGCGCCAAGGTCTCGGGCAGCGTTTCCAAGAAAACCGACATCGTGGTGGTCGGGCCCGGCGCGGGCTCCAAGGAAAAGAAGGCGCGCGAGCTGGGTCTGACCGTGCTGGACGAAGACGCATGGCTGGAGCTGATCGGCGGATGAGCGGGCGGCCGGAACCGCTCTGGCCGCTGTTCGCCGACCTGAAGGGCCTCGACGGGATCGGGCCGAAGACGGCGCAGACGCTGGCAGGTGCCGGGATCGAGGCGCCGCGCGACCTGCTGTACACCTTGCCCTACAGCGTGACGGACCGCCGGGTGCGCGACACCGTGCAGGGGGCGGACCTGCCGGCGACCCTGACGGTGGAGGTGCTGATCGGGCGACACTGGCCGCCCCGCACCCGCGGCGGCGCCTACCGGATCGAGGTCGACGATGCCAAGGTCCGGTTCCAGCTGGTGTTTTTCCGCGGCAATTCCGAGTACCAGCAGAAGCTCTTTCCGACCGGTCAGCGCAGGCTGGTTTCGGGGCGGGTCGAACTGTTCGATGGCGTGCCGCAGATGGTCCACCCGGACCACGTCCTGCCGGTCGACGAGGCAGAGAGCCTTCCTGCCTTCGAGCCGGTCTATCACCTGACCGGCAACGTCACGCAAAAGCTGATGGTGCGGGCGATTGCCGACGGTTTGACCCGCGTGCCGGACCTAGAGGAATGGATCGACGCGGCGCAACTGGCGAAAGAGGGCTGGCCCGGCTGGGCGGAGGCGCTGGCCCGGGTCCATGCGCCGGAAGGGCCGGAGGATCTGTCGCCGACTGCGCCTGCGCGGGCGCGGCTCGCCTATGACGAGTTGATGGCGCATCAGCTGACACTGGCCCTGGCCCGCGCGGCGCGGCGCAAACGGCGCGGGATCGAGACGAAAGGCGACGGACGGTTGCAGGCCCGGGTGCTGGCCGCCTTGCCCTACGAGCCGACCAGCGCGCAGAGGCGGGCCATCGGCGAGATCCTGTCCGACATGGCGCGCCCCGAACGCATGAACAGGCTGCTGCAGGGCGACGTGGGCGCGGGCAAGACGCTGGTGGCGCTGATGGCCTTGCTCAACGCGGTCGAGGCGGGCGGGCAGGGCGTGATGATGGCCCCGACCGAGATCCTCGCCCGCCAGCACCTCGAAAGCCTGCGGCCGCTGGCAGAGAGCGCGGGCGTCGTGCTGGAAATCCTGACCGGGCGCGACAAGGGCGCGGAACGCACCGCAAAGCTGGAGGCCCTGGCGCGCGGCGACATCCAGATCCTCGTGGGCACGCACGCGGTGTTCCAGCCGGACGTGGTCTTTGCCGATCTGCGGCTGGCCATCGTGGACGAACAGCACCGCTTCGGCGTGCGTCAGCGGCTGGAGCTGGGCAAGAAAGGCGTGGGCGCCGATGTGCTGGTGATGACCGCGACGCCGATTCCGCGCTCGCTGGCTTTGTCGCAGTACGGCGACATGGATGTGTCGATCCTGGACGAGAAGCCGCCGGGCCGGACGCCGGTGAAGACGGCGCTCTTGTCGACAGAGAAAATGTTGGAGGTGGTCGATCATCTGCGCAAGGCGGTGGCGGAAGGGCGGCAGGCCTACTGGGTCTGCCCGCTGGTCGAGGAAAGCGAAAGCTCCGACCTGATCGCAGCGGAGGCGCGGTTCCAGCGTCTGCGGGCGGCCTTGGGTGAGGGCGTTGTCGGGCTGGTGCACGGGCAGATGCCCCCCGCCGAGAAGGACGCGGCCATGGCGCGCTTCGTTTCGGGCGAGACCAGCGTCCTGGTGGCGACGACGGTGATCGAGGTCGGGGTCAACGTGCCGAACGCCTCGATCATGGTGATCGAACGGGCCGAGATCTTCGGGATTGCTCAGCTCCATCAGTTGCGGGGCCGGGTTGGGCGCGGCACCGCGGCCTCCACCTGCCTGCTGATGTACCAACCGCCCCTGTCGGAAACCGGGATGAAGCGGCTGACGACCCTGCGCGAGACCGAGGACGGCTTCCGCATCGCGGAGGTCGATTTGGAGATGCGCGGGGCGGGCGACCTGATCGGCACGGCGCAGTCGGGTCTGCCGAAGTTCAGGGTCGCGGACCTCGAACGGCAGGCGGCGCTGATGGAGGTGGCGCAGTCGGATGCGCGGCGCCTGCTGGCGGACGATCCGACGCTGGAAAGCCCGCGCGGACGCGCGGCCCGGTCGCTGCTCTGGCTGATGCGGCAGGACGAAGCGATACGTCTGATCGAGGTCGGCTGACGGCAGTTACGGCCCGCGTTCTCGTTAATTCACATTTTGTTCTCATTTAGTTCTTTACTCATGGTTAAGAATGTGAGAACAAAGGGTCAACAACGGAACACGGAGTGACCCAATGCTCGACATCGTCAAGACCGCGCTCAACCGTCAGGATGGAACGCTTTGGCAGGACACCCTGGGTGCGATCAGCCTTGCGGTGATCCTTCTGGGCGCACTTCACCTTCCGTCCCTGATCTGAGTTTCTGCCCGCGTGTACCGGCCCGGCTTGCCGCGTCTCTGTCCCGACGCGCACTGCCTGTCCCCTTCGGTTTCCTGCCTGTAACCGAATTTGCCTGACCGGTTCCGACACGCTCCTGACCGCCGCCTCCCGTCCCGGAGTGCGGCGGTTTTTTTTGTCACGAAAGCGGGGGGGCGATGGGCGGCCAGGGGCGCGCGGACAGGCCGTCAGGCGGTGCGCGCGGCTTCGGCCTGATGGGCGGCCTCGCTAGCCGCGTCGAGCGTCAGCATGATCGAGGCATGGCGGTTCTTGTAGGCGGCGGCGGGGCGCAGCACCTCGAGCCCGTCGAAGGGCGCGGGCGGCGTCGGGCCGTCCTGTTTCAGCATCTCGCGCAGGGCATCGCGCGCCGTGTCGATCTCTTCGGCGGTGCGCCCGATGATGGCGCCGCCGACGACAGAGGCTGCGGCCTGACCGAGCGCACAGGCCTTCACATCCTGCGCGAAATCCGCGACGCGCCCGTCCTCCATCGTCAGATCGACGGTCACAGTCGATCCGCAGAGCGGAGAGCGCTTCTTCACCGTCGCCCCCGGCGCGTCGAGACGTCCCAGATGAGGGATGTCGGCCGCCAGTTCGAGGATGCGTCCGGAGTACAGTTTGATCAGATCGGTTTCCGCAGTCATGCCTTTGGCTTTCGCTTGCCTTGGGTTCCCAATACATAGGGGGCCGAGCGTGGCAAGCAAAAGGTTTTTCATCCATGTCCTTCGATCCTGCGACCTTGGTCTATGACGCAAACGGCCTGATCCCCTGCATCGCCCAGCAGGAGGACACCGGCGAGGTGCTGATGATGGCGTGGATGAACGCCGACGCCGTCGCCCGCACGCTGGAGACCGGGCGTGTCACCTATTGGTCGCGCTCGCGCCAGGCCTTCTGGGTGAAGGGCGAGACTTCCGGACACACGCAGGCGCTGGTCGATCTGCGGGTGGATTGCGACCGGGACTGCCTGCTTGCGGTGGTCCGGCAAGAGGGGCCCGCCTGCCACACGAACCGCCGCTCGTGCTTCTTCACCTCCGTCACGGGCGAGGCGGAGACGGAGCTGATGGCACCGATGATCTAGAGCCCGACGAGGGCGCGGATGTCCTCCGGCGTCTTTCCGTCGTCGCGGTAGGTGGCGATGGCACGGGCATCGTCGCGCTTGGCCAGCCGCTTGCCCGCCTCGTCACGGATCAGGCGGTGGTGATGGTAGACGGGCGTCGGCAGGTCCATCAGGGACTGCAGCAGCAGGTGGATCTGTGTCGCGTCGGCAAGGTCTTGGCCACGGACCACGTGGGTGATGTCCTGCGCAGCGTCGTCAAGCACGACAGACAGGTGATACGATCCGGAAAAATCCTTTCGGGACAGTACTATATCGCCCACATTTGTGATCATGTGTTCGGCAGAGACATGTTTCGGCCCGGGGTTCACGCCGGTTTCGAGGTAGCCGAACACCGGGCGCCCCGCCAGCGCCCGCGCCATGTCGAGTCGCAGCGCCACGCCTACGGGCATCGGGCCGGTGGGTGGCGCGGAGGGGCGGCAGGTTCCGGGATAGACGGGGCCGTCCGGTCCGATCTTCCGCTCCGCGCCTTCCTGCGGAGCGCTGGCGGCCTCGGCAATGTCGCGGCGGGTACACGTGCAGGGGTAGAGCACCCCGTTGTCCCACAGGGCCTTGAGCGCCGTCATGTAGGTTGGCAGCCGGTCGGTCTGCCGCATGGGTGGTTCATCCCACGTGATCCCCAGCCAGGTCAGATCGGCGTAGATCCGGTCTTCCCATTCGGGGCGCGACCGGGTGGTGTCGATGTCCTCGATGCGCAGAAGAAACGTTCCGTCTTCGGCCCGCGCCTTGTCATGGGCGAGCAATGCGGAAAATGCGTGGCCGAGGTGAAGGGGGCCGGTCGGGCTGGGTGCAAAGCGCGTTCTGAATTTCACGGTGTTTCAGGTGCTTAAATGGTTGAGTTCAGGTTGACTTGTGGCGGGTCACATTGGCTGTCGGAGACTGAAGGGCCGTGTTCCGCTTGTGCCAGGATCATCGGGGACCCCACAAGAAAAACGCGCACCCACGGTCAAAGGGTGCGCGTGCAACAAGGGTCGCGTCAAGGCTTGTCAGTCGTCGCGGCGTCCATAGCGGCGCGCGCGGCGCTCTTCACCGGCCTGGTAGATCAGGATCCACGCGAGGACGATGAACATCGGATGCGTCAGGCCGCCGGAGAAGATGATGGCGGGCACCCAGATGATGAAGACGATGATCGACAGGATGATCCGCCCCAGAAGCAGGATCGACAGCGGGGGCAGGAAGAGGGCGAGGACGTAGTTCATGCGGGCTCCTTCTGGGTGGCGAGCCAGCGGCTCCATTCTTCCTTGGCTCGATCGGTGTAGCCCTTGTAGCGCTCACGCCGTCCCTTGCGGCCACCGCGCAGCCCGTCGAGGGGACGGAACAGGCCGAAGTTGACGTTCATCGGCTGGAAGGTCTTGGCCTCTGCGCCGCCGGTGATGTGGTGAACCAGCGCGCCATGGGCGGTGTCCTGAGGGACGACGGGCAGCGCCTGGCCGAGAATCTCGGCGGCGGCCATGCGACCGGCCAGAAGTCCCATCGCGGCGGATTCCACGTAGCCCTCGACCCCGGTTACCTGGCCGGCAAAACGGATGTTCGGCTTCGACCGGAGCCGCATCTGCGCGTCGAGCAGGGTCGGCGCGTTCAGGAAGGTGTTGCGGTGGATACCTCCAAGGCGGGCGAAACTTGCATTCTCAAGTCCGGGGATCATTTTAAAAACAGAGGCTTGCGCGCCGTACTTCATCTTCGTCTGGAAGCCGACGATGTTGTAGAGTGTCCCGAGCGCGTTGTCGCGCCGAAGCTGGACCACCGCGTATGCCTTTTCTTCGGGCTTGTGCGGGTTGGTCAGGCCGACGGGCTTCATCGGGCCGTGGCGCAGGGTTTCGCGTCCGCGCTCGGCCATGACCTCGATGGGCAGGCAGCCGTCGAAGTAAGTGGCCGTTTCGCCGTCGTGGAACTCCGTCTTGTCGGCGGCGAGGAGTGCGTCGATGAAGGCCTCGTACTGCGGCTTGGTCATCGGGCAGTTGATGTAGGCCTTTTGCTCTTCCTCCGTCTCGCCCTTGTCGTAGCGCGACTGGCGCCAGGCCACGTCCATGTCGATACTCTCGGCATAGACGATGGGGGCGATGGCGTCGAAGAAGGCGAGCCGGTCGGCGCCGGTCTCTGCCTGAATCGCGGCGCCGAGCTTTTCCGAGGTCAGCGGGCCGGTGGCAAAGATCCATTGGCCCTCGGACGGCAGCTCCGACACCTCCTCGTGGCTGATCGCGATATTGGGGTGGTCGGTCAGCGCCTTGGTGATGGCTTCGGAAAACGGGTCGCGGTCGACGGCCAGTGCACCACCCGCGGGCAGCCGGTGGCGGTGCGCGGTCGTGATGATCAGCCCTTCGGCGGTGCGCATCTCCCAATGCAGGAGGCCCACGGCGTTCTGTTCGTCATCGTCTGAGCGGAAGGAGTTGGAACAGACCATTTCTCCCATGTTGCCAGTGCGATGCGCGAAGGTCTTCACGTGCGGACGCATCTCGTGGAGGACCACGGAAACGCCCATGTTCGCCGCTTGCCAGGCCGCTTCCGACCCGGCCATGCCGCCGCCAACGATGTGGAGTGTATCTGTCTTTGCCATGCGCGGGAGGTAGGCGAAGTTTCGGGGATTTCCAAGTGTGCTTTATGGAATTCCGCCGGGTTACTTCGCCCAGTCCGGCGCGCGCTTCTCGAGGAAGGCGCTGATCCCCTCGTCGGTGTCGCGCCACAGCATGTTCTCCACCATGACCTCGCCGGTATAGGCATAGGCCTCGTCCAGCGGCATGCTCATCTGGTCGTAGAAGGCGGATTTGCCGATCTTGACCGCGGCGGAGAGTTTCGAGGCGACGGTTTCCGCCAGCGTCCGTGTCGCATCGGCCAGCTCGGCCTCGGGCACGGCGGCGTTGATGAGGCCTGTGGCCTCGGCCTCTTCGGCGGTCATGAAGCGGCCTGTGGTCAGCATCTCGAACGCCTTCTTGCGGGGAATGTTGCGCGAGAGGGCGACCATGGGGGTAGAGCAGAACAGTCCGATGTTCACGCCGTTGACGCCGAACCGAGTGCCGCGCGCGGCCACCGCCATGTCGCAGGAGGCGACCATCTGGCATCCCGCAGCGGTGGCGATCCCGTGGACCTGTGCGATGACGGGCTGGGGCAGGCGGGTCAGCCCGGCCATCACGGAGGCGCAGCGCCGGAACAGGTCTGCGAAGTAGGCGCGCCCGTAGTCATCCGCCTGCCGGGCCGCCTGCATCTGCTTGAGATCGTGACCCGCGCAGAACGCCCGCCCTTCGCCAGACAGGATCACGACGCGCGTGTCGCGGTCCTCTGCCAGCGCGTCGATCTGGTCCTGAAGGGCAGCCAGCATCTCGTCCGACAGGGCGTTGAGGTTCTGCGGCATGTTCAGGCGCAGGTGGGCGATGTGGCCGGTGTCGTGGCGTTCCAGAATGGGCATCTTGTCCTCCCTTTTGCGGCAAGGTTAGCTGTCGCGACAGATGGAGGAAAGCGAATGCCTGTGATGACTGCGGACGAGATGACGGAATTTCTGGATGAGGTGTTTCCGCAGGTCAGGGGCATGTTCGGCATCGACGAGCTTGGCGACAGCCGGATCGTCATGCGCCTGGTGAACGACGAACGGCACCTGCGTCCCGGTGGAACGGTGTCCGGTCCCGCGATGTTCAGCCTTGCGGATGTGGCGGCCTATGTTGCGGTTCTGGCCAACGTGGGGCGGCAGGCGCTGGCGGTCACGACGCATTGCTCCATCGACTTCATGCGCAAGCCCGCGTCGGGCGTGGACCTGCTGGCCGAGGCGCGCGTGCTGAAGATGGGCAAGGTGCTGGCGGTGATCGACGTGCTCTTGTTCAGCGAGGGCAGCGACAAGCCCGTGGCTCACGCCAGCCTCACATATTCGATTCCGCCGCGTCCCGCGGGTTGACTGACCTGTGGCGCGCAGGCCACGGGCGCGCGTCTGGGTCGTTTTGTGGGAACGCGGTGCGTGTTTTCGCGTTTACCTTTCACAAGCGACGCCGCAAACCGTCGCATTGCTGAAAGGAGACACGACATGAATATCGGAGGACTTATCCGCCGCGCCGTGGGCGCCTTCGCACGGTCGCGCACTCACGGGCATTACCGTGGCCACAGCACCTACGGTCAACACCAGAGCGCCGAAGCGCAGGCCGCCCGCGGGCTGGCGCGCATGGCGAAGAAGAAGCTCTGAACCTGACCGCTTTCGAGCGAAAAGGGCGCGTCCTGCCGGGCGCGCCCTTTTGCTGTGCGGGATGGGACGCGGACGGTGCGGTGCACGCCACGCGCATCAGGGGAAGAGTTTCCGAATATAGCCGGGCAGGGCGAAGGCCGCCTTGTGAACCTCGGCCGTGTAATACTGCGGGCGGATGCCGCTGGCGCAGAAGCGTGTCTGAAGGGTGTTCACGTCGGTGTGGCGCGCGCCGCTGTCGGTGCCCCAGCCGAAGGCCATGGGACCGCCCGCGTAGCTGGGCACGGTCGCGAGGTAGCAGGTGGCATCGGCAAACAGTGCCTGGAAGGCGCGCATCGTCCGGGTCAGCTCATCCCCCTGCATGAAGGGCACGCCATTCTGCGTGACGATGATGCCGCCGTCTTTCAGCGCCTTGCGGGCGTTGGCGTAGAAATTGTTGGAATAGAGCGCCTCGCCGGGACCGATCGGATCCGTCGAATCCACGATGATGACGTCATACCCGCCCTTCGTGGTCTTCATGAAATCCGATCCGTCGGCGATCACCAAATCCAGCCGCGGATCGTCGAAGGCGCCGTCGCTGATCGTCGGCAGGTAGCGTTTGGAGAACTCCACCACGCCCGCGTCGATCTCGACCATGGTGATGTGCTTGACCGTCTTGTGGCGCAGTGCTTCGCGGGCCATGCCGCCGTCGCCGCCACCGACGATGCAGATCCGGGTCGCCGCGCCATGGGCGAAGATCGGCACATGGGTCAGCATCTCGTGGTAGATGAAGTTGTCCTTCTCGGTGACCTGAACCACGTCGTCGAGGGTCAGAACCCGGCCAAAGGTCTCGTTCTGGATCACCCGCAGGCGTTGATGGTCGGTCTGGCTGTCGTACAGAACATCGTCCACCCGCATCGCCTGGGCGTAATCGCCGTGAAGCTGTTCGCGCATCCAGCGCGGTGTGTCGTCCATGGTCTCCTCCTGCCCATGCGTCCACGATTAGCGTAACCGCATGATTCCACAATGACGCTGACGCCGGAAGGTTCCCTTGGGTCAACAAATGTGAATGTCCCGAGGGCCGCGCGGGGCCGCCCTTCGGGACCGGATCGGCGCGCCGAGAGGGGTGGCGCGCAGCGGGTTTAGCCGGGGCTCCCGTTCCTTCAGGCGGCGATCCCGGCCTCTGCCACGACACCTTCGCCGCGCTTGAGTTCCCGGACGCGGACGTCGGCGGTAGCAAAAGCCTTTGCCAGCACGTCGACGGCCAGCCACGGCTGCGCATCGCCGCACATGAAGACGTCGAAGGCACCATAGCCGATTTCCGGCCAAGTGTGGACCGAGATGTGGCTTTCCGCCAGCACCGCCACGCCGCTCACGCCCTGCGGGCTGAACTTGTGCGTGTGGATGTGCAGCAGCGTCGCGCCGCAGGTGTCCACGCAATCGCGGAATGCCTGCTGGATTCGCGCCTCGTCATCGAGGCCTGTGCCATTCACCACCTCGATGATGAGGTGCGTGCCGGCAAAGACGGCGCCGTCGCGGCGGATGAAATGGTCGTCGCGCTGTTCGTCGAACACGTCGCGCGCGGTGGGTGCGGGACAAGTCCCGGTGGTGTCTTCCTCGTGGGCGCCAGTCTCCAGACCGTACCCCAGTTGGAAGAGGGTGATGTCCTTCATGACATTCGCCTCCTCAAGCCAGCAGTGCGTTCCAGTCGGTTCCTTAGCGCCCCCCTGAACTGCAGGGTTGGGATCGGTTCCGAAAGTCCGGCTCACGTAAGGGGTGAGGGCGCGACGATCAAGTATTAATTCTGCGGGTGCGAGAGATTATGCCGGCGGGCGGGAGTGATGCCCGCCGGCGGCCCCGGAGCGAGGGTTCCGGGGCTTTGTCTGGCAGGGTTACTGCCAGAACCTGCGGTTGGCCTCGTGCCGCGCGGTCAGCGCGTCGATTCCCACGTCCTTCAGCATATGGGCGTCGAGGTCGGCCAGCGCCTGTCGCGTGCGCCGCTTTTCAGCCCATTTCGCCGAGGCGACCGCAACACGCAGCGCCATGCTTGCCACCAGCGGGAGCGGGCGGCTCGTCTCGAGGTAGGTCAGTGCTTCACGCGTGACGATCTGTGCCATGGGAAATCCTTTCAATTGTATTGACACAAAGTACCTGTATTCGGTATCTTGATTGATACAATGTGTTCTGGAGAGGGTCGAGCCAATTATTGTGATGGATACAATTTCGAAACTCTATGAGTCGCAACAGGCGGGGCCCAAGTATCGCGCCGTCGCGGACGCCCTGAAGCAGGCGATTGCGCAGGGCGACTTGGGAGTCGGCGACCGCTTGCCCCCGGTGCGCGAACTCGCCTGGAACCTGAAGATCACCCCCGGCACGGTCGCCCGCGCCTACACCATCCTGACCGACGACGGCCTGGTGGTGGCAGAGGTCGGGCGCGGCACCTACGTGGCCGACCGCAAGCGGCCGCCGACACCGGGGCCGCTGCTGAGTTTCGACGAGACGACGCCAGACAATATCAACCTGTACTTCTCGCGCCCGCCGGACGTGGGGCAGGTGGCCCTGATCAGCGACGGCATGCGCCGACTGGCCGACACGCCCCGTCGTTCACTGATGGACTACCCCTCCGCCGAGGCCTACGCGCCCGCCCGCAGGGCCGTGCTGCGCTGGCTGTCCGATGCGGTGCTGGGGCCGGCGGACGAAGATCAGGTCGTCCTGTCGCACGGCGGTCAGTCCGGCGTGTCACTTGTCTTGCAGTCCGTGCTGAAGGGGCCGTCGCCGGTCGTGCTGGTGGAGGAGGTCTTCTACCCCGGTTTCCGCCGCGCGGCGCAGCTTGCACGGGCGGAAATTGTGCCGGTTCCGATTGACGCACACGGATTGATCCCCTCTGCGCTCGATGAATTGTGCCAGAAACACGAGGCGCAGGTGCTTTGTACCAGTGCCGAGGTGCACAATCCCACCGGATTGTTCACTCCGCCCGAGCGCAGGGACGAGATCGCGAAGGTCGCCGCCCGGCACGGGCTGAACGTGCTGGAGGACGACTGCTACCGTCTGGGACCGTCGCGGGCGCCAACCTACCGCGCGCTGCTGCCGGACCTCGGCTGGTACGTGAACTCCCTGTCAAAGACGCTGGCACCCAGTCTCAGGATCGGTTTCGTGGTGGCCCCGGCGGCGCAGGCGCGTCGCTTGCGGCAGACGGCGGAGCACGGCTTCTTCGGGCTGTCCGAACCGCTGGCCATGCTGGTGGAGGACCTGCTTGAGCGGGAGGAAACCTACGAGGTCACGACCCGCGCCCGGGAGGAGATTGCCCGTTACGTGCGTGCCGCGGTCAACATCCTCGGGCGATACGATCTGACCTGGAACGAACAGGTGCCGTTCCTCTGGCTGAGATTGCCGCAGGGCTGGCGCGCGGGATCCTTCGCGCAGGCGGCCGAGGCGCAGGGCGTGCGCATCCGCGCCGCAGAGGAATTCGTGACCCGCGACGGACGAGTGCCCCACGCGGTGCGGATCGGCGTGAACGCGCAGCTGTCGCTGAAGACCTTCGAAACGGCAATCGCGCGGCTGCGGGACATGCTGGACAACCCGCCGGAACGGATGACGGTATGACCTGGGCGAGGGAACTGCCGGACCGCATGCTGGGTGCGACGCTTGAACTGCGGCCGCTGGTCGAGGCCGATCGCGAACCGTTGTTCCAGGCGGCCTCCGATCCCGGGATCTGGGCGGGTCATCCAGCCAGCGACCGGCATGAGCGCGCGGCCTTCACCACATACTTCGACCATCTGCTGACCTCTGGCGGCTCCGTCACCGTACGCAGGCGCGACGGCGGGCAGGTCATCGGCTGTTCGCGTTTCTACGAACCGCCGGAAACGCCCGGAGGGATCGCCATCGGATCGACCTTCCTTGTTCGCGAGGCATGGGGTGGGGCGGTGAACCGCGAACTGAAGGCGCTGATGCTCGGATGGGCCTTTGAAAGGCACGACCACGTGTGGCTGCATATCGACCCGGAAAACCTGCGATCCCAGCGCGCGACGGCCAAACTGGGCGCGCGTCTTGTGACCACGGCCGAGCTTGTGATGGCGGGCAGGCGGGGTCATCGGCAATGCTGGCGGCTCGATCGGGACGATTTTGTGGGGTAAAATGATACCATAATTTCAAGCCATTGATTTTGCTTCTTAAATTTGGATAAAGCGCGCTTGACGCGACCTGGGGGCGGCTTTATGAACCGTCCATCGAATTTCGGGCCGGGGGTGACCTCGGCCCTTCTCTATCGAAACGGACGACACACATGAAAACCTTCTCTGCAACTCCGGCAGACATCGACAAGAAGTGGATCGTGATCGACGCCGAAGGCATCGTTCTCGGCCGCCTCGCTGCGATCGTCGCCACACGGCTGCGCGGCAAGCACAAGCCGTCCTTCACCCCCCACATGGACATGGGTGACAACGTCATCATCGTGAACGCCGACAAGGTCCAGCTGACCGGCAAGAAGCGCGAAGAGAACTTCTACTGGCACACTGGCCACCCGGGCGGCATCAAGTCCCGCACGAAGGCGCAGATCCTCGAGGGTGCACACCCCGAGCGCGTGGTGCTCCAGGCCGTAAAGCGCATGCTTCCGGGCAACCGCCTGTCGCGCCAGCTGCTGACCAACCTGCGCATCTATGCAGGCGCGGAGCACCCGCACGATGCCCAGAACCCCGAAGTTCTGGACGTCAAGACCAAGAACTCCAAGAACACCCGGGTGTAATCATGGCTGAACAGATCAACTCTCTTGATGACCTCGCCAAGGCCGTGACCGACGATATCGGTGCAGTCCAGGGCGTCGAAGAAGCCCCGCGTGAGCCGGTTCGCGACGAACTCGGCCGCTCCTATGCCACCGGCAAGCGGAAGGACGCCGTCGCACGTGTCTGGATCAAGCCGGGCTCCGGCAAGGTCGTGGTGAACGGCAAGGACCAGGACAAGTACTTTGCGCGTCCGGTGCTCCAGCTCATCCTGCGCCAGCCGTTCCAGGTTGCCGGCGTCGAAGGTGAATTCGACGTGATGGCGACCGTGAAGGGCGGCGGCCTGACCGGTCAGGCCGGTGCGGTCAAGCACGGCATCTCCAAGGCTCTGCAGCTTTACAACCCGGAACTGCGTTCCGCGCTGAAGGCCGCCGGCTTCCTGACCCGCGACAGCCGCGTCGTGGAACGGAAGAAGTTCGGTAAGCGCAAGGCACGCCGCTCGTTCCAGTTCTCGAAGCGCTGATACAATTCATCGCTGCACGAAGCAAAGCGCACCGGTCTGCTATTCACGCGGCCCGGTGCGTTTTTCTTTCAAAGGCGGCACTCTTTTCTTCGCCGACCCGACGTGAGCTGAGAACGTCTCTTTGCAACGCAGGGACAAGTTGTTTTCCTTGCCGTTCCGATACTTACCCGGTAGGGCTTGCAACTTCTTGAAGACAGATCATCCGCCCTGACATCGCAGGACTGCGCGAAGTGTGGTGACGGACAAATGCGCGGCGGATGGCGAAACTGCAATGCGCGACGGAGGCAATGATGCGGCTCGCCTACATCGCACGTTCCGAACTGCCTTCCGAATCCGCAAACAGCGTTCATGTCATGCGGATGTGTCTAGCTCTCCTGGATGCCGGGGCGGACGTTCGGCTATTTGCGCTCAAAGGAGGGACAGGCGATTCTTCGCCTGAAGGGCTGGCGCGCTACTACGGTGCCCGACGGCCTGTGCCCATGCAACTCTACGACCGCAGCAACCCCTTCACTGGCGGCGGGTGGCGAATGAGGGCAGTCTTGTCCGCCAGATTGGCGCGGCGCAGCGTACTGACGCGCGACATACACGTCGCCGTGATTGCCGCGCGCTTTGGAATTTCGACTGTACTCGAATTGCATCACGCCCCTCACAAAGGAAGTCGCGGGGAGCGCGACCTCGGCCGTGCGCTGGCAAAGGGAGTGCGGATCGTGACAATCACCTCGGCACTCGCTGATCACATAGCGGGGCACTGGCCTGTTTCTCGCGAACACATCGCGGTGCTGCAGGATGGTGCAGACGTTGTCGGAAGTATCACGCCGGAAGGAACGCTTGATCGCGGACGCCCTGTCGCCGGTTATGTTGGTTCGCTTTTGCCGGGAAAAGGTGCGGAACTTGTGTGCGAACTGGCTGGGCTGGTGCCGGAGGCGGACGTCGTTGTGATCGGCGGCCCCGAGAAAAGGCGTTTGGAACTTGCACACGGCGCGCCAGCAAATCTGCGTGTTCTGCCGCGGGTGTCCCCGTCCAGTGTCGCCGCACAAATCGCC
Source organism: Sagittula sp. MA-2 (assembly GCF_030126985.1). Taxonomy (GTDB): domain Bacteria; phylum Pseudomonadota; class Alphaproteobacteria; order Rhodobacterales; family Rhodobacteraceae; genus Sagittula. The sequence goes on along the minus strand of NZ_CP126145.1, from coordinate 2,349,659 downwards.
GCCTTGGATGTGGCACTGCTTCCAAATGCACGCAACGTTTCCGCGGAGGGCGGTGCCGACATCGGAGCGTGGACGTCCCCGCTCAAAGCTTTCGAATACATGGCGCTCGGCCGGGCAATCCTGGCGTCGGATCTGCCGAATCTTCGCGAGGTCTTTGAAGATGGACGCAATGCTCTGTTGTGTCCGCCGGACGAGCCAGAAGTCTGGGCGCAACGGTTGCGGGACCTGCTTTCAGACGAAACCCTCCGCTCTGCCTTGGGAGCCGCCGCAAAAAGCGATCTGGAGCGAAATTACAGTTGGGCTGTGCGCGCACGCAAGATGCTGGAGCTAATGAGCGCTGCGCCGTAATGGGAGGCGGGGAGACACACGACCTGTTCCATCCACACGGCAACCTGATCGCGGACCTGCATCAATTCTCGGGTGGAATCAATCCTAGCCCCCGCAAGTAAACGCCAATGCCACTCTCCAATAGATCCTCGGGCGGGAAGGGAGCTTGCGTTCCTGGAGAGTTTCGGGCGAACAGTTCCACGACACCGTGGCTCAGGGCCCAGATGTGTGCAGAGAACATCGACGCGGGTGGGCGCTTGTCGGGCGGAATGTGCTGAGATAGGTCCGCCGCGGCCCGTTCCAGCACTCCGCGGGCATGGGCCGAGACCTGCGCCAGTTCCGGCGAGTCGTTCACCGAGATGCCGCTTTCGAACATGGCGATGTAGTGGCCGGGGTAGCGCCGGGCGAAGGCGAGGTAGGCGCGGCCCGTCGCCTCGAACGCTGCCAGCGCCGAGGGCTGCCCCTTGTCGTAGGCGTATTGCATGACGTCGGCGAAGATTTCGTACCCTTGGCGCGCGGCTTCGGCGATCAGGTCTTCGCGGCCCGCGAAATGGCGGTAGACCGCCGCGGGCGTGACGCCCGCCTGCTTGGCCGCTTCGGACAGGGTAAAGCCCGTGGGGCCCTTTTCCTCGATCAGTTGCAGGGCTGCTTCGACCAGCGCCTGCCGCAGGTTGCCGTGATGGTAGCCGCGTTTGCCCATGTTCGGGGGACACCTCCGTTTCTCAGGGACTTAGCCTGCGCGCCGGGGCAGGGAAAGGGCTCAGGCGTCCCAGATGTCCGGTCCGCCGCAAATCGCCGGGTCAGGATGGCCAAGTGCCTGCTGGTCCTTCCGTGAATAGTCGAGATGCGTCAGCACGTGCCGGATCGCGGACAGTCGCGCGCGTTTCTTGTCGTCCGACCGGATGATGGTCCAAGGCGCGGCGGCGGTGTGCGAGCGGTGCAGCGTCTCCTGGATCGCGGCGGAATAGGCCTCCCAGCGGCTCAGCCCCTCGACGTCGATCCAGCTCAGTTTCCACTGTTTCAGCGGATCGGATTCGCGTTTCAGGAACCGGCGGAGCTGTTCGGCCCGGCCCACGTTGAGCCAGAGCTTGAAGAGGTGGATGCCCTCATCGACCAGCATCTTTTCGAAGTCCGGGACCTGAGAGAAGAAGTGCTCCCTCTGCTGTGCCGTGCAGAAACCGAAGACATGTTCCACGACGCCGCGGTTGTACCACGACCGGTCGAAGAAGACGATCTCGCCGGCCGCGGGCAGGTGGTCGACGTAGCGCTGGAAGTACCATTGCGTCGCTTCGCGGTCGGTCGGCTTGGGAAGCGCCACGACACGGGCACCGCGCGGGTTCAGGTTCATGCGGAAGCGCGCGATGGTGCCACCCTTGCCGGCCGCGTCGCGGCCCTCGAAGACCATGGCGATCCGGTGGCCTTCCTGTTTGGCCCACGCCTGCATCTTGACCAGTTCGATCTGCAACGCCTCGAGCTCTTTGTCGTAGTCCTTGCCGGACATCTGTTCGGTGTAAGGATAGCCCGCGTCGAGAATGTCGTTCTTGTCGGCGGAGGCGATGGCCGCCCGCACGTCCTTTGGAGCATCGTTTTCGGCGTATCGTGTGATGGCACCGTCAAAAGGCAGGTCCTGGGGCATGATTTCCGTCCGTTTGGTTGTCGTGAGTATGGCTTTGTGTGCGGATGATGGCAAACCGCTGCCGAGCGGCGGAACAATCGAGCCGGACGAACCGTTTGCCTTTCGAAGAATACTGGAAAGGCATCTCATGATATCGCAAGTCCCCAAACCGGTCGCCGGGCTGGTTCTTCTCGCGCTTGTGGCAGCCTGTGCGCGTCCGCTTCCCCCGGTCTCGGACATCTCCGAGGCGCAACCGCAACCGGTGCCCAACGTGGCAATGACCGAAAACGGCTACTTGGCGGAGGTGGAGGTGCTGCCCCCCGAGCCGCCGCGAAAGCGTCCGCTGCAGCCCGAGACGCGGTCCATGTACATGTCGACCCAAGACAACGGCATGACCATTCCCGCGGTGCCGGAGAAATACCTCAGCGAGGAAAAGAAGCGCCAGCTGGTGGATTACTACGCGCCGTATCCGGCCGGCACGATCATCGTCGATCCGGGTGCCACGAAGCTGTATCACCTGCAGGGCAACGACCAGGCCATGCAGTACACCGTGGCGGTCGGTGCCGCGGGACGCGCGTTCAATGGCGAGGCGAAGGTGGCCTACCAGCGCGACTGGCCGCGGTGGACGCCGACGCAGAACATGATCAAGCGCGAACCGGAGGTCTACAACCAGTTCAAGGACGGCATGGAAGGAGGGCTGGACAATCCTCTCGGCGCCCGGGCGCTGTACCTGTACCGGAACGGCAAGGACACGCTCTACCGCATTCACGGGACGCGCAGCCCTGCCTCCATCGGGCACGCGGTGTCCTCGGGCTGTATCCGGCTGTTCAACCAGGACATCATCCACCTTGCGGATCAGGTGAAAAACGGCGCGCGGGTGATCGTGCTGAACGAGAGCGAGACGGGCAAGTACCTGCGCGCGCCGTCCGACGTGGTGCAACTGGCCGAGGATGTGCTCGACGCGGGTTGAGGTCAGTCGTCGCCGCGATGCCGGGCGCGCTCGTGGGCGCGCCGGATCGCCTCCACCACCGCGCCTTCGCGGACGTGGTGGGGCATGTGGCCCACGCCCTCCAGCACGGTCAGCCGGGCGTGGGGCAGACGGTCCGCGAGCGGTTCGGAGTGGATGCCAAGCCCCACCGTGTCGTCCGCCGTGCCGTGCACCAGTTCCACCGGCATGACGGACAGTTTGTCATAGCGCGGCTCCAGCTCTGTGATCTGGTCGAGCAGACCCGCGCGGTGCAGGGCGTTGGCCTTCAGCGCCGTGCGCCGGATGGTCAGCGGCGCGCCGATGTGGCGGTCGTAGCCCGGTGGCATGTCCTGCGGATCGAAGACGGTTTCCACCACGCCCTGCACGTAGCTCGACGGGACCCAGGCCGCCTCGAACGGGATGGCGAGGGCGCCGAGGATCGGGTGGGAGTTCACCTTGTAGAGCCGTGACATGCCGCCGTCCCATGGGTAGGACGGGCTGGCGGTCAGCACGAGGGCCGAGACGGTCTCGGGGAATTCCACGGCCCAGGCCAGCGCGACGGAGCCGCCGTAGCTCTGGCCCATGAGGACGGGCTTCTCCAACCCCAGCGCCCGGGTGGCGGCAGAGAGCAGCGCGGCCTGTTCCACGATGGTTTCGCCGCCGTCGTGCAGCCGGTCGGTATACCCCATGCCGGGCCGGTCGAAGGCGGTGACCCGGAAGCCCTGCGCCAGCCGGTCGACCAGCGAAAAGGTCATGTCGCGCAGGTTTCCGGACATGCCGTGGATCAGGACCACGTCCGGGCCTTCGCCCTTGGTCACGTAGTGGACGCGCGTCGTGCCGACCTTGACGAACTGGCCGGAGGGGGGGAAGGCGGCCTCTGCCGCGCGTTCGCGCAGACCGGCGCGCAGTTGGCTCAGCCCCCAGGCCGCGGCCCCGAACGCCAGAACGTATGCAGCCCACATCAGCGGTTTCACCTGTCCTCCGTCGCGTCGTTCATGACCCGATGGAGGATAGCTCGTAAGGTGTCGACTGGTAGATCTGGTTGATCCAGTTGCCGTAAAGAAGATGTGCGTGGCTGCGCCAGCGGTTCTGCGGCGTCAGCGCCGGATCGTCGCCCGGATAGTAATTCGCGGGCACGTTGATCGGCTTCCCGGCGGCGATGTCGCGGTCGTACTCTTCCTTCAGGGTGCCGGAATCGTATTCCAGGTGGTTGAAGATGTAGAGCGCGCGGTGCGCCGGGTCCTCGACGAGGCAGGGGCCGGTCGTCTCGCTGTCGATCAGGATCGGCAGGCCCGCGGCGGTGATCTCGGCGCGGTTCATCTCGGTCCAGCGGGAGACGGGGATGACCATGTCGTCAGAGAACCCGTTCAGGTAAGGCGAGGTCGGCGCGCGGTTGATGTGCCGCACGGCGCCGAAGGCCTTGGCGTCCAGCATGTGCTTCGGCACGCCGTGGAAATGGTAAACCATCGCCATCCCGCCCCAGCAGACGCCGAAGGTGGAATGCACATGCGTCTGCGTCCAGTCGAAGACCTGCGTCAGCTCCTCCCAGTAGGTGACCTCCTCGAAGGGCAGGTGTTCTATCGGGGCGCCGGTGATGATGAGCCCGTCCAGCTTTTCGCCGGAGTCGGCCACCTCGGCGAAGGGGCGGTAGAAGGCCTCCATGTGCTCGGCGGCGGTGTTCTTGGTCTGGTGCTCGGTCATGCGGATCAGCTGGAAGTCGATCTGCAACGGCGTCGCCCCGATCAGGCGGGCGAACTGGTTCTCCGTCTGGATCTTCTTGGGCATCAGGTTCAGCAGCCCGATCCGCAGCGGTCGGATGTCCTGCCGCGCGGCCTGTTCCTCGGACATGACCATGACGCCCTCGCGCGTGAGCACGTCGAAGGCGGGAAGGTCCGAGGGCAGGCGGATGGGCATGGGTCTGTTTCCTGAGGGTGATTGCGAGGGGCAGACATAGGCCAAGCCTTGCCGCCGAACAAGGGTTGCGCCGACTCGGGGGCTGTGGCCGTAATTCCCAAGGCCATTTTTCTGGAGGGCATTTGAATGAAGTCTGTTGCAGCGGCGTTTTCCGTGGCGTTGGCCGTCCTGTCCGGCGGTGCGGTGGCGCAGACGAATTCCTGCATGGGCAACTGCCTGGCGAGCGAGGGGGACACCCCCAACTACCACGCCTGCATCCGGCGCCTGTGCAATGCCAACCATGTCCAGCCCTCGACCCATATCCCGACGTGGAACGGCGGGGCGATCCAGGACGGTGCGATCCTCTGGGCGGGGATCGACACGCAGAACGGTCAGTCGGGGCTCTATTACTTCTGTCAGCAGGGCGGTATCAGCGATCTGCTGATCCCCGGCACGCCACCGGGCCAGCAGACCTTCTACCTGACGGTGGACGGCCAGACCTTCGAAAAGACGTTCCGCACGATCAGCAACGGAGTCACGGCGACGGTCGTGCCCGAAGAGCCGCTGATCCGCGCGATGCGCGGCGGCAAGGGCGTGGTGATCGAAAGCCAGCGCGGCGGCATGGTCATGGGTCTTCCGCTCATCAATGCCGAGGAGGCGCTGGAGGGCGCGCTGGTCGGGTGCGGCTTCATGGAGCCGGACGAGCGCCCGCTGGGGGCGGGGGAGCGTCAGGACTGACAGGGCGCGCCGCCCACGTGTCAGCGCAAAAAAAAAACCGCCGCAGGATGTGCGGCGGTTTGTGTTTGCAGAACCCGGGACTGACTCAGAACGGGATCTCGTCGTCCAGATCGCGGGACGGCGCGCGGGAGGGGCCGGAACCGCCACCGGCGTTGCCACCGCCGCCGCGGTCGTCGTAACCGCGGTCGTCATATCCGCCGCCACCGTAGCTGTCGCCACCGCCGCCGAACGAGCCGCCGCCACCACCGCTTCCGCCATCGCTGCGGCCGTCGAGCAGGGTCAGCTCGCCACGGTAGGGGCGCAGCACGACCTCGGTCGAATAGCGGTCCTGACCGGACTGGTCCTGCCACTTGCGCGTTTCAAGCTGGCCCTCGATGTAGACCTTCGAACCCTTGCGCAGGTACTGCTCGGCGATCCGGGCCAGCGGCTCGGAGAAGATCGCGACCGAATGCCATTCCGTGCGTTCGCGGCGCTCGCCCGTATTGCGGTCCTTCCAGTTCTCTGACGTGGCGATCCGCAGGTTGCAGACCTTGCCCCCGTTCTGGAAGGTACGCACTTCCGGGTCGCGCCCGAGATTGCCCACGAGGATCACCTTGTTGACGGAACCGGCCATGTTTCTCCCTCTCGAAACCTAGAATCGCATCGGCGAATGTCTGCCGTTTCTACACGCGGTGCAAAGGGGGGGCAAACAGAGCGGACCACAGGGGTTCCGATTGAGCGATTTTTGGGTATAGTCCCGCGCAAAGACCAACAGAACAACACGGCGGCAACGAACAAGGGACGGACCATGGCGGGGGCACGCTTGGCAGTCGGCCTGAGCATTTTCCTGGCGATCACAGCCGGAAGTGCAGGGGCCGAGATTATTTCGACCAAGAACCGCGCGAACCTTTTCTCCTCGCAGACGGGAGTTTTGGACAGTCGCGCAGCGCAACAATACAAGAGTTCGGTGCGGCTTCAGCCGCCGAAGGTGGTGACGCCCACCAAGTGGGGTGTCGAAGGTGCCGAGAACGGCACCGTCCCGAAATACCGGGGCCGCTACAACGGCGAATACGCGGTGCTCGCAAGGGTCGCGGCCCAGAAACACGGCGTTCCCGAGGACCTTTTCCTGCGGCTCGTGATGCAGGAATCGCGGTTCAACCCGAAGGCCCTGTCCCACAAGGGCGCCATCGGACTGGCGCAGCTGATGCCCGCCACGGCCAAGGCGCTTGGCGTCGACCCGCACAACCCGGCGGAAAACCTCGACGGTGGTGCGCGTTACCTCAAGATCCAGTACCGCAAGTTCGGATCGTGGCGCCTGGCGCTTGCGGCCTACAACGCGGGTCCCGGGGCGGTCGAAAAGCACAAGGGCGTGCCGCCCTACCGCGAGACGAAAAACTACGTGAAGGTGATCTGGGGCAGCTGACCCCGGATCTTCCGCGCTCCGTAACCGCCGCGCCTTAATCCCGGATTATTGCTTTGATGGCACCCTGCCGCGCTAAGAGCGGTGGCAAGGGATACGAGGGCTATGGGCCGCGCGGAGATCGGCAGGCGGACGGGCAAGGCCGTGCAAGGCGCGCGGCTTTTCGTCGTGACCGCGGTGATCTTGCTGATGCTACTCATGCCCGGCGTGGCCAGGGCAGAGGCATGCAAGCTGCCCGCCGGTCTTCTGTCGCTGGCCCGGACCCTGTCCGCCCTCCCGCAGAAACAGCAAACGATCGACCAGCTTGTGGCGGAACGCATCGCCTCCCAGATGGACGGGCTGTCGGAATTCTCGATTCTCAATGACCTGCAGCGCAACCGACTTGGCGGGCTCAGCGGCATCGCGCTGGAGCTGATGGCAGAGGGGGAGCGGCTTTCTTACACCTCGGCGCCTTACGACCCCCGACACCTGCGCGCGATGCTGGCGGAGTTCGAACATCAGTCGACACTGGCCTGCAACAGCGCCGGCCAGCACAGCGAGGCCGACGCGCCTGAGACCTTTCGGGAGGCGGTCACCGAAGGCCGTATCGACTGGGAAGAAGTCGAGAAGATGCTGGAGGAGAACAAGGTCGTCAGCGGCGGTGCCGTGCTCGCCCTCATGGTGGTCTTCATCGCGCTGCTGTTCGGGATGGACCTTGCTCTCCGCTGGGCCTTTGCGCTTGTCTACAACCGGCGCGCCTGCCGCGTCGGCGCTACCCTTACCTTCGGCGAGGAGGAGGCGCACGGTCTGATCCTGACACTCGGACGGGGCGGTTTCCGCTTCCATCCCGATGACATGGGCGCGCTCAGGGACGGGGGCGCCGAAGGCGGGGTGCTGTTCCAGCTGCGCATCGGAACGCATGACCCGTTCGAAGGCCGGATGAGCATGGTCCGCGATCTTGTCGTCGACTGCCGGTTCGACACGCCCCTGACCCTGCGCCAGCAGGCCGAGATTCTCGCGCTCTCGTCGATTTCTCCATACTACGTCCGCACATCCCACGACGGCGGGGAGGAGCGCACCCTTTCGCTTGCGCGGCAGGAGGAAGGGCCGCCCGTGCCTGCGCCGAACGTGAAGTCTTAGGAGACGTGAGACCCTTGCCAGCGGCGAGGGGCCGGAGGTGTTGCAACCCCACCCGCAGCCATCCGAAGAACAAAGCCATAAGGCCGCGCCAAAACCATGTGCCCCGCACCCACCGGCGAAGCCAATCCGACCGGCGCGGACCCTTTCGCCTCCGTCGCGCGACCGACCGCCTATTCCGCCGCGACGGTGATCACCGGCTCCATGTCCGCCAGGTCCGCGTCGGGCAGATGGCATTTCACTTGGTGCCCTTCGGCGAGCGTCCTGACCGGCGGCACCTCGCGTTCGCAAAGATCCCCGGCCACCTTCGACTTCCACCGGCAGCGTGTCTGGAACGGGCATCCGGGCGGCGGGTTCATTGCGGAGGGCACGTCGCCTTCGAGGACGATGTGCTTCTTCTTGACCGAGGTGTCGGCGATGGGCACGGCCGACAGCAGCGCCTCCGTGTAGGGATGGTAGGGCGGGGCAAAGACCTGGTCGGTCGTGCCCAGTTCCACCACGTGCCCGAGGTACATCACCATGACCCGGTCGCTGAGATACCGCACGATCGAGAGGTCGTGCGATATGAACAGCAGGGTCGTCTTCTGAGCGCGCTGGATCTCCATCAGCAGGTCGGTCACGGCGGCCTGCACCGACACGTCGAGCGCCGAGACAGGTTCGTCCGCCACCACGATCCGCGCACCGCCTGCAAAGGCCCGCGCAATGCCGACCCGCTGCTTCTGCCCGCCCGACAATTGCCGCGGCATCCTGTCGGCGAAGGCACGGGGCAGCTTCACGAGGTCCAGAAGGCGCAGCATTTCCTCGCGCCGCTCGGCATCCGACGTGCCGTGGTTGAAGATCTCCAGCGCCCGGATGATCTGCCGTCCCACGGTCATCGACGGGTTCAGCGTGTCAAAGGGGTTCTGGAAGACCATCTGCACGTCGGCAATGGTCTGGGTGTCGCGCGCCTCGATGGGCGTCGATTCGATGTTGCGGTTGTCCAGCAGGATCTGGCCGGAGGTCGCGGTTTCCAGTCCCATCAGCACCTTGGCAAAGGTCGACTTGCCGCAACCGGATTCGCCCACGATGGCCAGCGTCTCCGCTTCGCGGGCCTCGAAGGTCAGCGTCTCGTTCGCCTTCACCACCTTCCGGCCGGTCCCGCCGCCGAACAGCTTGTTGGCAGCGACCTCGTAGTACTTCTTCAGGTCGTCCATCTTCAGGATGGTGCGCCCCGGTTCCGCCTTTGCCCTGGTCACCACGTTGGCGGGCGGCGCATGCCAGTCGATCTCGCGGAACCTCAAGCAGCGCGTGCGGTGGCGTTCGTCTCCGGGCACCGGCTCCATCGGAACCCGGTTGACCGCATCGCAGCGCCCCGCCTCGAGATAGTCGCAGCGGGGCCCGAAGTTGCAGCCCGGCGGACGCTCGTGGGGCAGGGGGAAATTGCCGGGAATGGCCACCAGCGGGCGGGTCGTCTTGTCGGCGCCGGGCAGCGGGATCGACCTGAAAAGCGCCTGCGTGTAGGGGTGCTGCATCTGGTCGAAGACATCCTCGATGGACCCGGTCTCCACCGCCTCGCCGGAATACATCACGCAGATCCGGTCGCAGGTCTCCAGCACCAGCCCGAGGTTGTGCGAGATGAACAGCATCGAGGTGCCGTATTTCTTGCCCAGTTCCTTCACCAGTTCGACGACCGCCGCCTCCACCGTCACGTCCAGCGCGGTGGTCGGTTCGTCGAGGATCAGGAGCGACGGCTCCGCCATCAGAGCCATGGCGATCACGATCCGCTGCTGCTGCCCGCCGGACAACTGATGCGGATAGCTGTCGAGGATCCGCTTCGCATCGGGCAGTTTCACGTCGGTGACCGCCTGCAATGCGCGGGCGCGGGCCTCCTTCTCCGACGCACCCTTGTGGATCATCGGCACTTCCATCAACTGCCGGCCGATCTTCATCGCCGGGTTCAGAGAGGCCATGGGCTCCTGGTAGATCATCGCGATCTCCGACCCGCGGATGTCGCGCAGTTCCTCCTGGCTCATGGCGTTCAGGTCGCGCCCCTTGAACCGGATGGCGCCGCCGACGATCCTGCCGTTCCGGCCAAGGTCCTGCATCACCCCCAGCGCCACCGTCGACTTGCCGCATCCCGACTCGCCGACAAGCCCCACCGCCTCGCCGGGCATCACCTTGACCGAGAAGTCCATCACGGCCGGGATCTCCCTGAGCCGCGTGAAGAAGGAAATCGAAAGACCCTCGATCTCGAGGATCGGGCCGTCGTAGCTCTCAGTCATCTTGTCTCTCACGGACCATGTCCTTCATCTTGGCGGAAAATACCTCGGGGGTCCGGGGGCTGGCCCCCGGTCCTGCAGGTCTCAGTCGCGCAACGATTCCTCCCGCAGCCCGTCGGCCAGCAGGTTCAGCCCCAGCACCAGCGACAGGAGCGCCAGCGCCGGCGGCAGGGCCGGGTGCAGGTAGACCGACAGCAGGCGCCGGCCCTCGTTGATCGTGGTTCCCCAGTCCGGGCTTTCGGGCGGCAGGCCCAGCCCGAAGAACCCCAGCGTGCCCAGCAGGATCGTCGTGTAGCCGATGCGCAGGCAGAAATCGACGATCAGCGGCCCGCGGGCGTTGGGCAGGATCTCCCACAGCATGATATACCATGGCCGTTCGCCGCGGGTCTGGGCGGCGGCGACATAGTCGCGGGTCTTGATGTCCATCGTCAGGCCCCGCACGATGCGGAACACGGTGGGCGAGTTCACGAAGACCACCGAGACGAAGACCACGAGGATACCGCCCGGTACGTCGAACAGGTCGAGCGACCAGAAGTCGATCTTCGACAGAGGCGCGTTGATCAGTGACAGGTAGACCAGTGTCAGGGGCAGCAGAACGACGGCCAGGTAGATCCAGTTCTTGGCCGGCTGCGTGCGGTAGCGCGCGTGGATCAGCACGCCGAAGATCACCAGCGGGAAGACGAACAGCACGACCGCCATGTACTGCGGCAGGCCCGTCGCCACGATCTCGGGCGTGACCAGCAGGTAGAACAGCAGGATCACCGGGAAGGCGAGGATCAGGTTGGCGAGGAAGGACAGGAACGTGTCCAGCCTGCCGCCGTAGTACCCCGCGGGCAGGCCCAGCGTGATGCCGACCATGAAGGCAAACAGCGTCGCCAGCGGCGCGATGGCCATGACGATGGTGGAGCCCGCCACGACCCGGCTGAACACGTCGCGGGCCAGGTTGTCGCCGCCCAGCAGGTAATAGGGATACTCGCCTTCCTCCCCCAGCGGCGTGCCGGGCACCTTGTTCTTCAGAAGCGCGTTCTGGCCCAGCGGGTCATGCGTGGCGATCATGTCGAAGAGGCCGGTGAAGATCGCGGTATAGACCCAGAACATCACGAGACCGAAACCGATCATGCCGATGGTCGAGTCGAACAGTTTCCCGTAAAGCCCCAGCCTGCGCTTGTAGACGACCGACAGGCCGAAGGTCGCGGTCAGGGCGATCCACACGGGCAGGAGCCGCCGCGCCAAACCACCGAGGATGCCCGCGGCGGTGTCCATGACGATGCCGCCGATCAGGTAGGCCAGCGCCAGCGCCACAAGCAGCACACCCAGCCAGTTGACCGTCGCCCGCGACAGCCCCCAGATGCCACCCGTGGCGACAATGGTGCCGTCCGGGTTGGCCTGTATGCCTGTGTCAGGCTCGAAGAAGGACAACAGGATGCGCAGCACCAAGGCCAGCAGGAACATGGGCACGAGGATCACGAGCATCGGGTTGAGGACGGTGCCGAGGCTTCCGGTCCATGTCAGCGGGTCCATGGGCCTCTCCTTCAGGTGACGCTGATGCGCGGGTTGAGGTAGACGTAGCCGATGTCGGAGATGAGCTGCGTCACGAGCACCACGATCACCGACACGACCGACACGCCCAGGAGCAGCTCGATGTCGTTGTTCGAGGCGGCCTGCACCAGCGTCCAGCCGAAGCCCTTGTAGTTGAACAGCGACTCGACGATCACCACGCCGTTCAGGAGCCACGGAAACTGAAGCATGATGACGGTGAACGGCGCGATCAGCGCGTTCCTCAGCGCGTGTTTCAGGACGATGTTGCCGAACGACACGCCCTTCAGGCGGGCGGTTCGGATGTACTGGGCGCTCATGACCTCGGCCATGGACGCGCGCGTCATCCGGGCGATGTAGCCCATGCCGTAAAGCGCGATGGTCAGCACCGGCAGGAAGAAGTTGTCGAAGGTCGGCGCCTCCATGGCCGAGGTCGCCGATCCCTTGAACCACTTCAATCCGACAGCGGAGGACGTGAAGACCGCGATGAAGATCACGCCCGACACGTATTCGGGCGTTGCCGTGGTCGCGATGGAGAAGGTCGACAGCGACCGGTCGAGCGGAGAGCCTTCGCGCATCCCGGCCAGAACGCCCACGATCAGCGCGGCGGGCACCATCAGCAGCATGACCCACAGCATCAGCCGGCCGGTCAGCGCCAGCCGCGTGCCGATCACGTCACCTACCGGTTCCTTGAAGACGGTGGAGCGGCCCCACTTGCCCTGCAGGATGCCGCAGAACCGCGGAGCTTCCTCCAGCGCCGTGCCGGGTGCCTGGCAGCGGGCGTTGACCTCGCCGGACGGGGTCTCGATCACGTAGCCCGGCGCCACGCCCAGCCACTCCGCGTAGTTCCGCAGAAGGCGCGGGTCGAAGCCGGTGTTGAGCTGCGCGCTGGCCTCCTCCTGCGTCATCTGGCCGGAGCGGTAGGCGGCCAGCACCTCCGGGTCCACCGGCGAGCGGTAGCCGTTGCTCGACAGGAAGGTCGCCACCTCGACGTCGGTCATCCGGAAGTTGCCCTCGGACTTCGCCAGCTTTTCGAGGTTCGGGTAGAGGTTCGTCAGGAAGAAGACGATGAAGGTCAGGCAGAGCGCGGTCAGGATCATCGTGCCGACACGTCTGAGGATGAACAGGCCCAAAGGCGCCTCCATGAGGTCTGTCCGGAACCGCGCGCAGGGCCCGACCGGATCGAAAAGGCCGCCCTCCCGGGGGAGGACGGCCGATCGGATGTCGCGTCAGGCGGCGAGACCCAGCTTGTAGACGTGGATCTCGAACGAGGGGTGCATCTCGGCGCCCACGACGCCCGGCTTGAAGTGCCGGTAGAGCGACCGCCAGTAGGGCTGGATGATGACGTGATCGTTGCGCAGGATGGTCTCCACGTCCTTCATCACCGCGCTGCGCGCCTCCGCGTCCGAGATCGACATGGCCTCGGTGAGTTTGGCGTCGAACTCCGGGTTGGAATACCCCGCCTCGTTCCACGCCTCGCCGGTGCGGTAGGCCAGCGCCAGCACCTGCACGCCCAGCGGTCGGTGGTTCCACTCGGTGATCGAGAACGGGTATTTCGCCCAGTCGTTCCAGAAGGTCGATCCAGGCAGGACGGTGCGGCGCACGTTGATGCCCGCGTCGCGCATCTGCGCCGCCGCCGCGTCGGCGGTGTTCTTGGTGAACCCGTCGTCGAGCGAGATCAGTTCGTGCTCGAAGTCCGCCATGCCGGATTCCTCCAGCAGCGCGGCAACCTCGTCGGGGGCGTATTCGGCCGGACCGATGTCGGCGTATTCCGGATGTACCGGCGCGACGTGGTGGTCGGCGGCCACGGTGCCCCGGCCGGCATAGCCCAGTTCCAGGCAGATCGAGTTGTCGACCGCCTTGACCAGCGCCTCGCGCAGCTTGGCATTGTCGTAGACCGGAGCGTCGCCCACCGGGGTCTGCTGGTTGAACCGCATGACCACGGTCGCGCCGGTGACCACCTCGGACTTCTCCCAGCCGATGGCGTCGGCGATCTCGATGAACTCGTTCACGTTCTGGTAGAGCATGTCGACTTCTTCGGACTCGACTGCCGCGATCCACGAGGCCGGATCGGTGCCGTAGTCGATGAACTCGATCCGGTCGAGGTAAGCGCCGCCGATGTCCTCCGCGTCTGCGCCCCACCACGTGTGATCGGTGTTCTTGACCAGCACGGCCTTCACGCCGACCTCCAGGCTTTCGGGCAGGTAGGGGCCGGTGCCGATCGGGTTGGTCAGCATGGTGTCGGGGTCATGGCTTTCGTGCACGACCGCCGCCGGATAGTCCGCCATGCCGACGACGATGGCGATGTCGGGCGCGGGCAGCGTAACCGTCACGGTCATGTCGTCGGTGGCGGTGACCGCACCTTCGATCATCTTTGAGGTGGCGGGGTCGATCAGCGAGGCCATGCGGCCGGCCATCGAATTGCCCTCCACCGTCTTGTCGCACCAGTATTCGAACATCCGCACCACGTCCGCCGAGGTAAACGCGTCGCCGTTGTTCCAGGTCACGCCAGGCCGGACGTGCAGCGTGTACTCGGTCGCGTCGTCGTTGGTTTCCCAGCTTTCCAGCAGCAGGCCACGCACGGTGCCGTCGCGGTTGTACTCCACCATGTACTCCAGCCACCCGCGCGAGAAGTTGGCCATCTGCGTCCAGTCGTAGGTGCGCGGATCCTTCAGCGCGCGGACCTCCTGCTGGATACGCAGCGTGCCGCCGGACTGGGCGTGGGCCGCCGCCTGCGCCGGGCTGCCGAGGCCGCCAAGCGCATAGGCCGTCGCCGCGGAGACGCCGAGCGCGGTGGCGCGCGTCAGGAATTCGCGGCGGTCAAGTTTCCCGGCCTTGAATTCGCGCGCGTACATCTGTGCAGCCGGGTGGACCCGCTGCAGGGTGTCCTTCGATGTCATCATCATCTCCCTGTGACATGTTCTGGTTATTATGCGGGGTTGGCTTCCTGGACGCCGTCTTCCTGTCCCGAGCCATCCGGTGCCCCCCCTTTGTTTGTGCCTCATAGCGCACCATTGCCTTTCAGGCGTCAACGCTTGTCATCGGCGTTCTGGTGTCGAAAAGCGACATGGCTCATATTCAAAAGCGACACGGACAGCGTTGCAAGCCCCGCGTCCGTGGCAGGGATGGAAAAAGTGCCCGCGTTATCAATGGCGCGCGGCAAGCATCTTCCGCGCGTCGGTGCGCAGTTGCGACGGCGACTTGCCCGTGTGCGTCTGGATGAACCGCGTGAAGTAGGCGGCCGAAGAAAACCCCAGCGACTTCGCAACATCCTGGACCGGCGGGCGCGGGCTTTCGAGGGCGACCCGGGCAGCATGCAGCTTGCGTTCGGTCAGCAGGTCAGCCGCCGTCTTGCCGCAGCACTGGCGGCAGATGCGGCTGAGGTGCGTGGGCGTCACGTCCAGCGCATCGGCATAGGCGGCCATCGGCTGCGCAGTACGGAAATCGCGGGTCAGGGCCTGCGCGTACCTGCGGGCCAGCCGCTGTGCCGCAGTGTCCTTGGGCGTCTCGGCGGCGCCCTTCTCGATCTGGCGGTGCAGCCAGATACCGAGCAGACGCACCCGCGCTTCAAGGCTGTCCTGCATCAGCGCCCGTTTCTGGGTCAGCTCGCGGTGCATGGCGTCGATCTCGCCGGTCAGCTCGGCCTGGGCAAAGCTGTCGCGGATACGCAGCAGCATCGGGGTCTCCGGCTCTTTCGGGGCAAGCCCGGTGGGCGCATGTACGAACAGCGCCTGCGTGCCCGGCTGCAGGTCGATGGCGAACAGCGTACCCGCCGGCAACCAAAGCGCCTGGTGCATCGACACGCCGCGCAGCACACCCGCCACCATCACACGGCCCTGGCCCTTGGTGATCCACAACAGCGTGCTGTCCTCGCGGTCGTGGGCCAGTTGGTAGCGCCACGGCGCGCCCTGCAGCTCCAGCATGAAGGACCCGCACCGCACCGGGCCGCGCGTCCGCTCGGGGGCGGGCGGCATCGGGTTCTTCAGGAAACCGGGGCGGTTCATGCGTTCAGGTCCTCCGGGGTGACACGCGGCCAGTCGGACATACGCGATTTGAACCACGTGCGCTGCCGCTTGGCAAACTGCCGTGTGAGGATCGTCGCCCGCTCGATCGCATCGTCGAGTGTCATCTGCCCCCGAAGGTGGGCGATCAGCTCGGCCGCACCGATGGCCTTGGCAGAAGGCAGGGCGGGTGACCAGGTGTCGAGGTTCTCGCGCGCTTCTTCCAGCGCGCCGTCCCGGACCATCTGCCGGAAACGGCGCTCGATCCGCGGGGTCAGCCAGTCCTTCGGCGCGTCGAAGAGGAAGGGCTGCGCCCGCGTGACCGGCAGGAGAGGCGCCGGGGTCTCTGCCTGCCACGCGGTGATTCCCTTTCCGGTGGCGCGCAGCACCTCCCACGCCCGCTGGACGCGCATGGGGTTCCTGAGGTCGATGACAGCGGCGGTGGGCGCGTCCAACTGATCGACAAGCGCCGAGAGACCACGTGTCATCCGCATATCGTCGCCCTCCGCCCGGACAGCGGCGGGCACGTCGGGGATACGGGCCAGGCCCTCGGTCAGCGCGGTGAAATAGAGCCCGGTGCCGCCGGTGATGATCGGTCTTTCACCCTTCAGCAGCGGCGCAAGATCGCGCAGCCAGTCCCCCACGGAATAGGCTCGCGTGCCGGGAACGTGACCATAAAGCATGTGCGGCGCGCGGGCTTCCTCCTCGGCGGAGGGGCGGGCGGTCAGCACGCGCCAGTCGGCAAAGACCTGAATGGCGTCGGCATTGACGATGACACCGCCCTGCCTTTCGGCGATCTCGAGCGCCAGCGCCGACTTGCCGGATGCCGTCGGTCCCGCGATCAGCAACGGCACGTCCGGATCGAGGGCATCGAGGCGCTCGGCCAGTTTATTGGTCATGGGCATCAGCTTCGGGGTCCTCGTCGCGCCTGTTCCTGCGCTGCGGCATTGCAGAGGGCGGGCTTTTCCGCCAGAAGGTGCCCGACATTACCCCCCGGCAAATAGGGAGCGCAACATGAGCGAGAGCGAGAGCGACAAGCCCGCCACAACCTACAAACGCGTCATGCTTAAGATCTCGGGGGAGGCGCTGATGGGCGATCAGGGCTACGGCCTCCATCCGCCCACCGTCGAGCGCGTCGCGCGCGAGATCAAGGCCGTGCACGACATGGGTGTCGAGATCTGCATGGTGATCGGCGGCGGCAACATCTTCCGCGGTCTCGCCGGTTCGGCACAGGGGATGGAGCGGACCACGGCGGACTACATGGGCATGCTGGCGACGGTGATGAACGCGCTGGCCATGCAGTCGGCGCTGGAAGGACTGGGCGCCTACTGCCGGGTGATCTCGGCCATCCGGATGGACGAGGTCGCCGAACCCTACATCCGCCGCCGCGCGGTGCGGCACCTCGAGAAGAAACGGATCTGCATCTTTGCCGCCGGCACGGGCAACCCGTATTTCACTACCGACACCGCCGCGGCTCTGCGCGCGTCCGAGATGGCCTGCGAGGCGATCCTGATGGGCAAGAACGTCGACGGCATCTACGACTGCGATCCGAAGAACAACCCCGATGCGAAGCGCTACGACGAGGTCACCTACGACGACGTGCTGCGCAACAACCTCAAGGTCATGGATGCCTCGGCCATCGCGCTGACCCGCGACAACAAGATGCCGCTCCTGGTGTTCTCCCTCAACGAGCCGGGCGGCTTCCGGGGAATCATGGCGGGCGAGGGCACCTACACGCGCGTCATTCCCTGATCCCGGAGGTCAGACTGCGCCTGCCCCGAGGGGCGGGCGGCCTCAGTCGCCGCGTCCCAGCCGGTGGGCGTGGCGGCCTTTGCCCGCTGCGCCCTTTGCGCCCGGGGCGCTTTGCCGAAGTGGTTCCCGTAGCTGCGCGTGAAGGCTGAAGGGGAGGCGAAACCGGTCGCCGCCGCAATCTCGGCTACCGTAAGCGTTGTTTCGTCGACAAGCTGCGCGGCACGCCTCAGGCGCAGGTCCAGGTAGACCTCAGCCGGGGTCTTGCCCTGAGCTTTGCGGCAGCGCAGGCGCAGGCGTTTCAGGCTCATGTCCAGTTCGGCAGCGATGCGCGGCAGAGGTAATGGCGCATCCAAGTGCGCTGCCATCAGGGTTGTCATGCGGGTCATCAGCGGATCGCAATGGCCCGCGCGCGCCGCCAGCGCCTGTGCCCGGCTGGTTTCGGCGACACGGCCGTGGCCGAGCGCCGCTCCGGTGCGGGCGGCCAGCGCCGGGCCGTGGCTGCGGGCGATCCAGTCGAGCATCGCCTCCGCTGTCGCCAGACCGCCCGAAGACGTCAGCCGTTGCCGGTCGAACGCATGTGTCCGTTCCGACAGGGCGATGTGGGGATAGGTCCGGTCGGGATCGGGCGGCAGCACGGCCTCCCGTCCGTCGAGCAGCCCCAACCGCGCGAGGATCAGCGCGCCCTGGTCCAGACCGGCCAGTGTCGCGCCCGCCGCCTCCGCCCTCGCAAGGAAGCCGCGCAGGCCCATGGGCAGGTGGTCGAGCGGGTGGGGCCCGGCACAAAGCACCACGAGGTCGAAACCCTGCGCCCCCTCCCAATCCTGCGCCTCTGCCGCGATCCGCGTCCCGTCCGATGCGGCGACGGCCGTGCCGGTCACGGTACGGATGCGGCAGGAAAACAGCGGCTGTCCGGCGATGCGGTTGGCAAGCTCCAGCACCTCGCGGATCAGGACGAACCCCAGAATGGGGAACTGGGGAAAGAGGATCAGGCAGACATGCATGGCGGTTCCGGCAGCGGTTCCCAAAAGGCACGAGGCAGGGCGTTTCCTGCACGGTTTCGGTCGGTGCGGGGCGGACGGCGCCGCAAATCCATGTCTTGCACACGGGGCGTTAAGGAAGGATGAGGACGCCCGGGGACAGGTCGCCGCCACGCGGACCCGGCAAGAGACATTGATCTGCGCGCGGTGACGTAATAAGCCTGCGCACCGACAAAGGCTCAGCGAAGCGAGGCAAGACGCTCATGTCCGACGAATTCGAACTCGACACCGATGATCTCACCCGGCGCATGGAAGGGGCCATGGGCTCGCTGAGGACGGAATTCGCCTCGCTCCGCACCGGGCGCGCCTCCGGTTCGATGCTTGAGCCGATCATGGTCGACGCCTATGGCGCAATGACCCCGATCAACCAGGTCGGCACCGTGAACGTGCCGGAGCCGCGCATGGTCACGATCAACGTCTGGGACAAGTCGCTGGTCGGCAAGGTCGAGAAGGCGATCCGCGAGTCGGGGCTTGGCATCAACCCGCAGCTCAACGGCACGATCATCATGCTGCCGATCCCGGAACTGAACGAGGAGCGCCGCCGCGAACTGAGCAAGGTGGCCGGCCAGTATGCCGAGCACGCCCGCGTCGCGATCCGCAACGTCCGCCGCGACGGCATGGACCAGATCAAGAAGCACAAGGACGACATGTCCGAGGACGACGCCAAGCTCTGGGAAAGCGAAGTGCAGGAGCTGACCGACAGCTACATCAAAAAGGTCGACGCCGCGCTTGAGAACAAGCAGGAAGAGATCATGCAGGTCTGATCCCTGCGTGACCGATAAGGACGACAGGGGCGGGCGACCGCCCCTTTTTTCATGTCGCGCTTGCCCAAACCGTGTGCGCTGAGGGCGCCGGTCGCATGGCCGAAGTTGCGTTGAACGGGCCGGGCGGTACCGCCGTGCAACGTGCGCAGCACCTGCTGAAACCCTGCACGACTATCTCTTTGGCAAGGGCCGGGGGATCGGCTATGAAACCCGCAGACGTGGCCGATGCCTAAGAAGGAGCCTTGAATGAGCCGTGACGAAAGCCAGTCCCATGGTCCGCGACACGTGGCGATCATCATGGACGGCAACGGCCGCTGGGCGACCATGCGTGGCAGACCGCGCCTGTTCGGCCACCACGCCGGCGCCCGCCGCGTCCGCGAGATCGTCGAGGCCTGTCCGGCGGCCGGCGTCGACTACCTGACGATCTTCGCCTTCTCGACGGAGAACTGGCGTCGCACGCAGGTCGAGGTGGCCGGGCTCATGAGCCTCTTCCGGCGTTACATCATGAAAGAGATGCAGGCCTTCGTTAAGGAGAACGTCCGCGTCCGCTTCATCGGCGACCGCCCGCGGCTGGACGCGAAGCTGCGCGGCCTGATGGACGAGGCGGAGGCGATCACCGGCCATTGCACCGGCACCAACCTGACGATTGCGCTGAACTACGGCGGCCGGGACGAGGTCGCGCGCGCCGTCAAGCGGCTGGCGGAGGACGTGGCTGCGGGCCGACTGCGGTCCGAGGACGTTACGGAAGAGACCCTGCCGCGCTACCTCGACACTCGCGTCCTGCCGGATCCGGACCTCGTGATCCGCACAAGCGGCGAGGCGCGGATCTCCAACTTCCTGCTATGGCAGTCGGCCTATGCCGAGTACGAATTCGTCGACACCCTGTGGCCCGATTTCACGCCCGAGGAATTTGCCCGTCTGTGCGGTGCCTACGGTCGGCGCGACCGCCGGTACGGGGCCGTGAAGGCATGAGTGCACACCGCTGGGACGACCTGAAAGTGCGGCTGGCCTCTGCCGTCGTGATGATCGCCGTGGGCGTGATCGCCGTCTGGGCCGGGGGCTGGGTGTTCCACGTCCTGATCGCGGTGGCCTCGGGGGTGATGGTCTGGGAACTTGTCTGCCTGCTCGATACCGGGCGGACGAAATCGCAGTACATCCTCGGCGCCGCGACCTTCCTGGTGGCTCTGGCCGCCAACGTGATTCCACCGTCCTTTGCCCTGCCGCTGCTGATGGCGCCGGCGATGCTGGGTTTCACCCGGATGGAGCAGGGGGGCACCCGGTACGCCGTCTTCGCGACGCTGATCCTGTTCGCGGGCTACGGGATGATGGACCTGAGGGACGAGCTGGGCCTTGTCTGGATGCTGTGGCTGATCACCGTGGTCGTGGTCACGGACGTCTTCGGCTACTTCGCGGGGCGCGCCATCGGCGGGCCGAAGTTCTGGCCGAAGGTGTCACCGAAGAAGACCTGGTCCGGAACCGTCGCGGGCTGGATCGCCGCCGCAGCGGTGGGCGCCTTTTTTGCGTGGTTCGCCGGGGCGGGCATCGGGCTGATGGGGATTTCCATCGCGCTCAGCATGGCCAGCCAGATCGGCGACATTGCGGAAAGCGCGCTGAAGCGGAAGGCGGGGGTGAAGGATTCCTCCTCGCTGATCCCGGGACATGGCGGGCTTCTGGACCGGTTCGACGGGATGCTGGGGGCTGCGGTCTTCCTTGTGTTCGCCGACCAGTTGGTGGCATTCCCGCCCGGCATCGGCTGACCGGGCAGGCGGAGGAGGTTTCATGCGGCGTGTATCCGTGTTCGGGGCCACGGGGTCCATCGGACAGAATACGCTCGACCTGATCGGTCGTGATCCGTCTTCCTATCGGGTGGTCGTGCTGACCGGCGGCCGCAACGTCGCGCAACTGGCCGCCGACGCCGTGCGCCTGCGGGCCGAGGTCGCGGTGGTTGCGGACGAGGCGCTGCTTCCGGACCTGCGCGCGGCTTTGGCTGGCTCCGGGGTCGAGGCCGGGGCAGGGCGCCACGCTCTGCTGGAGGCTGCCGATAGGCCCGCCGACTGGGTGATGTCCGCCATCGTGGGGGCCGCCGGGCTGGAACCGGGCTTGCGCGCGCTGAGGCAGGGGGCCACGCTGGCACTGGCCAACAAGGAAAGCATGGTCTGCGCCGGACGCCTGATGCTGCGCGAGGCCGCGGCACACGGCGGACGCCTGCTGCCGGTGGATTCAGAGCATTCGGCGGTTTTCCAGGCCCTCATCGGAGAGGACATGGCCGCGGTCGAGCGTGTCATTATCACGGCCTCGGGCGGGGCCTTCCGCGACTGGCCGCTGGACCGGCTGGACGAGGCCACGCCCGAGCAGGCCGCGACCCATCCCAACTGGGCGATGGGGCAGCGGATCACCATCGACAGCGCGTCGATGTTCAACAAGGCGCTGGAACTGATCGAGACGCGGGAGTTCTTCGGCCTCGACCCGGCGATGATCGAGACCGTCGTGCATCCCGAGAGCATGATCCACGCGCTGGTGGGCTTCAACGACGGTGCGCTTATGGCCCACGTCGGCCCACCCGACATGCGCCATGCCATCGGTTTTGCCCTGCACTGGCCCGAACGCCGGTCGCTTCCGGTCGAACGTCTCGATCTTGTGAAGCTCGGTCAGATGACCTTTCGTCCCGCCTGCGAGACCCGCTGGCCCGCGCTGCGGCTGGCGCGCGAGGTCATGGATGCAGGCGGCCTTTCGGGCGCTATTTTCAACGCCGCAAAGGAAGTTGCGCTCGACGCCTTCATTGACGGACGCATAAAGTTCACGCGCATGGCGGGCGTGGTCGAGGACGTGCTCACCCGTGTTTCGTCGCAGCCGGGCCTTATTGATGACGACTTTGACCTTGATATGGTGGTCGAAGCCGACCATCTCGCACGGGTAGCGGCGGGTGATATCATTGACAGCAGTACCTAGAAGGGGCGCGTTTTGGACCTGACGACACTGACCTCGACATTCGGCGGCTTTCTCTGGACGGCCCTGTTCTTCATCGTGGCCCTGTCGGTCATCATCGCGATCCACGAGTACGGCCATTACATCGTCGGCAAGAAATCCGGGATCTTCCCGGAGGTGTTCAGCCTCGGCTTCGGCCCGGTGCTGTGGTCCAGGACCGACCGCGACGGGACGAAGTGGCAGCTGGCCGCGATCCCCTTCGGCGGCTACGTGAAGTTCCGCGGCGACGGCAACGCGTCCGGCGCCATCGCCGAAGAGGGGGCCATGGACGGCCTCGACGACGCCGAGAAACGCTCCACCATGATCGGCGCGCCGCTGTGGGCGCGGGCGGCGACGGTGGCGGCCGGGCCGTTCTTCAACTTCGCCCTGTCGATCCTGATCTTCACCTGCATCTTCCTGTTCCGCGGCGAGATCACCGAACCGCTGACAGTGGGCGAGCTGCGCCCGCTGCCAGTCCAGCAGGAACTGATGGAAGGCGACGTGCTGGTCGCCATCGAAGGGCAGGCGCCCCCGGGATCGGACGAGGCGCTGGCCTACGAGGCCTTCATGAAGGCGCTGCCGCATGAACCGACGCTGGATTACACCGTGGTCCGCGATGGCACGGAAATCGACGTCTCGGGTCCCTATGTCTATCCGCCGCTCGCCACACAGATCGCGCCGCGGTCTGCCGCGGGCGACGCCGGGATGGAACCGGGCGACGTCATCATCGCCGTCGACGGGGAGGATATCTTCGCCTTCGACCAGCTGAAGGAAAAGGTCGAAGGCTCCGAAGGCGCGACGCTGGCCCTCACCGTCTGGCGCGACGGCGAGACGCTGGACCTCGACCTGACGCCCAAGCGGGTGGACGAACCGCAGGCGGAGGGCGGCTTCAAGACGTACTACCGCATCGGCATCGTCGGCGGCGTGGCGTTCGAGCCCGCCACCCAGACGCCGGGCTTCGGCACGGCCGTTGCCGGCAGCGTGACCCAGGTCTGGGAGATCATGCGCGGTTCCGTCTCCGGCCTGTGGCACATGGCGACGGGTGCGATCAGCACCTGCAACCTGTCCGGTCCCATCGGCATCGCCGAGACGGCGGGCGACATGGCAAGCCAGGGCACGACGAACTTCATCTGGCTGATCGCCGTCCTGTCGACCGCCATCGGCCTTCTGAACCTTTTCCCGATCCCGGTGCTGGATGGCGGCCACCTCGTGTTCTACGCCTACGAGGCCGTCTCCGGTCGTCCGCCGAGCGACAAAGCGCTGAAGGTGCTGATGTCCATCGGCCTGACGCTGGTGCTGGGCCTGATGGTCTTTGGTCTGACGAACGACCTGTTCTGCCCCTGATCGCAGGCGCCCGACCCATAAAATGAAAGCGAAAGATCCCCGGCGAGGGGATCTTTCTGTTTACGGACCGGAAAAAATTTCTTCGGCGGCTGCCCAAATCCCGCCCGATTCCTAAGGCATAAGGCTTCGGTGAACACATCCGATCCAACTCTGATCGACCCAAGGACCGAATCCATGCAGCACATCCACGACGGCTACCGCAGCATGAGCCTGCTCGTGAGCATCAACTTCGACAGATTGCTGTACATCTTCACGATCGTCGCAGCCCTCTTTTTCGGAGCGTACCTCGGGACCTTCATGTACTGAAAGGCCGCCATGGCATGCCTGTCGCGGCGTGCCGGCGACACCTTCAGGAAATCCGCGTCATGGTTTTGACAAGCCAAGGCAATCCAGCTAGTGACAATCCGTGGGATGTCGAAGTGGATTGCGAGAATGGCAAAGGTCATTTCCGCGCAAGGCGCGCAAAATGATAAGAAAATTCAACGCCTGAGCGAGGTCGTTCAAGCCGTCTGCCTGTCTATGGCACTCGGGCTCGGCGCCGGGACGGTCGCGGTCATTCCGCAGGCCGCCTACGCGCAGAGTTACGCCTTCAGCAGCGTTGACATTCAGGGCAACCAGCGCGTCGAGGCAGGGACCATCCTGTCCTACGCCGGGATTGCGCGGGGCCAGCAGGTTTCCGCCGGTCAGCTCAACGACGCCTACCAGCGTATCCTCGGCTCCGGCCTGTTCGAAAGCGTCGACCTGATCCCGCAGGGCAACACCCTCGTGATCCGCGTGGTCGAGTTCCCGACGGTCAACCGCATCGCCTTCGAAGGCAACCGCCGGATCAAGGACGAGGACCTCGCGCCGATCATCCAGAGCCAGACGCGCCGGGTCTTCAACCCCCGCGTGGCGGAGCAGGACGCGCAAGCGATTTCCGAGGCTTACGTGGTGCAGGGACGGATCGCCGCCCGTGTGTCGCCCAAGGTCATCCGCCGCAGCGAGAACCGCGTCGACCTCGTGTTCGAGATCTTCGAAGGCGGCGTGTCCGAGGTCGAGCGCATCGGCTTCGTCGGCAACCAGGTCTATTCCGACCGTCGTCTGCGCCGCGTCGTCGAGACGAAGCAGGCCGGTCTCCTGCGCGCCCTCATCCGCAAGGACACCTTCATCGAGGACCGCGTTGAATTCGACCAGCAGCTGCTGCGCGACTTCTACATGGCACGCGGCTACGTGGACTTCCGCATCACCGGCACCAACGCCGAGCTGGCGCGGGAGCGTGACGGCTTCTTCGTGACCTTCAACGTCGAGGAAGGCCAGCAGTTCCGGGTCGGTGCCGTCACCGTCAACTCCGATCTGCCGGACGTCGACACCGAACTCTTCCAGCGGGCGGTGAAGCTGCGCTCGGGCGTGGTCTATTCGCCGATGCGCGTCGAGAGCGAGATCGCCCGGCTGGAACGGCTTGCCATCCGCGAAGGTCTGAACTTCGTCCGCGTCGATCCGCAGATCAGCCGCAACGACCGCGACCTGACGCTGGACGTGTCCTTCAACCTCGTGCGGGGCGACCGTATCTTCGTCGAGCGTATCGACATCGAAGGCAACACCACCACGATGGACCGTGTCGTGCGCCGCCAGTTCGACACCGTCGAGGGCGACCCGTTCAACCCGCGCGCCATCCGGGAAAGTGCCGAACGCATCCGCGCGCTCGGCTTTTTCTCGAACGTGGACGTGGACGCGCGCGAAGGCTCCACCCCGCAGCAGGTCATCATCGACGTCGACGTCGAGGAACAGCCGACTGGCTCGCTGTCCTTCGGTGCGAACTACTCGTCGACCAATGGCTTTGGCGCGGCGATCTCCTTCTCTGAGCGCAACTTCCTCGGCCGCGGCCAGACGCTCGGGTTCACCATCAACACGGCTTCTTCGTCCAAGAGCTACGGCTTCAACTTCGTCGAACCGGCGGTGTTCGGCCAGGACCTCGCGTTCGGGCTCAACCTCAACTACTCGGAGACCGACAAGCTTGGCGGCGACTATGACACCACGTCGGGCATCTTCCAGCCGTCGCTGTCCTTCCCGGTCTCGGACAACGGCCGTCTTTCCTTGCGCTACACCGCGAAGCTGACCGACGTCAGCAGTTCCGGCGCGATCGAAGGCGGTGTGATTGACACCGAATCCGAGGAGGGCCAGCGCATCGACAGCTCGCTGGGCTACACCTACAGCTGGGACACGCGGCGCGCGGGCCTCGATCCGAAGAACACCTACCTGTTTGAATTCAGCCAGGACTTCGGCGGCGTCGGTGGCGACACCACCTTCGTCAAGACCGGCGTGAAGGCCATTGCCCAGACCAAGGTCATGTCCGAGGAAGTCACCCTCCGGGCCAGCATCGAAGGCGGTGCGCTTAACTATTCCAGCGGCGAAAGCCGCGTGACCGACCGGTTCCTGCTCAGCCCGAACCTTATGCGCGGTTTCGATTACGGCGGCATCGGCCCGCGGGAACTGGACGCGCAGGGCAACAGCGACGCACTGGGCGGCAACTTCTACGCGGTGGCCAAGTTCGAGGCGGAATTCCCCATCGGTCTGCCGGAGGAATACGGCATCTCGGGCGGCCTGTTCTACGACATCGGCTCCGTCTGGGGCGTGAACGACGAGAACAGCAACGTCGCGGGCGGCAGCATCGTCTCGGCGGACTTCGACCCCCGGCACGTGGTCGGCTTCTCGATCTTCTGGGACTCCGCGCTTGGCCCGCTCCGGCTCGACTTCTCCGAACCGATCAAGAAGGCGAAGTACGACGAAGAGAAGAACTTCAACCTGACCATCTCCACCGAATTCTGATCCCGTGGTCCGGCTCGTTCACTGGCTGCTTGTCCTGACGCTCTGCGTCGGGGCGGCGTCCGCGGGCCGGGCGCAGGACGCGGTGGAAAGCCCCGTGCTGGTGATCGACTTCGAACGCGCCTTTGCCGAGAGCGCCTTTGGCCGGCGGCTGAACGAAGAGGTGGAGCGCGAGGGCAATGCCATCGTCGCCGAGAACCGCCGGATCGAGGCGGAACTGACCGCCGAAGAGCTGCGCCTGACGGAACAGCGCGCCACCATGGCGCCCGAGCAGTTCCGCGCGCTGGCCGATGCCTTCGACCAGAAAGTGCAGCGCCTGCGGGCCGAGCAGGACGCCAAGGCGGAGGCGCTGGGGTCGCGCGGCGAGGAGAGCCGGATAGAGTTCCTGCAGGCCGCGCGCCCGGTTCTCGAAGGGCTGATGCGCGAGACCGGCGCTGCCGTCATCCTCGAACGGCGCTCGGTTCTGGTGGCGGTGGATTCCGTCGACATCACCGACCGGGCGATTGCGCGGATCGACGCGCAGGTGGACCCGGAGCCTGCCGAAACCCCCGAGGCGCCCGACCAGTCCCAGCCCCAGTCTCCGGCACCGCAGGACGATGCCGTCCCGTCAGACGGCACGGCCCCCGCCCAGCCCTGACACAGCCGCCTGAGGCCCGCGCTTGCCCAGAAGGGCGCGGCTTGCTAGGGACGCTGGCAAGAGATCAACGTGAAGGCCAGACCAGATGAGCGACCTGAAATCCGCAGACATCCAGCTGATCCAGCGGATCATCCCCCACCGCTACCCGTTCCTGCTGGTGGACCGCGTGGTCGACATCGACGGCACGCAAAGCGCCACCGGCATCAAGAACGTGACGATGAACGAACCGCATTTCCAAGGCCACTTCCCCGGTCTGCCGATCATGCCCGGCGTGACCATCGTGGAGGCCATGGCCCAGACGGCGGCGGTCATGGTGGGCACCACGCTAGACATGGCCGACAAGGAGATGAAGGTCTATTTCATGTCCATCGACAAGTGCAAGTTCCGCCGCAAGGTGGTGCCCGGCGACCAGCTCCGGATGAAGCTGACCACGCTGCGCGGCAAGCCCGGCGGCAAGGTCTGGAAGTTCGGCGGCGTCGCCGAGGTCGATGGCGAAATGGCTGCCGAGGCTGAATTCACCGCCATGATGGACCTGCCGTCGTGAGCGCCTCCATCCATCCGTCGGCCGTGGTCGAAGAGGGCGCCCGCATCGGCGAAGGCGTCGTCATCGGTCCGTTCTGCCACATCGGGCCCGAGGTCGTCCTGCACGACCGGGTCGAGCTGAAGAGCCACGTGGTCGTCACCGGCGCAACGGAGATCGGTGAGGAGACAGCGGTCTTCTCCTTCGCGGTGATCGGCGAGATCCCGCAGGACCTGAAGTTCAAGGGCGAGAAGACGCGGCTGGTGATCGGCAAGCGCAACCGTATCCGCGAGCATGTCACCATGAACACCGGCACCGAGGGCGGTGGCGGCGTGACCCGCGTCGGGGATGACGGGTTGTTCATGGCGGGCTGCCACGTGGCGCATGACGTCCAGGTGGGCGACCGGGTCATCATCGTCAACAATGCCGCGCTTGCGGGGCACTGTGTCATCGAGGACGACGTCATCATCGGTGGCCTGTCGGGCGTGCACCAATGGGTGCGCATCGGCCGGGGCGCCATCATCGGGGCCGTGACCATGGTGACGAACGACGTGATCCCCTACGGCCTCGTGCAGGCGCCGCGGGGCAAGCTGGACGGGCTGAACCTCGTCGGTCTGAAACGCCGCGGGGTGAAGCGCGACGACATCACCGCGCTGCGCGCCGCGTTCCAGATGCTGGCACAGGGCGAGGGCGCCTTCCAGGACCGCGCAAGACGGCTCGGGGACGAGACGTCCAGCCAGTATGTCAAGGAAATCGTTGCGTTTATCCTGGGCGACAGCGACCGGTCGTTCCTGACCCCGGGGTGACGCCATGCTGGCGCTGATCGCCGGAAAAGGCGCCTTGCCCGGGGCGGTGGCCGCGGCGCACGGCGGGCCGGTGCGCGTCTGTGCATTAGAGCACTGCCCGCCCGACTTGCCCGTAGACCGGACCTTCCGACTGGAGACGCTGGGAAGCCTGCTGCGCTGGATGCGGCGGCAGGGTGTGACGGAGGTCTGCCTTTGCGGGTCGGTCACGCGGCCGCCGGTGTCGCTGGCGCGGGTGGACCTGCGGACTTGGCCTCTTGTGCCGCGCGTGCTGCGCGCGTTGCGGCGTGGCGATGACGGGGCACTGCGGATCTTCATCGCGATCTTCGAGGCGTCAGGCTTCCGCGTCGTGGCCGCGCATGAGGCGGCGCCGGCGCTGTTGCCGCCAGTCGGCGCGTGGGGGCAAATACCTGAGGGCGCTGCCGAATTGGCCCGGCTGGGCGACGCCGTGAGTGACCGGCAGGCGGCGGAAGACCTGGGCCAGGCCTGTGTCCTGCGAGACGGAATTGTCCTTCAACGCGAAGGGGTTGAGGGGACGGACGCGATGCTTCAGGCGCTGACGGATGCGGAGGGTGGCGTGCTCTACAAGGCACCGAAGCCCGGGCAGGACCGGCGGGCCGATCTGCCGGTGATCGGGCCGGAGACGGTGCGGCGGGCGGCGGCGGCGGGGCTGTCGGGGATCGTGATCGAGGCGCAGGGGGTGATGGTGCTGGAACAGCCGCTTGTCAGGGCGCTGATCGAGGAGACGGGCCTGTTTCTCTGGGTCCGGGAAAGGGGCGCCTGATGCGGGTTTTCGTTACGGCCGGGGAGGCCTCCGGCGACAAGCTGGGCGCGGCTTTCATGAAGGGTTTCAGGCAGTTGTGCCCCGATGTGGAGTTCCGCGGTATCGGCGGGCCGCTGATGGAGACCGAAGGGCTGGAGAGCCTTTTCCCGATGGACGAGATCTCGATCATGGGGATCTCGGAAATCCTGAAGGAATACAGGCACTTGAAGGCGCGTATTCGCGAAACCGCAGAGGCGGTCTTGGACTGGCGGCCGGACGTGCTGGTGACCATCGACCTGCCGGAGTTTTCGCTGCGCGTGAACCGGCTGGTGAAAAAAGCCGCGCCGGATCAAAGGGTTGTGCACTATGTTGCCCCCACGGTTTGGGCGTGGCGGCCGGGGCGCGCGAAGAAGATGGTCGGCGTGGTCGACCAGGTGCTGGCGCTGCTGCCGTTCGAGCCGCCCTACATGCAAGCCGTTGGAATCGCATGTGATTTCGTCGGGCATCCGGTGGTCATGGAACCCGTTGCCACGGCGGAGGAGGCCGCGGCCTGGAAGGGTGACAGCGGCGACAAGGTGGTGCTGGTGCTGCCGGGGTCGCGGCGGTCCGAGGTGGCGCGATTGTTGCCGGTTTTTCAAGAGGTTGTGGAACGTATCGCGCGGCCCGGCCTGCGGTTTGTGCTGCCTGCCGGCCGGCAGGTCGTGGGCCCGGTGAAAGAGGCGGTGGCCGGCTGGAAGGTTCCGGTGGAAGTCATTGATCCGGAAGGAAATTCCGCGGAGAAACTGGCGGCGTTCCGGGCGGCGGACGTGGCCTTGGCGGCCTCCGGCACGGTGTCGCTGGAGCTGGCGGCAAATGCCACGCCCATGGTGATCGCCTATGACATGTCTTGGCTCAGCCGCCAGATCATCGGACGGATGCTGCTGGTGGATACCGTGACGCTGGTCAACCTTGTGAGCGGGACCCGGGATATCCCTGAATTCATTGGGAAAAACTGTAAGCCTGAAGCGATTGCCAAGGCCGTGCTCGACGTGCTGGAGGCACCGGACAGGCAGCTTCGGGCGATGGATCTGACCATGGAACGGTTGGGGCGCGACGGCGAAGAGCCGGGGTTAAGGGCAGCGCGTGCCGTGCTTAACGGTCTGTGAATTAACAGGATCGGGCCGTTCCTTGAGCGACCGCACGATGGTTAACGCACCGCGCGCCTACAGGATCTGGGGGTGCCGACGCACGGGTCACATAGGTAAACGAATGGTAAACCGCCGTTCCGGGCAGGTTTAACGGTTTTGAAAGGGGTGAACCGGCCGGTTCGACCCCTCCAACCGGCCGGTTGTTAACACTTGCGATTTTAAAGCCTTGTTAAGGTTAACGTATTGGCGGACGGCACCCTCAGGTCGGGTGGCAGGTGGCCTCCGAACCGACGGCTGTGCCGCCCGATGGACGCGTGTTTCAAAGCTCAGGCGGCGTCCCGTTCAAGCGTCAGGGACGCCGCGGGCGCATGTGCCCCGGGCTGGCCGACACGCGGATGCCTGCCACAGCCTCCGACCCTCAGTGGTGCAGGACGATGTTGAACCCCTCGTTCGGAGAGGGCGGCACGAAGTGGCTGGAGATTTGCCGGAACTGCTCATCGGTGACCGCGAAGGGATGATCGCCCTGCGCGTTGCGGGCGTGCAGGCGCGCCAGGCAAACCTCGTCGGGCACATCGAGGACATGCAGGACATGAGAGGCGCCCGCCTGTTCGAAGATGCCGCGCATCCAGTTGCGGGCGTCCACGGTGTTCGCCTGGAAATCGAGAACGACGGAGACACCTGCCTGCAGCACCGACGCGATGTGCGGCGCCATGATCTTGTGAAGTTTCGCGGTGCATCGGACGTAATCGGCGAGAGAGGTCATCTCGTCGCCGAAGAGCGCCTTCAGCCAGTCGTCCTCTGCGATGACGATGGTGGCCGGTTCCTGCCCGAGGGTGGCGGTCAGCGTCGATTTTCCGGAGGCGATCTTGCCGCAGATCATGTGCAGGGTGGGTGTTTGTTGGGTCATTGGGTCTTCCGGAGCGGTTCATCGGGTCGTGCGGGGATTTGTCGGTGACGACACATGCGACCTGACCGGACGGAATGCAACAGGGGGGTGTCGGCGCCATTGGTGGCGCGGACAGGAAAAGGCCCCCGCCGGGTGTGGCGGGGGCCTTTCTGGTTGGTGCGTTGATAAGGTTGGTGCGTTGATAACGCACCCTACGGTGGTGCGTTTACAGCAGGCCCTTGGCCGCTTCGGTCACCGCCTCGGGGGTGATGCCGAACTTCTCGTAGAGCGTCTCGTAAGGGGCGGAGGCGCCGAAGCCGGTCATTCCGACGAAGGCGCCCTTGTCGCGCTTGCCGCGCTCGGAGAACAGCCACTTGTCCCAGCCGAAGCCCACGGCGGCCTCTACCGCGACGCGCACCGGACCTGCGGGCAGGACCTTGCGGCGGTAGGCCTCGTCCTGCGCCTCGAAGAGTTCCCAGCAGGGCATGGAGACGACGCGGGTGCCGATGCCCTCGGCCTGCAGCGCGTCGCGGGCGGCCATGGCGATGGCGACCTCGGAGCCGGTGGCCATCAGGATGACCTGGCGCTTGCCTTCGGCGTCGGCCAGCACGTAGGCGCCTTTCTCCGACAGATTGGCGGTCTTGTGCTCGGTCCGGACGGTGGGCAGGTTCTGGCGGGTCAGCGACAGCACGGAGGGCGTCGCCTTCTGCGTCAGGGCGATTTCCCAGGCTTCGGCGGTTTCGACCGCGTCGGCGGGGCGGAAGACCAGCGTGTTCGGCGTGGCGCGGGAAATGGCCAGATGCTCGACCGGCTGGTGGGTCGGGCCGTCTTCACCGAGGCCGATGGAATCGTGCGTCATCACGAAGATGGTCGGCGTCTTCATCAGCGCGGCAAGGCGCATGGCTGGCCGGGCGTAGTCGGTGAAGGCCATGAAGGTGCCGCCGTAGGGACGCAGGCCGCCGTGCAGGCCGATGCCGTTCATCGCCGAGGACATGCCGTGTTCCCGGATGCCCCAGTAGACGTAGCGGCCCTTGCGGTTGTCGGTGTCGAACTTGCCGAGATCGCCGGTCAGCGTGTTGTTGGAGCCGGTGAGGTCCGCCGAGCCGCCGATGGTTTCCGGCATGATCGGGTTGATGACCTCGAGCGCCATCTCGGACGCCTTGCGGGTGGCAACCTTGGGCTGGGTTTCGGAGATCTGCTTCTTCAGCGCCTTGATGGTGGCGGAGAGCTTCTTCGGCGCGTCGCCGGCGATGACGCGGGCGAATTCCTTCTGGCGGGAGTCGGAGGCGGAGGCGAGGCGCGCTTCCCATTCCGTGCGGTCGGCGGCCCCGCGGGAGCCGGTGGATTCCCACCAGGATTTCACCTCGGCGGGCATTTCGAACGGGCCGGTGTGCCAGCCCCAGGCTTCCTTGGCGGCGATGTTCTGTTCGTTGTTGGTCAGCGCGCCGTGGCCCTTGGAGGTGTCCTGCGCGGCGTGGCCGAGGGCGATGTGCGTCTTGCAGGCGATCATCGAGGGCTGGTCGGAGGCCTTGGCGGCGGCGATCGCGGCGTCGATGGCGGCGGGATCGTGGCCGTCGATTTCCTGCACGTGCCAGCCGGCGGACTTGAAGCGCGCCACCTGGTCGGTGCGGTCCGAGAGCGAGACCTTGCCGTCGATGGTGATGTCGTTGTTGTCCCAGAAGACGACGAGCTTCGACAGGGCGTAGCGGCCGGCGAGGGTGATCGCCTCCTGGCTGACGCCTTCCATCAGGCAGCCGTCACCTGCGATGACGTAGGTGTGGTGGTCGACGAGCTTCTTGCCGAAGCGGGCGCGGAGCATCTCCTCGGCCATGGCGAAACCGACGGAGTTGGCGATGCCCTGGCCGAGCGGGCCGGTGGTGGTCTCGACCGCCTTCAGCAGGAAGTTCTCCGGGTGGCCGGCGGTCTTGGCGCCCCACTGGCGGAAGTTCTGGAGCTGGTCGAGCGTGACCTCCGGATCGCCGCAGAGGTAGAGCAGCGAGTAGATCAGCATGGAGCCGTGGCCGGCGGACAGGATGAAGCGGTCGCGGTCGGGCCACTCGGGGTTGGCGGCGTCGAACTTCAGGTGGTTGCCGAAGAGCACGGTGGCGACGTCGGCCATGCCGATGGGCATGCCGGAGTGGCCGGAGTTGGC
Source organism: Sagittula sp. MA-2 (assembly GCF_030126985.1). GTDB lineage: Bacteria > Pseudomonadota > Alphaproteobacteria > Rhodobacterales > Rhodobacteraceae > Sagittula. Next base: position 2,316,258 of record NZ_CP126145.1, on the reverse strand, counting down.
GTTGGCCACACCGTCGAGGGCCAGCGCGCGGATCGCGGTTGCGCGCATCCAGTGGTCGGGATTGGCGTTGCGAAGCTCTGAAATGTCCACCGTGAGGTTCCTTGCGTTGCAGCGTTTCGCGCTGAATAGCAGCCGCGGGGCAAATGGCAAGGTCGCGGCCCGGCAGGCCGCGGGCAGGCGGATGAAAACCGCCGTCCAAGTGCTTGGGAAGGCGTTGGTAAACAGGGGGGCGCATTTTCCTTTTGCGCTTGCTAGACTTCCTCCAAAGGGTCGAGGGGCGATTCGCGATGCGGTTGTCCCGGCACAAGACCCGAAAGACGGGACGGCCCGGCATACGGGCGAGGAAACGGGGGCGAGAGGGCAGATGACCCAGATCGACGAGTTGCAGACGCGCCTGTCGCGCGCGCTGGATCGGATTGGCCAGCGGCTGGAGGCCCATACGCCCGGGCCGGACGGCGGAGAGCTGGAGGCCTTGACGGCGAAACTGGCGGCGGCGGAATCCGCGCTGGCGGAGGCCGAGGAACGGGCCGCCGCGGCGGCGGAAGCGACGGAGGCCGAGCGCGCCTCGGCCATCGAGGCGGCGCGGCTGGACATGGCGGAGGAACACGCCTCGGCGCTGGCCACCCTGAGGGGCGAGGCCGCGGCGGAGCAGGAACTGGCGGTAGCCCAGGCGCTGGAGAAGGCGGCGGAGGAGCGCGACGCGGTCATCGCCGCCGTGCGCGCCGAAGCCGAGGCGGCGGTCGCCGCAGCGGGCGCGGAGTCTTCGGACGACGCCTCCGGGGGCGAGGGCGCCGACCTGAGCGAGATCGAGGCCGAGCTGACGGCGCTGCGCGAGGCGCTGGACGACGAGAAGGTTGCCAATGCCCAGCTCGAGGAGCGGATGCGTCACCTGAAGGCGCGGCTGGCCGAGGCGGAAGCCGGAGCCGGGGCCTCGGGCGAGGCGGCGGGTGTCCCTGCGGAACTGATCGAGGGGCTGGACGCGGAAGTGCAGCGCCTGCGCGCGGCCAACGCCGCCCTGTCGGAGAGCAACGCGGCCCTCAGGGCCGCCAATGCACAGGGCGTCGGCGATGCCTCGCTCATCAACGATGCGATGAAGGCGGAACTGGACGGGTTGCGCGCGGCGCGCGCGGTCGACGCGGCCGAGACCGAGGCGCTGATCGCGACCCTCGGGCCGCTTCTCGAGGCCGCCGGAACGGACGGACAGGAGGCCAAGTCATGAGCCAGGTCGAAGTGGAGATCGGGATCGGCGGGCGCACCTTCGAGGTGGCCTGCCAGGACGGCGAACAGCAGTTCCTGCTGTCGGCGGCGGCGCTTCTGGATGCGGAGGCGCAGGTGCTGGTGCAGCAGATCGGGCGCATCCCCGAGACGCGAATGCTGTTGATGGCCGGTCTGATGCTGGCGGACAAGACCGCCGGTCTGGAAGAGAAGCTGCGCGATGCCGAAGAGCAGCTTGGCGCCATGAAGGCGGAGATCGCCGAGCTGAAGGGGCGGCCCGCGCCCGCGCCCGAGAAGGTCGAGGTGGCGGTGATCCCCTCGGACGTGACGGATGCGCTGGCAGAGCTGGCGGCGCGGGCGGAATCGCTGGCCGAGACGGCGGACGAGAAGCTGGGCGCCTGAGAAGGCCGCGCGGCCGGGCAGGGCGGGTGGCCAACCCGGCTGCGCCGGAACGCCCACCCTACGGCATGTGGCGCCTCAGGTGGCGGCCCTGAGCCGGTCCGCGAGACTGTTCCCGAGGGAAATGAACGCGCGCAGCTGCTCCGGCTTGCGGATGAGGCCGGTCTGGCGCAGGGCGAAGCCTTGCGTGTCGCGGATCGCCATGGGCTGCTGCGCGGGATTGCGGCCCTGACGCGCGGCGGCGAGGTCCGGCGCGTCGCGGACCGGGTCGAGCGCGGTTTCGGCGCCGGGGGTGGCGAGCAGCGTTCCGGGACCTGTGCCCGGGGCGGCCTGAAGGCGGGCCATGTCCTCGCCCAGCGGGCCGAGGAATTTCATGAGGATCATGCGGCCCACGCCGCCGGTGCTGCCGAGCGCGCTTTCCATGCGGATGCGGGCGCCGTCGGGCATGTCCGGTCCCAGCACGGCCAGCCCTTCGGGCAGCGCGAGGTCGGGCGCGGTGAAGCGGGTCCAGCGGGTGGTGCCGGATGACCCGCCCGGGGTGGAATGGCTCAGGCTGTAGAGCGTGAGGGTCCAGCCTTCGGCGGGGTGCGAGATGTCGATCTTCATGCCGTTGCGGCCGGAGGCTGTGGCCTCCTCGATCTGCCAGCCTTCGGTGGATGCAAGGTGGCGGAGTTCGGCGCGCCATCTGCGGTTCTGGCGGAAGGCCGCGAAGACGATCATGGCGCCTGCAAGGGACGCAATGATGAGGAACGCGGCGGCGGACACGGTGCCCATGGTCAAAGTCCTGTCGGAAAAATGTATGGTCTCAAATGGCAAAGGGCGGCCCGGTGCGGGGCCGCCCTTCGATCTGCAGCAAGTCCTGCGGGCACTGTCAGGGGCCCGGCGCCGGGATCGGCTCAGGCGTTGGCTTCGCGGATCTTGTCGGCGGCGTCCTTGTTGAAGGCGATGCCGTTCTGGTCGAACAGGCCGTCGAGTTCGCCGGACAGCGTCATCTCGGTGATGATGTCGCAGCCGCCGACGAATTCGCCCTTCACGTAGAGCTGCGGGATGGTCGGCCAGTCGGAGTAATCCTTGATGCCCTGGCGGATGGCGTCGTCGGTCAGGACGTTCACGTCCTGGAATTCGACCCCCATGTAGTTCAGCACGCCCGCCACGCGGGAGGAGAAGCCGCATTGCGGCATCGCCTTGGTGCCCTTCATGAAGAGCACCACGTCGTTGGATTTCACGGTTTCCTCGATGCGGGTCTTGGCGTCGGTCGTCTCGGTCATGTCGTTCTCCGTTGTCGGGCGCGCGCCGGGCGGGGCGGGCCGGGATGTGCGTGGCCCGCGAGGGGCCGGGCGGGTCAGTCGGGGGCCCGGGTGGTCAGGGCGAGGGCGTGCAGTTCGCCGGAGGGGCCGTCCATCTTGCCCTTGAGCGCGGCGTAGACGGCGCGCTGCTGCTGGACGCGGTTCATGCCGCGGAAGCTCTCGTCGACCACCATCGCGGACATGTGCACGCCGTCGTCACCCTCGACGACGATCTTGGCGTCCGGGAAGGATTGGCGCAGAAGGTCCTCGAGGTCCTGGGCATGGATGGGCATATGGGGCTCCGCTCTGGTGTCTCTGGTGGGTCCGGCTGTTTCCGGGGGCTTTTGTCAGGAATCTAGACCGCCCGGTGGGGCTGTGCAAGGGCAGGTGGCACGGCCTTGCGGCCGACGAGAGGCGCTGCCTCTCGTGCTCTCCGAGGTATTTCCGTCCAGGTGAAGCGGTGGGGGCGGAGCCTCAGGCGGCGAGGGCGCACCAGACCGGGACGTGGTCGGAGGGCTTTTCGCCCGCGCGGACGTCCTTTTCGATCCAGCAGTCCTCGAGCAGGTCGGCGGCCTGCGGGGTCAGGAGCATGTGGTCGATGCGGATGCCGTTGTTCCGTTCCCAGGAATTGGCCTGGTAATCCCAGAAGGAATAGTGGCCCGGGCCTTGCGTGCGGGCGCGGAAGGCCTCGGTGAAGCCGAGGTTGAGGATGCGGCGGAAGGCCTGCCGGGACTGCGGCAGGAAGAGCGCGTCGTCCTTCCAGGCGTCGGGCCGGGCCGCGTCCTCGGCCTGGGGGATGACGTTGTAGTCGCCGGCCATGACCGCGGGCATCTCGGCGGCGAGGAGTTCCTCGGCGCGGGTGTGCAGGCGGTCCATCCAGGCGAGCTTGTAGTCGTATTTCGGGCCGGGGGCGGGGTTGCCGTTGGGCAGGTAGAGGCCGCAGAGGCGCACGGCGGTGGTGTCGCCCATCACCGTCGCCTCGATCCAGCGGGCCTGTTCGTCGTCCGGGTCGCCGGGCAGGCCGCGGGTCACGTCCTCCAGCGGCAGTTTCGACAGGATGGCAACACCGTTGAACCCTTTCTGTCCGTGGGTCTCGACGACGTAGCCCATGTCCTCGAAATGCTCCCTGGGGAAATTTTCGTCCACAGACTTGATTTCCTGCGCCAGCACGACGTCGGGGTTTGCAGATTGGAGCCAGTCGGAAAGGGCCCCGATGCGTGCCTTGATGCCGTTTATGTTGAATGTCGCGATATTCATTCGATCCCCCGATTTTGATTCAGGTGGACCGTGGATCGTGTCGAAGGTCAAGCGCGGGGATTTCAGGAGTGAGAAAAGGGGTGACGCCAAAGAGAGTTAAGTGATGTTGATCAACGTCATTTTTCTGATATTTTGTGTCGCGTAGCGGCAGGGGTATTCAACTTTGGGTTGCGCTCTGCTATTTAACTCAACCGAGTCTCCCCTCATCTCGAATCGCCTTTCCCGACTTTGCAAACCTGCAAAGTTGCGTTGCGTGGCGTCGATTCCACTTTTCCACAAGTTTTGTCGGTCTGGGGATAAGTCCTATTGTTTCGCGTTCAGAGACAGATGTTTCCACCGGTCCCTGTGGATAAACAATTGATTAAACAACCTTAACAGGAATTAACTTTTCTGCAAACGCTTTTTGCGGGCAGCGTTAGGGGGTCAACAACGCACTTCCCACAACGGAGAACGACAATGTCCGCACTCATCAAAACCCAGGCTTCTGAAGAAATCGTTTCCAGCGTCGAAACGAGCGCCTTCTCCGGCGATTCGGTCGAAATGTTCACCTCCTGGTCCGGCCCGGCGGCTGGCGACATCGACACCGGCGACGCGGTCGAAGCTTTCACCTCCTGGTCCGCCCCGACCCGCGGCGACCTGCGTGACGGTTCCGCAGTCGAGATGTTCACCTCCTGGTCCTGCCCGGTGACCGGTTCCGCAGCCCAGGGCGACAACGTCGAGGCATTCACCTCGTGGTCCGGCCCGGCGGCTGGCGACAAGATCTCCGGCGACAACGTCGAGGCGTTCACCTCGTGGTCCGGCCCGGCGGCTGGCGACAAGATCTCCGGCGACAACGTCGAGGCGTTCACCTCGTGGTCCGGCCCGGCGGCAGGCGACAAGATCTCCGGCGACAACGTCGAGGCGTTCACCTCGTGGTCCGGCCCGGCGGCTGGCGACAAGATCTCCGGCGACAGCGTCGAGGCGTTCACCTCGTGGTCCGGCCCGGCGGCTGGCGACAAGATCTCCGGCGACAATGTCGAAGCCTTCACCTCCTGGTCCGGCCCGGCGGCTGGCGACAAGATCTCCGGCGACAGCGTCGAAGCCTTCACCTCCTGGTCCGGTCCGGCCGCTGGCGACCGTGTGTCCGGCGACAACGTCGAGGCTTTCACCTCCTGGTCCGGCCCGGCTGCCGGTGAGCGCGAAGCAGGCGATGCCGTCGAAGCCTTCACCAGCTGGTCCGTCAAGGCCTGAGCCGCGACCGAGAACCTGCGAACCCGGGCGGGGCGCGAAGCTCTGCCAACGACAGAGGAGAAGACCAAATGCAAAATGTCATCCAACTGACCGTCCCGTCCCGGATTGCGCCTCTGGAAGCGCGGATCACCGCGCTTCTGGGCTCCTTCGCCGATCATCGCCGCACAGGTGACGACGTGTTCTGGCTGAAGGAAAACGCGGAACTCCTGAACATCCTGGAGTGCACCGGCCAGCCCGTCACGGCAGAGGCGCTGAGCGTGCACGAGGCCTTCTATGAACAGGCCGAAGACAGGCTGACATTCTTCCCACAGTACTACAGATTTCTACTGTCGCTTGCATTGGATCTTGAGGATCTCGGCTTTTCGGGGAATTCTGCTCAGCGTATGGTTGAGTTTGCCGCATCACAGCGCCTTGCCGAGGCTGAACTGTCCGATCTCCAGCGCGCCGAAGCCCGGCGCCTGATGATGCGCCGCGGGATCGATCCTGTGCGCGACGAAGGGCTGGATGACCGGCTGCGCGCCTTCTGCGGACGAACCGCGACCTTCGCGCTGCCGAACAAGAAGGCGGCCTACGAGCTGACGCACATCGTCTACTACCTGTCGGAGTACGGACGGCGCGATCCGCTGCTGGACGACAAGGCCATGATCAGCCTGCATTATGCAGGGCTTACCGCCTTCCTCGACCAGAACGCCGACCTGCTGGCAGAGGTCTGCATCGCGCTGGTCTATGCCGGACAGGAACCGCCGATCGCCTGGAGCGCCTGGCTGGAAGAGGAAACCGCCGCCTACAGCGTCGATCACGGCGAAGGTCTGCCGCTGAACGACGATTACCACGAGTTCCTGGTGTGCAACTGGCACCAGGCGGTGATCGGGGCGCCGGTGTTCCGCAAGCCGCTGGAAAACGAGCGGATGACCTATTCGAAGAACGGCCGCCGTTCGACCGCGCTCCGCGAGATCAGCCAGGCCATGCTGGGGATGGAACGCCGCAGCGGCGACTGGGAGCGGATGCGCACCATGATCCTGCCGGCGCTGTCGGAGACGACGCTGGAGGTGCTGACCGTGGCGAGCGAAAGCTGCGCTTTCTTCCCCGACTACTTTGCCGGTTTCGCCCGCGCAGGTGCCGCATGAAGCGCGTTTCGAAGATGACGATGGCGCTGGGTGGCGCCGGTCTGGGGGCGCTGCTGGTGGTGGTCTACACCGGCATGATGGCGGCGGCCGACGGGATCACGAAGTTCATCGCCGGGTCCTACGCCGCGCCGCAGCTTTTCGTGCTGTCCTCGCTTCTGGTGGTGGCGCTGTCGGTGGGCGGTGCGCGCATGGGCGGGCAGGGGGTCGTTGCGGGGCTTCGGGTGAAGTCGCGCACGGCCATGCTGATCCGCGCGGTGCTGACGGTGGTCGCTTCGGTGGCGTTCTTCATGGCCTTCCGGCTGCTGCCCTTTGCCGACGTGTTCCTGTTCATCGGTCTCATCCCGCTGATCGCGGCGGTGCTGTCCGGCCCGATCCTCGGCGAGACGCCGCGCCCGCTGGCCTGGGCCGCGCTGACCGTCGGCGCCTGCGGCGTGCTGTTCCTGATGCCGGGCGGTGTGTCCGGGATGCAGGCGGGCCATGCCTGGGCGCTTCTGGCCGCGGTGTCGGGGACGGGGTCGATGCTGGCCGCCCGCGTCATCGCCAAGGTCGAACGGGCGCCGCTGGCGCAGGTCTTCTGGCCGAACCTTGCGCTGATGGTGTCGATGGCGGTGGCGCTGCCCTTCGTCTGGCAGCCGATGGGCCTGACCGACCTGATGTGGGTTGCGGCCTATGCCGGGGCGCTCTTCGGAGCACGCTACGTGGTGGCCGAGGCGCTTCGCCTGCTGCCGGCCTATGTCGCCACGCCGCTGATGAACCTGCAGTTCGTGTGGATGGTCGTCATCGGTTTCGCGGCCTTCGGCGAGGTGCCGACAGCGGCCACGGTGGTTGGCGTGATGCTGGTGGTGGGCTCCGGCGCATGGCTGGTGCTGGAGGATCACGTGGGCCGGGTGCGTGCGGCGCGGATGGTTCCGGCGGAGTGAGACCAACCCGAGCCGGGGCGGGCGCTGCCCTCCCCGGACCCCTCCCGAGGTATTTTCACCAAGATGAAGGGATACGGAAAAAGGGGCCGCTTGGCCCCTTTGTCGTTTGTCGGTGTGCCCTTGCTGGCCGCGGTCAAGGCCGCGCGTTCGCTCCTTATATATAGAATGCGCGCGCAGCGGCCGTCCGGGCCGCATTCTCCTTATATGGAGAAGGACGTGCCGCAGCCGCAGGAGCTGGTGGCGTTCGGGTTGTCGATGGTGAAGCGCGCGCCGATCAGCTCGTCGGTGAAGTCGATCGTGGCGCCGGACAGGAACGGCAGGGAGACCGGGTCGACCACCACCTTTTCCGGCCCTTCGGCGATGACGAGATCGTCGGTCGCGGGGGCGTCGAGGCTGATGTCGTACTGGAAGCCGGAGCATCCGCCGCCCTCGACCGCCACGCGCAGGGCCTTGCCCTGGTCGGCGGCACCGATTTCGGACAGGCGGGCAAAGGCGCGTTCTGTGACTTTCGGCGGGAGCTGCATGGATCGGTCCTCGGTTGCGGTCCCTACAGACTTAAGTGCAGGCGGGCGCCGGGGCAAGATGGGGCAAGGGGATCGGGGCCGCGCGGCGCGCACAGCCGGTCTGCGCGGCCCTGGCCCTTGTTGCGACAAGTTGTTGTTATCGCAGGAACGAGGCGCTAAGAGACCAACGTCAGATTGTACGGGAGACAGGCCGGATGGGCGCAGTTTACGCAAGCGATCCGGAAACGGCACGCGGGCGGCTTTTCGCGGAGGATGAGAGCGCGCACCGTTCCTCTTTCCAGCGCGACCGCGACCGGATCATCCATTCGTCGGCGTTCCGGCGGCTGAAGCACAAGACGCAGGTCTTCATCGAGCACGAGAGCGACTTCTACCGGACGCGGCTGACGCATTCGATCGAGGTGGCGCAGGTGGCGCGTACCATTTCGAACACGCTGGGGTTGAACATCGACCTCGCGGAGGCGGTGGCGCTGGCGCATGACCTGGGCCACACGCCTTTCGGCCACACCGGGGAGGATGCGCTCGACGCGCTGATGATGCCCTATGGCGGGTTCGACCACAACGCCCAGACGATCCGCATCGTGACCTCGCTGGAACGGCATTATGCCGAGTTCGACGGGCTGAACCTGACCTGGGACACGCTGGAAGGCATCGCCAAGCACAACGGGCCGCTGACCTCGGGGCCGGACGATCCGGGCGACGATCTGCCCTATGCGCTGAAGGCCTACAACGATGTGCACGACCTGGAGTTGCACACCCATGCCAGCGCCGAGGCGCAGGTGGCGGCCCTGTCGGACGACATCGCCTACAACAACCACGACCTGCACGACGGGCTGCGCGCCGGGCTGTTCTCGGAGGAGGCCGTGGCCGAGCTGCCGATGGTGGGCGAGGCCTATGCCGAGGTCGACCGGCTGTATCCCGGCACCGACTGGTACCGCCGCCGACACGAGGCGCTGCGCCGGGTGTTCGGCGTGATGGTCACCGACCTGCTGGACGTGTCGCGGCAGATCCTCGCGGACAGCGGCGCACGGTCCGCGCAGGAGATCCGGGAGCTGGGCTACCCGGTGATCGCCTTTTCCGACCGGATGGCGCAGGACATCACGGAGTTCCGCAAGTTCCTGTTCACGCGGGTCTATCGCGCGCCGACGGTCATGGACCAGCGGCGGCGGGTGACGCAGGCGGTCGACGACCTGTTCCCGATCTTCATGGACGATCCGACCCTGCTGCCGCGGCGCTGGCACAAGGATGTGCAGGCGGCGCAGGACGAAACCACGCGGGCGCGTCTCGTGGCCGATTACATCGCGGGCATGACCGACCGTTTTGCCCTGCAACAGCATGCCAAGCTGACCGGCACCGACATTCTGGACGGGCATTGGGAAACCGGGCTTTCCCGGCAGTGACGTCTGTGGCACTTCTGTGACCGAGAGGGTTGCAGAGTGTCGGAACAGTCGGGGCGGTTCGAGGGCAGGGTTGCCGTGGTGGCGGGGGCGGAACATCCGCTTGCCGCATCGCTGTGTCGCCGCATCGCGTCCGAAGGGGGCCGCGTCGTGGCGCTTGGCCGCAAGCACGATCTCCTTCTCGACGTCGCACGGGATCACCCCGACCTGATCCAGACGCTGACGCTGGGCGGGATGCCGCACAACGTGGTCGACCTGCTCAAGGGGAGCTGGAACGGCGAGCCGCTGGATTGTTTCATCGACTGCATGCTGCTGACCGTGGCCGGGGATGCCGCCGCCTCGCGCGAGATGATCGCGCTGAGCTGGGGGCTGACGGATGCGCTGGAGGGTGGCCTTAAGACCGCCGAAGGCTGCGGAGTCCTGGTCGTTCCGGAGAATTTCACGTCTTCCGATAGTATATCCGGATCAATCAGTTACGATGGTTTGTTAAGCCGTTTCGTGAACGCCTCGGGGCGCGGGCGGCGCGGGGCCGTGCGGGTGCTGGACGCGCCCGAAACCTGGACCGGGGCGGACTGCCTTTCCGCCGGTGACCTGGTGTTGTCCCTCTTCGATGGGACGGAGGCCGAAAACATCGACACAAGAATAGTCGACTGGACACCTGTACCGTCCTAGGTCTGTCGAAACCACACGGAGAGGGACGAATGGCGGTTGCGGAAACGGCGGGGGCACTGGACCCCGTTCTGGCCTTTGGGCTGGTGGGGGCGCTTGGCGTGGGCAGCCAGTGGCTGGCCTGGCGGCTGAGGCTTCCGGCTATCGTGCTGATGCTGGCGGCGGGCCTGATCGTCGGCCCGGTGCTGGGCATTCTGGACCCTGCGGCGCAATTCGGGTCGATGCTGTCGCCGATGATCGCCATCGCCGTGGCCATCATCCTTTTCGAGGGCGGGCTGACGCTGGACCTCGGCCACCTGAGCGACGCGGCGACGGGCGTGCGGCGGCTGGTGATCATCGGCGCGCCGCTGGGGTGGCTGATGTCGGCCTGCGCGCTGCACTACGTGGCGGGGCTGTCGTGGGAAAGCTCTGCGGTCTTCGGCGGCATCATGATCGTGACGGGGCCGACGGTGATCGCGCCCCTCTTGCGGCAGGCCAAGCTGGCGAAGCGCCCGGCGGCGCTCTTGCAGTGGGAGGCCATCGTCAACGATCCGGTCGGCGCGCTGGCGGCGGTCCTGGCCTTCGAGGTGGTCGTGGTGCTGCAGACCGCCACGGGTGCGGGCCATGCCATCTGGGAACTGGCCATGGGCATCGGCGTGGCAAGCGCGCTGGGGCTTGCAGGGGGCGCGGGCCTGGCGGCCGCCTTCCGTCGCGCCTACGTGCCGGAGTACATGAAGGTCCCCGTCCTGTTCGTTGTTTTGCTTGCGGTTTTCGGGCTTGCGGATTCGGTGCTGCATGAAAGCGGGCTGCTTGCCGTGACGCTGATGGGGCTGTGGATCGCCAACGCGGGCCTGCCGTCCTTTACCGAGCTCTACCGCTTCAAGGAGCACGCGACGGTGCTGCTGGTGTCGGGTGTGTTCATCCTGCTTGCGGCGGGGATGAGCTTTGACCGGCTGATGGTGCTGGACTGGCGGGCGCTGGTCTTTGTCGCGGTGGTCATCCTGATCGCGCGCCCGCTGCCGGTGCTGATCGCGCTGGCCTTCACCAACGTGCCCGCCAAGGAACGCCTGCTGGTCGCCCTGACCGGGCCGCGCGGCGTCGTGCTGGTGGCCGTCGCGGGTCTGTTCGGCGAGCGGCTGGTGGAGCTGGGCATTCCCGACGGCGACCGCGTGGCGCCGCTGGCCTTTGCGCTGGTGGCGGCGACGGTGGTGCTGCACGGCTTCACCCTGTCGCCGGTGGCGCGGTTCCTCGGGCTCAGCGCCGGAGAGAAGCCGGGCGTGCTGATCCTTGGCGGATCGCGCTGGTCGGTGGAACTGGCGCAGGCGCTGCGCAAGCTGGGGCAGGTGGAGAAGAAGGGCGAGAAGGGAGAGGTCAAGAAGTCCGCCGGCCTGCCGGTCATGATCGCCGACCCGAACCACGCCCGTCTGCGTGGTGCGCGCGAGGCCGGGATCGACGTGTTCTTCGGCGACATCCTGTCGGAGGCCGCGGAGGAGCGGGTGGAGCTGATCGCCTACGAAAAGCTGATCTGCGCCGCCGAGAACGACGCCTACAACACGCTGGTTGCCACCGACCTCGCGCCGGAGTTCGGGCGCGACAACGTCTTTCAGCTCAAGCGCGTGAAGGAGACGAGTTCGCGCCACCAGCTGCCCGCCACGCTGGGCGGACGGCCGCTGGCGCTGCAGCAGACCTACTTCGAGGCGAACGCGGCGATTGCCGAGGGTTACGAGTTCCGCGTCAGCACCCTGTCGGAGGAGTGGAAGCTGGAGAACTGGCGCGAAACGCTGGAGGGCGCCGTGGCCGTGGCCGAGCTGACCCCCGGCGGGCGGCTGCGCTTCCTTGCCCCCGACGAGGACCCGCAGGACCGGCCCGGCACGCGCATCCTGTCGTTCACCAAGAAGCGGGAGGAGCGGCGCGAGGCCTGAGGGCGCAGTGACACGTTTGACGCGCGCGGCCAAAGTGATAGAGGAGGCGCCAATCCTTGGAGCCTGAACATGAACCTCTTTGCCGATATCCGCGCGCTTGTCCTCGATTCCATCGCGACCCTCGTGACCGAGGGTGTGCTGCCTGACGGTCTCAATACCGATGCCGTGACGACGGAGCCTCCGCGAGATCCGGCGCATGGCGACATGGCGACCAACGCGGCGATGGTGCTGGCCAAGCCGGCAAAGCAGAAGCCGCGCGACATCGCGGAGGCGCTGGCGGCGAAGCTGGCGGACGATCCGCGCGTGTCGAGCGCCGAGGTGGCGGGCCCGGGCTTCCTGAACCTGCGGCTCGAGCCGTCGGTCTGGCAGACGCTGCCCAAGGCGATCCTCGGCAACGGCACCGCCTATGGCCGGTCGGACATGGGCAAGGGCGAGAAGGTCAACGTCGAGTATGTCTCGGCCAACCCCACGGGGCCGATGCACGTGGGCCACGCGCGGGGCGCCATCGTGGGCGATGCCATGGCCTCGCTTCTGGCGTACGCGGGTTATGACGTGACCCGCGAATACTACATCAACGACGGCGGCGCGCAGGTCGATGTGCTGGCACGGTCCGTGTACCTGCGTTACCAGGAGGCGCACGACCTGTCGGTCGACTGGCCGGAGGGCAGCTATCCCGGCGACTACCTGATCCCGGTGGGCGAAGCGCTGAAGGACAAGGTCGGCGACATCTGGCTGGACGCGCCCGAGAAGGTCTGGCTGCCGGAGGTGCGCGAGTTCGCGACCGAGGCGATGATGGACCTGATCCGCGACGATCTGGCCGCGCTTGGCGTGCACATGGATGTCTTCTTCTCCGAGAAGTCTCTTTACGGCACCGGCCGGATCGAGGCGGCGATCGACGCGCTTAAGGAAATGGGGCTGATCTACTGGGGCGTCCTGCCGAAGCCCAAGGGCAAGACGGACGAGGACTGGGAAGAGCGCGAGCAGTGGCTTTTCAAGTCGACCGAGTTCGGCGACGACGAGGACCGCCCGGTGATGAAGGCCGATGGTTCGTGGGCGTATTTCGCGCCGGACATCGCCTATCACTACGACAAGGTGCAGCGCGGCTTCGACCTGCTGATCAACATCTTCGGCGCCGATCACGGCGGTTACGTCAAGCGGCTGAAGGCGGTGGTCAAGGCGCTGAGCCAGGACCGCGTGTCGCTGGACATCAAGCTGATCCAGCTGGTGAAGCTGTTCAAGAACGGCGCGCCGTTCAAGATGTCGAAGCGGGCAGGGACCTTCATCACGCTGCGCGACCTCGTGGACGAGGTGGGCTCGGACGTGGCGCGGTTCCACATGCTGACGCGGAAATCCGATGCGGCGCTGGACTTCGACTTCGACAAGGTGGTCGAGCAGTCGAAGGAGAACCCGGTGTTCTACGTGCAGTACGCCCATGCGCGGATCTGTTCGGTGCTGCGCAAGGCCGGGGCAGAGGGCATCGACGTGTCCGACGCGACGCTTGCCGCGCAGGACCTGTCCGGCATGACCCATCCGGCGGAACTGCACCTTGCCGCGAAGCTTGCCGAATGGCCGCGGCTGGTCGAGATCGCCGCCCGCACGCACGAGCCGCACCGGGTGGCGACCTACCTGGGCGAACTGGCGTCGGACCTGCACGGGCTGTGGAACCGGGGCAACGACGAACCGGCGCTGCGTTTCCTGCAGGATGACCCTGTTGCAACACAGTCGAAAATCGCGCTGGCACGCGCCACGGCGGTTGTGATTTCCGCAGGCCTTGGTATCTTGGGCGTGACCCCGGTGGAAGAAATGCGCTGACACAAGGCGCGCGCCTCCGGGTCCGACAGGCGCTTTTCCAATTCTCTTGGGCTGGTCCGCAGGGCCGGTGGCGTCGTTAATAAGGACGAGCAGCATCACCTTGCCGGCAATGTACTGGCGGGGGAACACGAGGCAGACATGGCGGACTATTCCTATGACGCGGGGCGCATTGCGCCTGTTTCCGGGCATTTCCAGCGCGGTGGCCACCGTTACGACGGCGGATACGGTGACGATTACGGCGTGCAGGATCATGGCGCTGCGGCGCAGGTCCGGGCCGTTTCGATGACCAACCTTCTCGGCGCCGTGGCGTCCCTGGCGCTGGTGGTGGGTGTCGGCATCTGGGGCTACGGCGTGATGGCGCGCGACGTCAGCGGCGTGCCGGTCGTGCGCGCGGCCTCCGGCCCGATGCGCGTGGCGCCGGAAGATCCGGGCGGCACGCTGGCCGATCACCAGGGGCTGGCGGTGAACGCGGTGGCGGGGCAGGGCTCGGCCGAGGGACCGGCGCAGCAGCTTTTGCTGGCGCCGCGCCCGGCGGGTCTGGCGGCCGAAGACGTGGCCACGGGCGCGCTGTCGCTGGCGCTGCAGCAGGACGCGGAGGCGATTGCAGAGGCCGAGGCTTTCGCGGCCATGGACGCCGTGACGCCCGCCGTGATGTCGACGCAATCCGGTGAGGATGCAGAAAACGACCCGATCCTTGCACTGGCGGCCCAGATCGCGGCCGAGAGCGAGCCGCTTTCGCCGCTTGCGCCCGGCGCGGACAACCCGGTGGTGACGGCGGTGCAGGACGTTTCGTCGTCCGGCGCGCTCGATATTTTCCCCGAAGGCGAATACGCCGACGAGGAAGCCGCCGAAGCGCAGATGCCGAAGCCCGGGCCGGGCCTTGGCCGGTCGCTCCGGCCCAAGCTGCGGCCGTCGGGCTTGCAGGTGGCTTCGGTCGGTCCGGTGGATGCGGATGTGATCGCCGCCGCCGTGGCCAGCGTCACGAAGGAGATCGACCCGGCGTCGCTGCCCGCGGGCACGCGTCTGGTGCAGATCGGCGCCTTCGACAGCGCAGAGACGGCGCGGTCGGAATGGACGCGTCTGGAGGCGCGCTTCGGCGACTTCATGGACGGCAAGGGCCGCGTGATCCAGCAGGCGACCTCGGGCGGGCGGACGTTCTACCGCCTGCGGGCCGAAGGCTTTGTCGACCTGTCCGATGCGCGGCGCTTCTGCGCGGCCTTCGTCGCCGAGAAGGTGGACTGCATCCCGGTGGTCACGCGATGAGCCGCTTCGGCGCGGCCATCCTTGGCTGCGCGGGGCTTGAGCTGACGGCGGACGAGAAGGCGCTCTTCCGGGAAGTGCGCCCTTTCGGATTCATCCTGTTCGCCCGCAACATCGAGAGCGCGGATCAGGTCCGGGCACTGTGCGACGCGCTGCGCGCGGCGGCCGGTTTCGACGCGCCGGTGTTCATCGACCAGGAGGGCGGGCGCGTGCAGCGTCTGCGGGCGCCGCTGGCGAAGGAGTTCCGGCCGCCGCTGGAAGACGTGGCGCTGGGGCCGCGGGCCTTCTGGCTGCGCGCCCGGCTGATCGCGCATGAGCTGCGGTCCATGGGCATCGACGGCAACTGCATTCCGACGCTGGACGTGGCCCGCGACGAGACGCATCCGATCCTGCGCAACCGCTGCTACGGCACCGATGTGGAGACCGTGGTGCGCCATGGCCGCGCGGTGGCCGACGGGCTGTTCGCGGGCGGCGTGCTGCCGGTGATGAAGCACATCCCCGGCCATGGCCTGGGCACGCTGGACAGCCATAAGGACCTGCCGCGTGTCGGAGCGCCGCGAGATGTGCTGGACCATACCGATTTTGCCGCCTTTCGTGCACTGAACGACCTGCCCCTGGGCATGACGGCACATCTGGTGTTCGAGGAGATCGACCCGCAACCGGCGACGATCTCGGAGGTGATGGTGAAGATCATCCGGGAAGAGATCGGTTTTGACGGCCTGCTGATGACCGACGACATCTCGATGGAGGCGCTGAGCGGCACGGTGCGCGAACGCGGTGCGGCGGCGCTGGCGGCGGGCTGCGACCTTGTTTTGCACTGCAACGGCGACTTCGACGAGATGGTGTCGATCTGGCAGCGCTGCGGAGAGATGACCCCGGCGGCACAGACCCGCGCAGAGGCGGCGCTGGCCGCCCGCCGCGCGCCCGACGATGTTGACATCGCGGCGCTGGAGGCTGAATTTGACGCCTTGACCGCGTGAAGGGTGTCCGATGGACGAAACCACCGCAGAGCCGGAACTGCCGCTTTCCGTCGCCGATCGCATGGCGGCGGAGGCTCTGGTCGTGGACGTGGAGGGCTTCGAGGGGCCGCTGGACCTGCTGTTGAACATGGCGCGCACGCAGAAGGTGGACCTGCGGCAGATCAGCGTGCTGGAACTGGCGCGGCAGTACCTCGTCTTCGTCGAGAAGGCCAAGGCGCTGCGGATCGAACTGGCGGCGGATTACCTCGTGATGGCGGCTTGGCTGGCGTTCCTGAAATCGCGGCTGCTGCTGCCCCCCGATCCGGCGGAGGAAGGCCCCTCGGGCGAGGATCTGGCGGCGCATCTGGCGTTCCAGCTTGAGCGGTTGCAGGCGATGCGCGAGGTGGCGGCAAAGCTGATGGCGCGCGACCGGCTGGGCCGCGACTTCTTTGCCCGCGGCGTCCCCGAAGAGATGGAGCGCGTGCGCAAGGTGGTCTACACCGCCTCGCTGCTGGACCTGATGCAGGGTTATGCGCGCATCCGCACCCGAGATGAATTCCGGCCCTTCGTGATGGACCGGGACAAGGTGTTCACCATGGAGCAGGCGCTGGACCGGATCCGCGGCATGATCGGCTTTGCTGGGCAGTGGACCGATATCCAGGGCTACCTGCCGGAGGGCTGGAGCGAGGACCCGGTGATGTGGCGCTCGGCCACGGCGGCGACGTTTGCCGCCTCGCTGGAACTGGTGAAGGAAGGCAAGGCGGAGATCCGGCAGAGCGGCACGTTCGAGCCGATCCAGCTGCGCCGCCGGGAGGGCCGGGAATGAACGATCTGCCGGAGACCGGCGACGAGACCGAAACAGACGAGCCGATCCGCGACTCGCTGTTCGAGGCGCCGCCGATGGGCGAGCAGGAGCGCATGGTGGAGGCGATCCTCTTTGCCAGCGCGGAAGCGGTGACGGTCAGGGACCTGGGCGACCGGATGCCCCACGGCTGCGATCCGGCGGAGGCGCTGGTGCACCTGCGCAAGCGCTACGAGGGGCGCGGCGTGCGCGTGGTGCGCGTGGGCGACGCCTGGGCGATCCGCACGGCGCCGGACCTTGGCTACCTGATGCAGCGCGAGACGGTGGAGATCCGCAAGCTGTCGCGTGCGGCGGTGGAGACACTGGCGATCATCGCCTACCACCAGCCGGTGACGCGGGCGGAAATCGAGGAAATCCGGGGCGTTGCCGTGTCGCGCGGCACGGTCGACCAGCTGATCGAGATGGACTGGATCCGCTTCGGCCGCCGCCGGATGACGCCGGGCCGCCCGGTGACCTTCGTGGTGACGCAGGGCTTCCTCGACCACTTCGGGCTGGAGTCGGCGCGCGATCTGCCGGGGCTGGCAGAGCTGCGGTCGGCCGGTCTGCTGGAAAGCCGTCCCTCGCCGATCGGGCCGATGGGCGACGAAAGCGACCCGGACGAGATGGAGGCGGGCGAAGGCCAGTCCGAACTGTTCGAGGACTGAGGACAATTCCGCGTGTTCGCCCAAGATTGGACGCAATTTCGCGGTATGGTCAGGCAAGTTGCACGCGGGGCCATGGGCGCGATCCGAACCGGTTGCCCGTGGCTACAACATTATCCAGCAGGTGCGGGCGAGGGCGCCGCATCGGACAGGAGACAGGCATGAACATCGACCAGATCGTCCGCATGATCGTCAACCAGGTGGTGCGGCAGTTCGTGAGCAAGGGCGTGAACGCCGGCATGGGCCGCGCCTTCGGGCAGGGGCGTGGCCGGAGCGGAGCCGACCGTGTGCGCGGCGACGGCATGGCGCACAGCTTCGATGACGAGGCGCGGCACGAGGACCGGCAGGCGCAGCGGGAGGCCCGTCAGGCGCGCCGTGCGGCCCGGCAGGCCCGGCGCGGCGACAATGGCTGAAGGCGTCTGCGCCCGGGGGTATTGAGAGATCAGTGAGGGGCGCACCCTGAGGGGGTGTTCCCTGAAACGAAAAAGGCCCTGCCGGGTGGCAGGGCCTTCCTTGTGTCTGTCTTGTGTCTGGCCGTATCAGCGCACGACGTAGACGATGCGGCGGTTCTCCGGGTTCACGATGACCGGCGCGTCGTTGACGTAGGCGTAGGTGTAATCGGCTTCCGGCACGTCGTAGAGCGTCACGCCTTCCGGGATACCGGCGCCGACGACGACTTCACCGTTCAGGTAGACCGGCTCGACCGGGTTCTGCGACACGTAGGTGACGGTGGTCTCTTCCGGGGTGGCGGCGGCGCCACCTGCGGCACCCAGCACGACGCCAGCGGCGACGGCAGCGGGGCCACCGACCAGAAGCGCTGCGGTTGCGGCACCGAAGCCTGCGCCCGCGGTCGCGTTCACGGCCGTTTCAGCACCGTCCCTTTCCTCTTCGATGATCTGCACGTCCATCGCTTCGGTGTTCTGGTAGATCACCGTCGGTTCCGGCATGGTGGTGTTGATCAGGTAGGGGCTGTAGGCCCAGCCTTCGGCACCGTCGAAGGTCACCTTGCACCAGTCGGAGGCGGTGCAGCCGTCGACGGTGACCATCGCGTCCTGCGGCATCACGCTGACGACGCCGTACTGCGGGCCGGGGCCCTGGCGCAGGTTCAGCTCGGTCGTGGTGGACGCTTCGAGCGCGAACAGCGGCGCTGCGGTCACGGCGGTGAGGGCAATGGCGGAGACTGCGATTTTCTTGAACATGGGATGCTCCCTTATCTTCGGTTCTGGGCACCGGACGGTGTGTCCGACCCTTGGAGCGACAACAGGGAGGGGCGCCAACCGGTTCCGGTGAAAGGGAAAAATCCGGCGGTTGACGTTGCGCCATCCGGCAAGGCGCCGCCAAGCCCCCTGCCGGATGCGCGGAAAGGCGCAGGTTCCCGCGTCAGGCGGTCATGAAATGTTTCGAAAGTTTCAGGCCCTGGCCCTGGTAGTTCGAGGCGATGCCTTGGCCGTAAAGCTGGGCGGGCACCTCGGACATGCGTTCGTAGACGAGCCGGCCCACGGTCTGCCCGTGTTCGAGCACGAAGGGCGCTTCGTGACAGCGCACCTCGAGCACGCCGCGTGCGCCCGCGCCGCCCGCCGGGGCATGCCCGAAGCCCGGGTCAAAGAAACCGGCGTAATGCACCCGGAACTCGCCCACCATGGCGAGGAAGGGGGCCATCTCGGCGGCGAAGCCCGGCGGGATGTGCACGGCCTCGCGGCTGACGAGGATGTAAAAGGCGCCGGGATCGAGGATCAGCCGCTTGCGGTCGGAGCGCAGCCGGTCCCAGTAGTCGGCGGGATCGTAGTGGTTGAGCTTTGCCAGGTCGATCACCCCGGTGTGCGGGCGGGCGCGGTAGCCCACGATGCCCTGCGGCCCGGGTTCGAGATCGACGGAGAAGCCGAGGCCCGCGTCGATCACCGCGGGACCGCCCGCGACGAGGCCGACCTCTTCGTGCAGCGCCCTGAGCTGCGCGTCGGTGAGCACCGCCTGCCCGCGGCGGAAGCGGATCTGGTTCAGCGTCATGCCGGGGCGCACGAGGACGGAGAAGCTGCGCGGGCAGATCTCGGCCCAGAGCGGGCCGTCGTAGCCGGGGGCCACGCGGTCGAACTCCGTCCCGCCGTCGGTGATGACGCGGGTCAGCAGGTCGAGCCGGCCTGTGGAGCTTTTGGCGTTGGCGATGGCGGTGATGTCGTCGGGCAGGCTGAGCCGTTCCATCAGCGGCACGAGGTAGACGCAGCCCTTTTCCAGCACGGCGCCGGGGGCGAGGTCGATCTCGTGCATCTCGAACTCGGAAATGCGGGAGGCCACCGTCTTGCCCTTGCCGGCGAGGAAGGAAGCGCGGACGCGGTAGGCGCGGGCCCCGAGCCGCAGGTCGAGGCTGGCGGGCTGCAACTGCCCAGGGGCGAAAGGTTCGTCCGCCGCAAGCGCGCCGGTGGAGATCAGGGTCTGGATCTGCTGGCTGGCCAGTACGCCGGTCATGGATGCCTCCGTCTTGTCGGGGATCGTCTTAACAAGCCGCGGCGCGGAGTGGGAGGCGAAAAGCGACGCGGGGGCACGTGCGCCACGGTGCGGCGACCTTGGATGTTCCGGGAGCGGCAGACACGGTGCGCCAAGCCACCGGACGCGCGATGCGCGACGGCGTGAGGATGCTTGGCGGGGTGTGATTTGGTCGGGCTAGCAGGACTCGAACCTGCGACCTTCCGTCCCCCAGACGGACGCGCTACCAGGCTGCGCCATAGCCCGACTTGTCCGGCCTAATTACCGTTTTCTGCGGCAAGGGCAACCCCCCGCCGCAGCAATTTTCGGGGTTTTCAAAGAGGCCGTTCAGGCGTCGTCGGGGGCGGCGCCGTTCAGACGGTCGAGCCGCTGTTGCAGCGCCGGCATCTGGGCGGCGATGGCCTGCGCCTGTTCGGGCGAGAGCGACCTGAGCGCCGCAGCGCGGGCCAGCAGGCCGGGCCCGGCGGTCGGGGGGCCTGCGTCCTCGGGCTGGCCGAAGTCGGGCAGGTTGAGTGCGTTCGCGGCACGCGCGGGCGCCTCCGGCACGGCGATGTCCGGCACCGGGGCGGCGTCTGTATCGGTATCGGTATCGGTATCGGGCGCGGCGAAGTCGGCATCTGCCTCGGCCTCCGTCACGTCGCTGTCCGTTACGTCCTCCATGACATCCGCCGCTTCGGGGGCGGTGTCGAAGGGATCTTCGTCCGGTGTCGTCAGGTCGGGCTCAGTCCCCGTTGCCATGTCGTCGGGCGAGGGGATGCCCGCGTCCTGCGGCAGGTCGAAGGCGAATGCGGTCTGCAGCGTGTCCTCTGCCGGGCGGGCCATGTCGTCGTCCTCCGTCACCGATTCTCCCGCATTCGTTGCGGTCATTTCGGTGTGCTCTCCCGCAGCGTCACTTGGCAAGGGCGCGGCGGAGGGCAGGGGCGCGGGCTGTGGCGCGAGGGAAACGGAGCTGTCCTCTGCCGCGGGCGCAGGTTCGGGCGCGGGCGGGGCGAGCGTGTCGTCTGACGTTTCGAACGGGGCGAGCGGCGGCAGGGAGGGCAGATCGTCGTCGGATTCGCCAACCTCCGGTTCGTCCTCCGGGGGCATCGCCGCCATCTGGTCGGGTTCCACCGGCGCGGGTTCGGGCGTGTCCTGAACGGCGGCCTGCGGCGCTTCCTGCTGAGGGTCCGCGGTCCGACCGGGGAAGGCCACGATGCCGTCGTCGGTCTGTTCGACCTCGGCGTAGGGCGCGTCCTCGATCAGTTCGGCGTCGGTGTCGTCGTCGCCCACTTGGGGCGACAGGCCCGAGACATAGCGCACGCCCTGTTCGCGCAGCACCTTCTGGACGCCCTTGATGGTCAGCCCGTCCTCGTGCAGCAATTTCTTGATTCCGCCCAGCAATTCCATGTCGGCAGGGCGATAGTACCGACGCCCGCCTGCGCGTTTCACCGGTTTGACCTGGGTGAACTTGCTCTCCCAGAACCGCAGAACATGCGCAGGGGTCTCGAGCCACTCGGATACTTCCGAGATGGTGCGGAAGGCGTCAGGCGACTTGGACATCTTTTACGCGCCTCAGCGCTTGTTGCCCGCGGCCACGCGGTCTTTCATCAGGTGCGAGGGCCGGAAAGTCAGCACGCGGCGCGGCTGGATCGGCACTTCTTCACCTGTCTTGGGGTTGCGCCCCACACGCGCGGCCTTCTCGCGCACGGAAAACGTGCCGAAGGACGAAATCTTGACCTGCTCACCTTCGACGAGCGCGTCGGACATGTGTTGAAGCACCGCTTCGACCAGTTCCGCGCTTTCATTCCGCGACAAACCAACCTCGCGAAACACGGCTTCGCTCAGGTCCATACGCGTCAGGGTTTTTTCCCCCATACTCCATCCCTCCGCTGTCCTGTCGCAGCTTATGCCCGTGCCAAATCACAAGTCAATATCAATGGCTTGGAGAGGGGATTTTAGGTGTCATGCCAAGAGGGGGCGTTAACTTTTCGGGCAGGCTGGAAAAAGCGCCCGTCGGCGTGTGGCCTTGTGCTGGCGGGCCATGATCGCCGTAAGGAGCGGCTGCTTGGCGATCCCGGAGCCTCGGCGGTTGACCGCCCATCGGACGGTTGCAACGGCGGGAGCGCCCTTCGCAGGCGGGACGATAGCAAGCCGGTGATGCGGCGGCAACGACGCCGCTGCGATCAGCGGGTGAATTCGGTCCGGTGGATTACCAGCGCAGCACGACCGCGCCCCAGGCGAGGCCGCCGCCGATGGCCTCTGTCACCACGACATCGCCCTCGGCGATCTGGCCGCGGGCCCGGCCCACGGACAGGGCCAGCGGGATCGACGCGGCAGAGGTGTTGCCGTGGTCCTGCACGGTGACGACCACGCGCTCCATCGGCAGGCCCAGCTTCTTGGCGGTGCCGGAGATGATGCGGATGTTGGCCTGATGGGGCACGACCCAGTCGACTTCGGACGAAGCCATGCCGATCTTGTCCATCGCGGTGTTCGCGGTGGAGGCCAGCTTTTCCACCGCGTGCCGGAAGACTTCCTTGCCCGCCATGCGCAGGTGGCCGGTGGAGTTCGTGGCCACGCCGCCGTCGACGTAGAGGATGTCGCGGAACCGCCCGTCGGAGTTCAGGTCGCAGGACAGGATGCCCCGGTCGGCGTTGGTGCCTTCGCCTTCGCGCGCTTCGAGAATCAGCGCCCCCGCGCCGTCGCCGAAAAGCACGCAGGTGGAGCGGTCGGTCCAGTCCATGATCCGGCTGAACGTCTCGGCCCCGATGACCAGCACGCGTTCGGCCTGGCCGGAGGTGATGAGCGCGTTGGCGTTGGCCAGAGCGTAGATGAATCCGGCGCAGACCGCCTGCACGTCGAAGGCAAAGCCCTTCGTCATGCCCAGTTCCGCCTGCACCATGGTCGCGGCGGAGGGGAAGGTCAGGTCGGCGGTGGAGGTCGCGAGCACGATGGCGTCTATGTCGTCGGCGGTGATGCCCGCGTCGGTCAGGGCGACACGGGCGGCGCGCGTGGCGAGGTCCGAGGTCGTCTGGCCGGGGGCCGCGATGTGGCGGCGTTCGATGCCGGAGCGCGCCCGGATCCATTCGTCGGAGGTTTCGAGAACGATCGGTTCGGGGGTCAGCCCGGTCAGCCCGGTCTCGAATTCGGAGTTCTCCACGATTCGATCGGGAAGGTAGTGTCCGACCCCGATAACGGTCGCGCGTCGTGTCATTTCAGTTGATGTCCTTCTGCCCGGGCGCATCCTGCGACGCAGCGTCGCCAGACGCAACACCCGGCGGGTCGGTTTCATCGAGCACTGTGGCCACGCGGGCGGCGAGCCGCTCTCCGAAACCGGTTTCGGCCAGCTGGAACGCCAGCTTGACGGCGGCGGAGATGCCGGTGGCATCCGCCGAGCCGTGCGATTTGACCACCGTGCCGTTCAGCCCGAGAAAGACGCCGCCGTTCACCCGCCGCGGGTCGATGCGCTTCTTGAGGCGGCTGAGCGAGGTCAGCGCCAGAAGCGATGCGATGCGGGAGAGGGGGGAATAGGCGAAGGCCTCCTTCAGGAGGTCGCCGATCAGCGAGGCGGTGCCTTCGCCGGTCTTCAGCGCCACGTTGCCGGTGAAGCCGTCGGTGACGATCACGTCGCAGCGGCGGCCCGGGATGTCGCCGCCCTCGACGAAACCCACGAAGTCGTAGCTGCCGCTGTCGGCGCTGGCGCGGATCAGGTCGTGGGCTTCCTTCAGTTCGGCGCGGCCCTTGTGCTCTTCGGTGCCGACGTTCAGCAGGCCGATGCGGGGGCGTTCGAGGTGAAGACCGTTGCGGGCGTAGGAGGCGCCCATGAGCGCGTATTGCAGCAGGTCCTGCGCGTCGGCGCGGATGTCCGCGCCCACGTCGAGCATCACGTTGAAGCCCTGCGGATTGCGCGAGGGCCAGAGGATCGCGATGGCGGGACGGTTCACGCCCGGCAACTTGCGCAGGCGGATCATCGACAGCGCCATCAGCGCGCCGGTGTTCCCGCAGGACACCGCCACGGTCGCATCGCCGTCGCGCACCGATTCGAGCGCGGACCACATGGACGTGCCCTTGCCATGGCGCATGACCTGGCTGGGCTTGTCGTCCATGCTGACCACGCCCTCGGCGTTCTTCAGCGTGACGCGTTCGGGCAGGCCCTTCTTCTTGGCGACGAGCTTTTCAAGCTCCGCCTCGGGGCCGTGCAGGATGAAGTGGATCTGTGGATTCTTGATCGCAGACGCGGCAATGCCGGCGACTACTGCCGCCGGTCCCCGGTCTCCGCCCATGGCGTCCACTGAAATCACGACGCGGTCCGCGCCCGTGGCCTTCCTGTCGTTCCGAGAGGTCATGCCGCGGAGCCCCGCCGTGCAGCAATCAAGCTGCGTCTTCGTCCAGGTCGATCTCGTCTGCCTGCGCGATCACTTCCCGTTCCGCGTAGTGGCCGCAGGACGGGCAGACGTGGTGCGGGCGCTTCAGCTCGCCGCAGTTGTCGCACTCGTTCGGGTTCGCGGCGGTCAGCGCATCGTGCGCGCGGCGGTTGTTGCGGCGCGACTTCGAAACCTTGTTCTGTTGGACAGCCATGTCTCAACCTTTCTCGAAGGGCAGGGATCTGCCTGCCGTGTGTCTCTTTGTGGTGGCGTCGCAGGGGGGTGGTTTCACCCCCGGTACGGCCCCGGTTCCTGGTCCTGATATGGCCCTGGTCAACTGGGTGCCTGCCATGCTCATGAGCGCGCGAAAATACGCAGGATCGCCCGAATGGCAAGCAGATTCTCAGCCTTCCCCGCCCGCATCGTCCATTTTTTTCTTCAGGTCGGCCAGACCGGCGAAAGGCCGAACATCGTCGTCGGTGATCGGCGTCACGCCGGGTTCGGCGAACTGGGCCTCGCCCAGCTCAACCCCTTCCTTGCGCGGATAGGGCGGGAGGGCAAGGGCAAGTTCCTCCTGCATGACGGAAGCGAGGTCGATCACCTCGCCCAGCGGTTCGAGGCTGTCGTCCTCCGGCACCTCGGTTTCGGAGCCGGCCTCGGGTTCCTCCAGCCAGCGGGCGGGCACGAAGCGGCGCAGCACGGTGGTGTCGATGCGGGTGGTCACCGGGTCGAGCGTGACGATGCAGGACTGCACGACAGTGGCGCCCAGCTTGGCCTCGAGCTGCCAGCCCTCCTTGCCGCGGGGCGTGAGGATGCCTTCGAAGCGCAGCTTGCGCACCGCCTGGATCCCCAGCGAGGTGGCGAGATCGGCGCGTGCCTCGGCGTCGGGTTCCAGAAGGAAGGGCGATTCACCGGACTGGCGCAGTTCCGTCACCCGAAGGCGCGTCCGGTCGGTGGGGCGGCGTGGGGCGGGTTGCGTCATGACGACAGGCTTTCCTGACCTTGCTTGGGGGGGTAAACTTGTCTAATCGGGATAAGAGTCTGCGGACGTCAATACAAGAGGGGCCGGAACATGTACGGCATCGGGACATCGCTGAAGTGGGCCGTTCTGGCGATTGCGCTGGTTGGCGCGGCCGGCTGCGAGACACGGTATCGCAACCACGGCTACGTGCCTTCGGAAGAGGTGCTCCAGCAGATCGTGCCCGGCGTGGACACCCGCGCGACGGTCGAGGACGTGGTCGGCGTGCCCAATGCCTCGGGCGTGCTGAACGACTCCGGGTTCTATTATATCCAGTCGGAAGTGAAGCATTTCGCCTGGCAGCGCCCCACGGTGACGGAGCGCGATATCGTCGCGATCACCTTCGACCAGGCGGGCGTGGTCGACAACATCGTGACCTACGGGCTGGAGGACGGCCGCGTGGTGCCGCTGACCAAGCGCGTGACACAGACGTCCGATGGCGACATCAGCTTCATCCGCAAGCTCTTTGGCAACATCGGCGGGATCAACCTGGGTGACGTGCTGGGCGGGTGATCCGGACCGCCGGGAGACCGGCGGCACGCACCCCTGTCATGACGCCGCCTTGCCCCGTGACCGCGGGGCGGCGAAGGGTCATGCCGAAGAACGCCCCATGATCCTTTTGTCCCGCGGACGCTATGCCGCCCGGCTGGCCGCCGGGCCCGCCGACGTGGCCGCGGCGCAGGCGTTGCGCGGGCGGGCCTTCCTTGGCGGCGCGCGGCCCGACACCGACGCCTTCGACGCCATCTGCGATCACGTGCTGGTCGAGGACCTGAGGAGCGGGCGGCTGGTCTGCTGCTTCCGTTTCCTGCGCCTGGACAGCGGGGCGGAGATCGGGCGCAGCTATGCCGCACAGTATTACGACTTGTCCCGGCTGGAGGCCTTCGACGGGCCGATGGTCGAGATGGGCCGCTTCTGCGTCGATCCGGAGGTGCACGACCCCGATGTGCTGCGCCTGGCCTGGGGAGCGATGACCGCCTACGTGGACGGGCAGGGGGTGGAGTTGCTGTTCGGCTGCGCCTCCTTCGCGGGGACGGATGCGCGTGTCTATTCCGATGCCTTCGCCATGCTGAAGGCGCGGCACCTGGCGCCCGCGCGCTGGCGGCCGCGGGTGAAGGCGGGGGACGTCTACCCGTTTGCCCAGCGGCTGCGGCGCAAGCCCGATACGCGCAAGGGGCTGCTGCGGATGCCGCCCCTGCTGCGCACCTACCTGCTGATGGGCGGCTGGGTGTCGGATCACGCGGTCGTGGACCGGCAGATGAACACGCTGCACGTCTTTACCGGGGTGGAGATCGCGCTTATCCCCGCCGCGCGCAAACGCCTGCTGCGGGCCGTGGCCGGGTAGCGGGGTGTGCTGCGTCGGGCGGAGTATGGTGTCGCGCCATGGCCTGAAGGTCGGGCGGCGCAGAGCCCCGCCCTACATGCGGTGTCCGCCAGCGGACGGGGCGCGTCATGGCCGGCGGGTCGGCGACGTACCCTGGGGACTGTCGGCAGCGCGTTGCGAGGACGGCGTTTCGGGGCGGGTCCCGTTGCCGCGACCGGGCCGGGACGTGCGAGGGCGCTTGACGGCGCGGGCGGGCGGGCATAGCTCGCGCCCATGGTTGCACCGCTTCTCCAGCTTTCAGACGTGTCGCTCACCTTCGGTGGTGAGCCGGTCTTCGACGCCCTGTCCCTCAACGTCCAGCCGGGCGACCGCGTCGCCCTCGTGGGGCGGAACGGGTCGGGCAAATCCACGCTCCTGAAGGTCATGGCCGGGCTGGTCGAACCCGACCGGGGCGAACGGGTGGTGCCGGTCGGCACCTCCGTGGGCTACATGGAGCAGGACCCGGACCTCTCGGGCTTCGAGACGCTGGGCGAGTTCGCGGCCTCCACCCTGCAGGCGTCGGAGATGTACCGCGTCGAGCGCGCCTCCGAAGGGCTGAAGTTCGATCCGGACCGGCCGGTGGCGACCGCCTCGGGCGGGGAGCGGCGGCGCGCGGCGCTGGCCAAGCTGATGGCCGAAGAGCCGGAGCTGATGCTGCTGGACGAACCGACCAACCACCTCGACATCGAGGCGATCCAGTGGCTGGAGGACGAGCTGAAGGCGACCCGCCGGGCGTTTGTGCTGATCTCGCACGACCGGCGGTTCCTGACCGAGCTGACGCGCGCGACGCTGTGGATTGACCGCGGCGCGGTGCGGCGGCAGGAGCAGGGCTTTGCCGCCTTCGAGACATGGCGCGACAAGATCTGGGAAGAAGAGGACACCGCCCGCCACAAGCTGGACCGCAAGATCAAGTCGGAGGCGCGGTGGGCGGTCGAGGGCATCAGCGCCCGGCGGACGCGGAACATGGGCCGGGTGCGCCGCCTGCAGGACATGCGCGCCGAACGCTCGGGCCAGATCCGGCGGCAGGGGACGGCGGCGATGGACCTCGCCTCCGGCCCCAAGTCCGGCAAGAAGGTGATCGAGGCGGCGGGTGTCAGCCATGCCTTCGGCGACAAGGCGATCGTGAAGGGGTTCGACCTCAAGGTGCAGCGCGGCGACCGCGTGGCCTTTGTCGGGCCGAACGGCGTGGGCAAGACCACCCTGATCCGCATCCTGATGGGAGAGATTGCGCCGGACGAGGGCACGGTGACGCTGGGCACGAACCTTGTTCCGGCGGTCTTCGACCAGACACGCTCGCAGCTCGACCCGGAGAAGTCGCTGTGGGATTCGCTGACCACCGACAAGGACATGCGGGTCTCGGGCTCGTCTGACCAGGTGATGGTGCGCGGCGTGCCGAAGCACGTGGTGGGCTACCTCAAGGAGTTCCTGTTCGACGAACGGCAGGCGCGGGCCAAGGTCGCGTCGCTGTCGGGGGGCGAGAAGGCGC
This sequence comes from Sagittula sp. MA-2, assembly GCF_030126985.1. Lineage (GTDB taxonomy): Bacteria > Pseudomonadota > Alphaproteobacteria > Rhodobacterales > Rhodobacteraceae > Sagittula. Next base: position 2,288,120 of record NZ_CP126145.1, on the reverse strand, counting down.
GGCTGCTGCTGGCGAAGCTGATGGCGCGGGAATCGAACCTTCTGGTGCTGGACGAACCGACCAACGATCTCGACGTGGAGACGCTGGACCTGCTGCAGGAGATCCTCGACGACTACGACGGCACGGTGATCCTGATCTCGCACGACCGGGATTTCCTCGACCGGGTGGCGACGACGACGGTGGCGATGGAGGGCGGCGGCCGGGCCGTGGTCTATGCGGGCGGCTGGTCGGACTACCAGACGCAGAAGCGCGAGGCCGAAGGCGGCGGACGCGAGAAGGCGAAGAAGAAGGGCGGCGGCGGAGAGACGTCGCAGTCCGCGCAATCCGCGCAGCCGTCGAAACCGGCAGAGAAGCCGGCGCTGAGCTTCACCGAGAAGCACAGGCTGGAGGAACTGCCCGGGGTGATCGACCGGCTGGGTGCGGAGATCGCCAAGCTGGAGGAATTCCTCGCCGCGCCGGACCTGTTCACCAAGGAGCCGCTGAAGTTCAAGAAGGCGACGGAGGCGCTGGTGGAGCGCCAGCAGACCCTGGCCGCGTCCGAAGAGGAATGGCTGGAACTGATGGAGAAGGCGGAGGGCTGACGCGGCCTTTTGCCCTTGCGGGGCCTGTCTGTCCGGGACGGCGGGAGCACCCGACCGGATGTTATCACGAGTCGCGCCCTAGAAGCGCGGCGGGCGAAGCCCCATAACCTTCGCGGCCAGTGGCATTTCGACCACGGTGATCAGGATGCGCACGACGTGGTGCAGGCTGACCAGCGCCGGGTTCGCGGCGAGCGAGAGCGCGACCACCGACATCTCGGCCACGCCGCCCGGCGCGAAAGAGATGAAGAGGTGCAGGAAGGCGATGCCGGTCAGCCGCTCCAGCACGATGGCGAAGGTCATGCCCAGCAGCAGCATGTAGGACACGGACAGCGCGGCCAGCCAGAGCGAGCGGCGCAGGAGGCCCGCGTCCACGCCCTTGAACCGCATCCCGAGGCTGACGCCGATCACCAGCTGTGCCGTGGCGATCAGCCAGAACGGCAGGTGCAGGTCCAGAACGCCGGTGACGGTGGCTGCGGCGGCCAGCAGGAGCGGCCCGGTCAGCTGTGCCGCGGGCAGGCGGATGCGCCGTCCCACCCACAGGCCCAGCACCGCCGTGATCGCGATCATCACCAGCGCCATGGGCGTCACCGGCGGCTTGTCCCCGCCGATGGTCAGCCCGGCGGCGCTGCCCACCGGGTGCCCGATCCACAGCGACAGCCCCACTGGCAGAAGCGTGATGACGAGGATGATCCGCAGGAATTGCTGCACCGTCAGGATGCGCGTGTCGGCGCCCGCGGCCTCGCCCATGAAGATGCTCTCCATCAGACCGCCCGGGGTGCCGGAGAAGAAGGCCGTCGACTTGTCGTAGCCGCCGATGCGGTGGAAGATGGCCATGTTGCCCGCGTGGGCCGCCACGACGAAGAGGACCAGCGCCGACAGGGTGATCGGCAGCTCTCCGGCCAGCGACAGCAGGTCCGGCGTCACCTGCGTGCCGATCATCACGCCGATCAGCGCGACGAAGAAGGTGCGGAAGTCCATCGGGAAGTCGTAGTCGGAGAGCGACACGGGCTGTACCAGCCGCACCGTCACGCCCGCGGCCAGAAGCGCGCCGAACATCCACGGCATCGGCCAGCGCACCCAGTAGGCCAGAAGTCCGCCGATGGCTCCGATGGCCAGCATCATCGCGGTTTGCAGGACGACTCGGAGCGTTATCTTGGGAAGGTGCATGGTCTTCCGGATACACCCGGGGGCCGGGAGGGGCAATTGGCTGCCCGACTTTTCCTTTGCGCCTCAGAGGGGTAGAGCAGACGCATGACAGGGGCACGTTTCATCACCTCGCGGATCTACCGCGGCTCGGTCTATGGCGCGCGGCATCCGCTTTCGATCCAGCGGGTGCCTGCGGTGACCGATCTGGCGGCGGCGCTGGGGTGGCTGGGGGCCGGGCGGATGCTGACCTCGCCCCGTGCGAAACCCGCCGCGCTGACCGGGTTCCACACGCCCCGCTACGTCGCGGCGCTGATGGCGGCGGAGGCGGCGCAGCAGGTGTCGGGCGAGGTGCGCGACCGCCACGGACTGGGCACGCTGTCGAACCCGGTCTTTGCCGAGATGTACCGCCGTCCCGCGACGGCGGTGGGCGGCGGGCTGCTGGCGGCGGAGCTGGTGGCCGGGGGTGGTGTCGTCCACAACCCGGGCGGCGGGCAGCATCACGCCATGCCGGACCGGGCAGAGGGGTTCTGTTTTCTCAACGAGCCGGTGCTGACCATCCGCAGGCTGCTGGCCATGGGGCTGGAGCGCGTGGCCTATGTCGACATCGACGCGCATCACGGCGACGGGGTGGAGGCGGCCTTTGCCGGGTCGGAGCGGGTGCGCACGATCTCTGTCCACGAGGCGCGGCGCTGGCCCTTCACCGGCGCGCTGGGGGACCGGGCGGGCGGCGCGGCCTTCAACCTGCCGGTGGGGCGCGGGTTCAACGATACGGAGTTCGCGCTGGTGCTGGAGGAGGTGATCCTGCCCGCCGTGGCCGGTTTCCGGCCCGACGCGATCTTCCTGCAATGCGGGGCGGATGCGCTGGCGGAGGACCCGCTGGCGCGGCTGGCGCTGTCGAACCGCGCGCATGTGGCGACGGCGCTGGCCTTGCGGGCGCTTTCGCCGCGCCTGATCGTCTCGGGCGGGGGCGGATACAACCCGTGGAGCACGGCGCGGTGCTGGACGGCGGTCTGGGGGGCACTTGCGGGGGAAGAGGCGCCGGAACGGTTGCCGGATGCGGCAGAGAGTGTACTGCGCGGCCTTGTCTGGCACCGGAAGGGCGTCCCGGAGGAGGCGCTGCTGACCACGCTGGTCGACGCGCCGCGCGAGGGGGCAGTGCGGGACGATGTGCGCTCGGACATGGCCGTGCTGAAGGCGCGACTGAAGGCCGTGGTCTGACGTGAGACGGCCCGCGCCGGGGTGGACGCGGGCCGTGCCGTTCTGCCGTGGAGGAGGGGGTTACCGCGGCAGAAGAACGCCTTCGATGACGTGGATCACGCCGTTCGACTGGTTCACGTCGGACTGCGTGATCTCGTAGGCGTCGCCGTTCTCGTCGAAGATGAAGATGTTGCCGGAGGACGTCACCTTGGCCGAGAGCGCGTCGCCGGACACCGCGTTGAAGTGGTAGAACCCGTCACGCTGGGAACGTGCCGCCTCGCGGATCGACTGGGCCGACCAGTTGCCCGCCACCACATGCGCGGTCAGGATCTTGGTGAGCTGGTCCTTGTTCGCAGGTTCCAGGAGCGTCTCGACGGTGCCGTCGGGCAGCTTCTCGAAGGCGGCGTTGGTCGGCGCAAAGACAGTGAAGGGGCCTTCGCCGCTGAGCGTGTCCACGAGGTCGGCGGCCTTCACCGCGGCGACGAGCGTGGTGTGATCGGCGGAGTTCACCGCGTTCTCGACGATGGTCTTCGACGGGTACATCGGGGCGCCGCCGACCATCGGCACATCGCCCTCGGCGGCCATGGAGGCGTCCGTGGCCATGCCGTCGCCTGCCATCGCGGTTTGGGCCGGGGCCGTTTCCGTCATGCCCTGATCGGTGCTTTCCTCGGCGGCGGGCAGCATCACGGTGTCGATGACGTGGATCACGCCGTTCGACTGCTGCACGTCGGCGATGGTCACGGTGGCGACGTTGCCCTGTTCGTCGGTCAGGGTGATCATGTCGCCGTCCATCTTCGCCTGCAGCGTGCAGCCGCCCAGCGTGGCGACCGGGTGGGTGCCGCCGTCATCGGCGATCATCCCGGCGATGGCGTCGGACATGGCGTTCGCGCCGACCACGTGGCAGGTCAGCACCTTGGTGAGCTGGTCCTTGTTCTCGGGCATCAGCAGCGTGTCGACGGTGCCGTCGGGCAGCTTGTCGAAGGCGGCATTGGTGGGGGCGAAGACGGTGAAGGGGCCTTCGCCGCTCAGCGTCTCCACAAGGCCCGCCGCCTGCACCGCCGCAACGAGCGTGGTGTGATCGGCAGAGTTGACCGCGTTCTCGACGATGGTCTTGTCGGCGAACATGGCGGCGCCGCCGACCATCGGGTTTTCCATGGCGTGGCTGGCGGCGAGGGCCGGGCCGGCCAGCACGAGGGCAAGCGCGGTGGCGGCGGCGGAAGTGTAAAGGCGTTTCATGAAGGTCCTCCTCCTTGGGACAGCGGCATCCAGTGCGCCGCGATGTCAAAGCCACGGAGGAAGGGGGACGAGGGTTTCGCGCGGTCACGCTTCTGTGACTTCCGTTACGTCCGGTGCTTGGGAGGAGGCTGGAGCGGGTAGCGGGAATCGAACCCGCGCGTTCAGCTTGGGAAGCTGACAGGCTACCATTACATCATACCCGCCGCGACGGATTGGCTATCGCAACTCCCCGAAGGGATCAAGCCAAATCGGTGCCGGCTGACGCTGTCGCAGCGGCCTTCTGGGGGCCGGGCGGGTGCGGGGGTTTGCCGCCTGCCCGGGTGGCCTGATCGGCAGGGCAGGCTGGTCGTTTAAAGGCCACCCGCCCATGCCGGTGGATCAACTGCGCCGCCGACGGCGTCCGCCGCCCGATCCGTCCCCGCCCACGTTGAAGGAGACCTGCGGCAGGGTCACGACCTTCTTCAGTTCCGGGAAGGGGTCGGTGGCATGCGGGATCGCGTTCGCGGCGACGAAATGTTCCTGGAAGCGCGGCTCGATGGCGGTTTCCACCTTGGTGATGCGGCGCACGGTAGTCTCGATCTCGCGACGGGCCTTGAGCGAGCAGAGCGCGATGCGCGCGCCGGTTCCGGCGGCGTTGCCCGCAGAGGTCACCTTGTCGAGCGGCACGTCCGGGATCATGCCCAGCACCATGGCGTGTTTCGGCGAGATATGCGCACCGAAGGCCCCGGCCAGCACCACGCGGTCGACCTGGTCGACGCCGCGCGTGTCCATCAGGAGCCGTGCGCCCGCATAGAGCGCCGACTTGGCAAGCTGGATCGCGCGGATGTCGCCCTGGGTCACGGTGATCTTCGGGCCGCCCTCGGCGGTGCCGTCGTAGATCAGATATTCGTGGGTGCGGCCCGCGGGGAGGGAGCGTCCGGTGCCGGTGGCCTCGGCAGAGCCGATGAGGCCGGAGGGGTCCAGCAGCCCGGCCATGCGCATCTCGGCCACCGCCTCGATGATGCCGGAGCCGCAGATGCCGGTGATGCCGGTCTGCGCGGTGGCCTCGGCAAAGCCGTCCTCGTCGGACCAGAGGTCGCAGCCGATGACTCGGAAGCGCGGTTCCTTGGTCTCGGGGTCGATGCGGATCGCCTCGATCGCGCCGGGCGCCGCGCGCTGGCCGGAGGAGATCTGCGCCCCTTCGAAAGCGGGGCCGGTGGGCGAGGAACAGGCCAGCGTGCGGGAGGTGTCGCCCAGCAGGATTTCGGCATTGGTGCCCACGTCGACGATCAGGGCGAGGTCCTCGGACTTGCCCGGCTGCTCGGCCAGCGCTACGGCGGCGGCGTCGGCGCCCACGTGCCCGGCGATGCAGGGCAGGATGTAGATCCGCGCGGATGCGGGCAGGGCGGTCAGGCCCAGTTCCACCGCCGAGAGGTGCAGCGCGTCGGAGGTGGCCAGCGCGAAGGGCGCCTGTCCCAGCTCCACCGGGTCGATGCCCAGCAGAAGGTGGTGCATCACCGGGTTGCAGACGAAGACGGTTTCCAGGATCGACCCGGTGTCGATCTCCGCCTCCTTCGCGATGTCGGTGGCCAGCGTGTCGATGGCCTCGCGCACGGCGGCTGTCATCTCGCGTTCGCCGCCGGGGTTCATCATCGCGTAGGAGACGCGCGACATCAGGTCCTCGCCGAAGCGGATCTGCGGGTTCATGATGCCCGCGGAGGCGACGACCGCCCCGGTATCGAGGTTCGTCAGGTGCGCGGCGATGGTGGTGGAGCCGAGATCGATGGCCAGTCCGAAGATCCCCGCCTCGTGCAGGCCGGGCCAGAGCGCGATCAGCCGGGGGCGCGCCTCCGCATGGGTGCGGTGCAGCGCCACCGTCACCTTCCAGTCGCCCTTGCGCAGGACCTTCTGCAGGACCGGCAGGATCTTCGGGTCGACCTCCAGATCGGCGATCTCCCACTGTTCGGAGAGCGCCTTTGCCAGCCGCTGCTGGTCGCCGGTGGGGTCGTGCATGTCGGGCTCTGCCACCTCGACGTAGAAAAGGCGCGTGGCCGGGTCCATCTCGATCACCCGGTCTGCGGCGGCCTTGCGGACGACCTGCCGGTGCACCTGGCTTTCGGGCGGCACGTCGATCACCACGTCGGACTGCACGGTGGCCTGGCAGCCGAGGCGGCGGCCGGTTTTCAGCCCGCGCACGCGGTCATAGCGTTCCTCGACGCTGTTCCATTCGGACAGCGCATCCTGCGCGACATGCACGCCATGTTTCGAGAAGTCGCCGTAGGAGGGTGTGATCTGGCACTTGGAGCAGATGCCGCGCCCGCCGCAGACCGAATCGAGATCGACCCCCAGTTGCCGTGCCGCCGTCAGCACGGGCGTGCCCACCGGGAAGCGTCCGCGCTTGCCGGAAGGGGTGAAGATCACGAGGGGGTCCTGGGCCATGGTCGCTCCGCGTACAGTCTGGGTCCGTCGTGGCGGAACATAGCGACTGCGCGCGCGAGCGAAAGGCCGGAACGCGGCATCGGTCGGCGGGATTGCGTCGGAAGGGGCCGGAAATGCGAACGGCGGCGCCCCGGAAGGCCCCGCCGTTTCCCGTCACCGGCCGAGGGGTCAGGGCTTGATGTAGGTGTACCCCATCGCCTGGAGCCGCGAGAGTTCGGCCACGCCGGAGGGGACGATGTCCTCTTCCCAGACGTCGTAAAGGTCGTCGCCGTAGTTGATGTTGCGCCCTTCGAGGGTGTTGTTGCAGACGTGGAAGGCGACGTTCTGGCTCTTGAGAGAGCCGATCGCGGTCTGCAGACGGTCGTCCTTCTTGGCGTTCATCACGAGGCCCACGCCATTGCCGTGCATCACCACGACCACCTCGAGGTTCCCTGCGCCCACCGCGTTGATGTGGTTCTGAATGTTGCGCATCGCGCCCATGTAGCCCTTGCTGTCCTCGCCGCCGTCTTCGTTGATGTGGTAGACGACCTTCTGGGTGCCGTAGCGTTCGTTTGCCATCGCGGGCTGCGCCAGAACGAAGATGCCGAAGGTCAGCGCGAAAAGCGCCCTTGCCATAAGTCTCATTGGTTTTCCTCCCTTGGCGGGGGGCGTCCTGCTGCCCCCGTGCCGGTCCAGAGCCGCTGCTGGCTCTCGTAACATCATTTACGAATGTATGAATAAGTCAACGGTTTCGAGCCCGGATCGAGGGACGCGAGGGGCAGGCAGGGTCAGGATTGCTCCAGCCAGCGCAGGATTTCGCCGCGGTTTCCGTCGAGGTCCGGCGCCGGGCTGCGCGAGGTCGGATCGGGCGCGTCGGTCATCTTGATCGGGTTGCCCGCCGCCTTGAACGCCTGCCGCCCGTTCTTGTCGAGTACATCGACCACCATGTTGCGCGCGAGGATCTGCGGGTCCTTCAGCACCTGGTCGACGGTCTGGATCGGGCCGGTGGGGATGCCCGCCGCCGTCAGCTTGGCGATCCAGTGGGCGCGGGTGTTCTCGAGCGTCACCGCCTCGATCAGCCGTTTGAGCAGGCGGGCGTTCTGGCAGCGCGCGGGGTTGGTGGCAAAGCGTTCGTCGTCGGAGATCGGCAGGTTCAGCGCGATGCAGAGACGTTCGAACAACCGGTCGTTCCCGGCGGCGATGACGAACAGACCGTCCGAGGCGTGGAAGGTCTCGAACGGGGTGATCGAGGGATGACGCGCGCCGGAGGGGCCGGGCGCCTTGCCGGTGACGGTGGTCAGCGCCACGGCGTGTTCGAGGATCGCGAGCTGGCTGTCGAGCATCGCCACGTCGATCTTGCGGCCCTTGCCGGTGCGTTCGCGGTCCAGCAGCGCGGCGAGGATGCCCTGCGTCAGGAACATGCCCGCCACGATATCGCCGATGGAGGCGCCGACGCGCACCGGCTCGCGGTCCTTCTCGCCGGTGATCGACATGACGCCGCCGCGCGCCTGAACGACCATGTCGTAGGCCGGGCGCTTGGCATCCGGGCCGGTGTGGCCGAAGCCCGACACCGCGCCGTAGACCAGCCGGGGATAGGCGGCGTGCAGGGTTTCCCAGCCATAGCCCAGCCGTTCCATCACGCCGGGGCGGTAATTCTCGACGATCACGTCGGCGCGCGGCAGGAGCTTTTCGAAGATCGCGCGGTCGTTGTCTTCCTTGAGGTTGAGCGCGATGGACTTCTTGCCGTGGTTGATCGCGGCGAAATAGGCGGACTTGCCGTCCTTGAAGGGCGGGAAGGTGCGGGTGTCATCGCCGGACTCGGGCGGCTCCACCTTGATGACGGTGGCGCCCATGTCGGCCATCGTCACGGTGCAGAAGGGCCCCGCCAGGACATGCGTCAGGTCGAGGATCGTATAGCCTTTGAGTGGGGCGGTCATTGTCGTGCCTCCGGATGTCTGCTGCTCGGGTGTCAGCAAACCGCGACGGGGCCGTGACGGCAAGGGGTTTTGCCGCCGGGTCGCTGCGACGCGGCGGAGGATGGCTGATCTTTCCGCTGCAGGCATGGCGCGCGCCGTGACGGGCGCGCGCATTTGTCCCGGTGCGGGCGCTGTGCCGCTCAGCCCTTCGCGAAGATGAAGCCGAGGAGGTTCAGCAGCACCTGCGCCGCGAGGATCGAGGTGGAGCCGGTGGGATCGTAGTCCGGCGCGACCTCCACCAGGTCGATGCCCACGACCTTGTGGGTGCGCGCCACCTGCTGGAGGATTTCCAGCACGTCATAGTAGAGGAAACCGCCGTGGCTGGGCGTGCCTGTTCCAGGCGCGATGGACGGGCAGAAGGCGTCGATGTCGATGGTGATGTAGACCGGCACGCCCTCGGGGATGCGGGCGGCGGTCGCCTCCGGCCCGAGCTTGCGCACCTGCCGCACCGACAGGATGTCCGAACCCCGGGCGCGGGCATCCTCGTACCCCTCGCGCGCGGTGGAGGACACGTTGCGGATGCCCAACTGCGTCAGACCGCTGACCCAGGGTTTCTCCGAGGCGCGGCGCATCGGGTTGCCGTGGCCGCGCGTCACGCCGTGTCGGACATCGACGAAATCGAGGTGCGCGTCGATCTGCAGGACGTGGAAGGGGGCGTGGCCCTCGTAAGCCTCGATGCACGGGATGTTGATCGAATGGTCGCCGCCGATGGTGACGGGCAGGGTGCCTGCCTTAAGCGCGGCCTCGACCCCCTTGCGGATGTTGGCGTGGCTGGTTTCCGTGTCGGTGTGGACGATGTCGGCGTCGCCCATGTCCACGATCCGCACCCCTTCGAGATAGGTGATGTCGTCCTCGTGGTCGTAGGCGCCCGCATGGCCGAAGCTGAACAGGGTCGAGGCCTCGCGCACCCCGCGCGGGCCGAAGCGGGCACCGGCGCGCCACTGCGTGCCTGCATCGAAGGGCGCGCCGAGCACCGCCACATCGGCGTCGAGCGCGCTCCAGTCCGGCTGGTAGGGGCTGCGGGCAAAGGTGCAGATGCCGGTGAAGGGCAGGTTCAGGCGGCCGGATTCGTAACCATGTGTCATGCGGGATCTCCTTCGTCGCGCGACCCTGCAACGGCGGCAGGGGGCGGGCAAGCGGGATCGGGCCGAGGACCTGCCCGGGGCAGGGTGTGCCTCGGGGATGGGCATCGGGTGCCGGTCCGGTGGCGTGGCGTGTGCGCGGGGTGCCCCGCGGGTGGCCTGCGCGCGTCAGGCCGCTCCGGTCCGGCAGGTACCGTGCGGCGGCCCGCATCAAAGGGGCATTGCGCGGGCGGCATGACGTGGCGGCGGTTTGGGGGTTTCCCTCGCTGACGGCCCATGCAATAGGGACGTGCCAACCGATCCCCTCCCAAAGGAGACTTCCAATGGAGATTCGCGAGGCGCTCACCTTCGATGACGTTCTTCTTGTTCCCGCCGCATCCGTGGTGCTTCCGTCCACCGCGGACACGCGCACCCGGGTGACGAAGTCGATCAAGATGAACATTCCGCTGCTCAGCTCGGCCATGGACACGGTGACCGAAAGCCGGATGGCGATCACCATGGCGCAGGCCGGGGGGATCGGGGTCATCCACAAGAACCTCTCCGTCGACGAGCAGGCACGCGAGGTCCGGCGGGTCAAGCGCTTCGAATCGGGCATCGTCTACAATCCCGTCACCCTGACCCCCGAACAGACGCTGGCGGACGCCAAGGCGCTGACGGAACGCTACGGCTTCACCGGCTTCCCGGTGGTGGACGAGAAGCACCGAGTCGTGGGGATCGTGACCAACCGCGACATGCGCTTTGCCCAGAAGGACGAGACGCCGGTCAAGGCGATGATGACCTCGGACCGGCTGGCGATCCTGACCGAACCCGCCGACCGCGAAGAGGCGATCAGCCTGATGCGCGCGCGCCGGATCGAGAAGCTCCTGGTCACCGACAAGGACGGCAAGCTGACCGGCCTCCTGACACTGAAGGACACGGAGAAGGCCGTGCTGAACCCGACCGCCTGCAAGGACGAGCTGGGGCGGCTGCGGGTCGCGGCGGCCACGGGCGTCGGCGACTCGGGCTATGAACGGTCGGAGGCGCTGGTCGATGCCGGCGTCGACATCATCGTCGTGGACACCGCGCACGGCCATTCGCGCGGGGTGCTGGAGGCGGTGACGCGGGCCAAGCGGCTGTCGAACGAGGTGCAGGTCATCGCGGGCAACGTGGCGACGGCGGACGCCACGAAGGCGCTGATCGACGCGGGCGCGGATGCGGTCAAGGTCGGGATCGGGCCGGGCTCCATCTGCACGACGCGGATGGTGGCCGGTGTCGGCATGCCGCAGCTTACCGCCATCATGGACTGCGCGCAGGCGGCGGGCGACGTGCCGGTGATCGCCGATGGCGGCATCAAGTTCTCCGGCGACTTCGCCAAGGCCATCGCGGCGGGCGCTTCCTGCGCCATGGTCGGCTCGATGATCGCGGGCACGGACGAAAGCCCGGGCGAGGTGATCCTCTACCAGGGCCGGTCCTTCAAGGCCTATCGCGGCATGGGGTCGCTCGGCGCCATGGCGCGCGGTTCGGCGGACCGGTATTTCCAGAAGGATGCCGCAAGCGACAAGCTGGTGCCCGAGGGGATCGAGGGGCAGGTGCCCTACAAGGGCCCGGCGGGCGTGGTCATCCACCAGCTTGTGGGCGGTCTGCGCGCGGCGATGGGTTATACCGGCAACGCGACGGTCGAGGACATGCGGCGCAACTGCACCTTCGTGAAGATCACCGGCGCGGGTCTGAAGGAAAGCCACGTCCACGACGTGCAGATCACCCGCGAGTCGCCCAACTACCGGATCGGCTGATGGACGGCGCGGGAACGCCCGGGGTGGACCGCTTCGTCTCCGGCGAGGTGGAGGTCCTGTGCCTGACCGACGGCAGCACCGTGCTGCCGCCGGAGGTCTTTCCTGCGCTCGACGCCGACACCCGCGCCGCGCGACTGGCGGCCCGGGGGATGGAGGACATCACCACCGCCTTCAACGCCTACGTGCTGCGGCACGCGGGCGGGATCGACCTCGTGGACACGGGGTGCGGCTCGTTGGTGGGCGAGGGCGCGGGCCACATGGTGCGCCTCATGGCTGACCTCGGGATCGCGCCGGGCGACGTGGACCGCATCATCTTCACCCATTTGCACGGCGACCATGTGGGCGGCGCGTTCGGCGACGGTGGCCTTGTGTTCCCGCAGGCCGAAGTGCTGATGCACCGCGCGGAGGCGGACCACTGGCGCGGCAAGGACGCGCCCGGCGGCCGCATGGTGGCAGAGGCGGGGCGGCTCCTGCTGCTGGAGGACGGTGCCGACCTGGGCCACGGCATTCGGCTCTGGCACCTGCCCGGGCACACGCCGGGCCACAGCGGCCTGCGGATCGGCGCGCTGGCGATCGTGGCGGACATCGTGCACGCCGAGGCGCTGCAACTGCCCGACCCGGACCTTTCGCCGACCTATGACGTTGACCCGGTGCAGGCGGCCGAGACGCGTCTGGCCGCGTTGTCCCGCGTCGCGGCCGAAGGTCTGGTCTGGTCCGGCTGCCACATGCTGGGACCGCAGAAGTTTGCCCGCCTTGCGCGGGACGGGGACGGCTTCGCGCGGGTAGCGCTGTGACGCCGGCGGCCCGCATCCAGGCCGCCGCCGAGCTGATCGACCGGATCGCGCAAGGCGAGGCCGCCGAGAAGGCGCTGACCACATGGGGTCGGACCTCGCGCTTTGCCGGGTCGAAGGACCGTGCCGCTGTGCGCGATCATGTCTTCGACGTGCTGCGGATGTGGCGGTCGACCGCGGCGATGGGCGGCGGAGAGAGCGGGCGCGCCCGGATGCTCGGCCTCCTGCGTCTGCGCGGCACCGATCCCGATACGCTGTTCGACGGCAAGGGCCATGCGCCCGCACCGCTGACGGAAGCGGAGCGCGCCGCCGGTCATACGCCCGTAGCCGCCGACGCCTGGGACCTGCCGGACTGGCTGGCGGACAGGTTTCTTGCGGACCTGGGCGAGGCCGCCGGTCCGACCGCGCTGGCCCTTCGGGACCGGGCGCCGGTCTTCCTGCGCGTCAACACCCTGAAAAGCGATCTGGCGGCGGCGCGTGACCGCCTTGCCGCCGAAGGGGTGGAGACTGCGCCGCATCCCCTGTCGCCCACTGCCCTTGAGGTCCTGTCCGGCGCGCGGGGGCTGGTGCGGACCGGGGCCTTCACCGACGGCTGGGTCGAGCTTCAGGACGCCGCCAGCCAGGCTGTGGTCGATCTGATCCCGGCAGAGGGCGCGGGCCGCGTGCTCGACTATTGCGCCGGAGGCGGGGGCAAGACGCTGGCGCTGGCGGCGCGGCTGCCGGGGGCGCGCATCTACGCCCACGACGCCGATCCGGGCCGGATGTCCGACCTGCCGCAACGCGCAGAGCGGGCCGGGGCGGAGGTCACCGTGACCCGTCGGCCGGAAGGGGTCTTCGACCTGGTGATGGCGGATGTGCCCTGTTCGGGAAGCGGCGCGTGGCGCCGTGCGCCCGAAGGCAAGTGGCGCCTGACCGAAGACCGCCTGACGGACCTGCAGGGCATCCAGCAGGGTATCCTTGCGACCTGCGCCGACCGCGTCGCGCCGGGCGGCTGCCTCGCCTATGCTACCTGTTCGGTACTGGCCGCCGAGAACGAGACGCAGATCGCGCGGTTCCTCGCAGAGAGACCGGACTGGCGGCGCGGGCCGTCGCGGCAGTTCCTGCCCTCGGACGGCGGCGACGGGTTCTTCGTCTGCTGCCTGAACTCGGGCCGCGCCTGACCGCATCCGACCGTGCCGCACGAAGCCACAACCCAGGGCTGTAAGTTGCGTCGTGCGCTATCACGGTTAACATGCCGTTAACCTCTCGGCAGTCGAATGGATGGAGGCGATTCGAGGCGAAAGCCAGTTGTGGAGGACATCATCGCGCGCCGTGGCGACAATTTGCACAGCCTCACCCCGATTGTCGGGTCGGTGATCCTTATCGTCATCGCGGCCTGTGCGCTGTGGGTCTCGCAATGGGCCAGCGCGCATGAGGTGCAGGTGGCCGCCCTTGCCGTGACCGGCGCACTGTCCTGCGTGGCGCTGATCTGGCTGGCCGTCGACATCTACCAGTCGGGCCGCAACCGCCGCACGCTGCGTCGTCTTGCCGAGTTCACCGAGACGGAGCCGGGCTTCTGTTTCATCTGCGACGACAGCGGGCGCCTCTACCACGCCAACGCCGCCGCCCGCAGCCGGTTTCAACCGGCAAAGGGAGAGGCGCTGGCGCAGCTCCTGCGCGACGTCTTTGCCAGCAGCGAGGGCATCCTCTACCGGCTCTGGCAAAAAAGCCTGACGACCGGCTACGCGATCGAGGACGTCACCAGCCATTCCGAGGGTTTTCGCATATATGTCAGACGCTTCTCCGACGACGCTGTGCTCTGGCGGCTGGAGTCGGAGGCGCAGCGCAGCGCCGGGACCGTGCGCAGCGACCTGCCGCTGATGTCGCTGGGCCGGAACGGCGCCATCCTCTACATGAACGCCGCGGCGCGCAGCCTTGTCGGCGGGCGGGCGAAACGGCTGGAGGATGTCTTCGTCGACCTGCCGCTGCGCCCGGGCGGCGTGCATCACCTCAGCAACACGGATGGCGAGCAACGGGTGCTGGTGCAGTCGAGCGACATCGGCGCCGGGCGGGTGGAACTGGTGCTCTCGCCCATCGCGACGGAAACGGATCCGGAGGACAGCGTCGGCACCTTCGACGGGCTGCCCGTGCCGCTGCTGAAGGTGTCGCCCGACGGCGCCATCCTGCGTGCCAACCCGGAGGCGCGGCGCATGCTCGACCTCGGCAGCACCACGGCGCCGGGCCAGCTGGCCGAGCACATGGAAGGGCTGGGCCGCGCGATCAAGGACTGGCTGCAGGAAGCGGCGGATGGACGCGGCCTGCACCGCTCGGAGTTCCTGCGCCTGACGCGCGCCGACCGCGAGGTCTTTGTCCAGGTGACGCTGAACCGGGTGATCGAGGACGGGGAGAAGCGGCTGGTCGCCGTGCTGAACGACGCGACCGAGCTAAAGACCCTCGAGGCGCAGTTCGTCCAGAGCCAGAAGATGCAGGCCATCGGTCAGCTTGCCGGCGGCGTCGCGCATGACTTCAACAACCTTCTGACTGCGATTTCAGGGCATTGCGACCTGTTGTTGCTGCGCCATGATCAAGGCGATCCGGACTATGGCGACCTCGTGCAGATCAACCAGAACGCCAACCGCGCGGCGGCGCTGGTGGGGCAGCTTCTGGCCTTCTCGCGCAAGCAGACCATGCAGCCGGAGGTGCTGGACCTGCGCGACACGCTGTCCGACCTGGCCCACCTGCTGAACCGGCTGGTGGGCGAGAAGGTGCGCCTGACCCTGCGCCACGACCCGGCGCTGCCGCCCGTCCGCGGCGACCGGCGGCAGCTGGAACAGGTGATGATGAACCTCGTGGTGAACGCCCGCGACGCCATGCCCGAAGGCGGCGAGATCCTCGTGGAGACGGAGCGCCGCATCCTGCGCGAACCGTTGAAGCGCGACCGCGCGGTGGTGGCGCCGGGGACCTACGTCTCTGTCCGGGTGATCGACGAGGGCATGGGCATCCCCGCCGACAAGCTGCAGAAGGTGTTCGAGCCGTTCTTTACCACGAAGCGCACGGGCGAGGGCACGGGGCTGGGCCTCTCCACGGTTTACGGCATCGTCAAGCAGACCGGCGGTTTCATCTTCGTCGACAGCGTGGTCGGGCAGGGCACCTGCTTTACCCTGATGCTGCCCGCCCACGAGGTCGTCGCCGCGAAGGCCGCGCCGGTGGCGATCAAGGAAGAGGCCCGCCTGCCGCAGAAGGGATCGGGCGTGGTGCTGCTGGTCGAGGACGAGGCGCCGGTGCGCGCCTTCGCCGCCCGCGCCCTGCGGCTGCGCGGCTACACGGTGATCGAGGCGGAGACGGCCGAAGACGCGCTGAAGACGCTCGACGACGAGAAGCTGGCCGTCGATGTCTTTGTCACCGACGTCGTGATGCCGGGCATGGACGGGCCGACATGGGTGCGCAAGGCCCGCGAAAGCCGCCCCGACACGCGCGTCGTCTTTGTCTCGGGTTATGCGGAGGATGCCTTTGGCGAAGGGTCGGAGGCGATCCCGAACTCCGTCTTCCTGCCCAAACCCTTCTCGCTTTCCGAACTGACCGAGACGGTGCACCAGCAGTTGAACTGACGCCGCCATGACCTTGATTTGACGATCAGAACCCCTCGTTCAGGTGGCGCGTTCCCAGATCTCGAAATCTTCGGCGCACTTGCGGCGCAGCTTCTCTTCCGTCGCGGCGGAAAGGTCGGTGTCGCGCCGGGGCGACACGTTTTCACGCGGCAGGTCCAGCGTGATGCCCAGCCGATCCTCAAGGAAGCCGATCAGCCCGGCCTGATTCTCGTACTTGAAGAGATGCGTGACGGAAACGCCGTTGGGGCGCGGCTCCACGAACTTGGCCTGGCTGCCGACATTGGCGAAAGGCGGGCGGTCACCCTGTGCGTAAGCCTGGCAGAAGTCGTCAAAGCTCATGTCGCGGGTCGAGGTCGGCTTGCCCTCCAGAAACGCGCGCTGCCGGTAGCGATACCAGGAACCAAGCCACGACACGGGTTCTCGGATGACGGCCAGAAGCTCCATGTCCTCGCCGCCGACCTTCTCGAACATCGGGCGGAAGAAGCGGTTGTAGCGGTAGACCGGCGCGTGTTTCAGCTCCGGCGGGTCGGACACGACCATCGACGCCAAGGGGCCAAGCGCCTTCGCATAGGCCGAGGTCCCGGTCTTCGGCACCGCCAGCATCACCAGACGCTGCTTCCAGAACACCAACATTCTCTAAGTCTCTCGATTTGCTCAACCTTCTTTTAACCCTGTGGGCGCAAGCTGCGGAAGGAAAGAATTGACTTGTAATGTTCTACTTTTGTGCTCATCTTGACGAGAACAAGAGGCGAACGAAAGCAGCGATTGTCGCGCCCCGGTGCGTGTGGAATAAGGAGCCAAAGAATGGCAACGGCAGATCTTCTCAGTATGGACAGCAAGCGGAACGCGGACAAGCAGAAGGCGCTGGACAGCGCCCTGGCCCAGATCGAACGACAGTTCGGGAAGGGCTCGATCATGAAGCTGGGTGGCGAGAACGCGATCAAGGACATCGAGTCGACCTCGACCGGGTCGCTTGGTCTCGACATCGCGCTCGGGATCGGCGGTCTGCCCAAAGGCCGGATCATCGAGATCTACGGCCCGGAGTCCTCGGGCAAGACAACCCTGACGCTGCACGTGGTGGCGGAAGAACAGAAGAAGGGCGGGGTCTGCGCCTTTGTCGACGCGGAACACGCGCTCGATCCGCAGTACGCGCGAAAGCTTGGGGTCGATCTGGACGAGCTGCTGATTTCGCAGCCCGACACCGGCGAACAGGCGCTCGAGATCACCGATACGCTGGTGCGGTCGGGTGCGGTGAGCCTCGTGGTCGTCGACTCGGTCGCGGCGCTGACGCCGAAGTCCGAGCTCGAGGGCGACATGGGCGACAGCTCCGTCGGCGTGCACGCCCGCCTGATGAGCCAGGCGATGCGCAAGCTGACCGCGTCGATCAGCCGGTCGAACTGCATGGTGATCTTCATCAACCAGATCCGCATGAAGATCGGCGTCATGTTCGGCTCGCCTGAGACGACGACGGGCGGCAACGCGCTGAAGTTCTACTCTTCCGTCCGTCTCGACATCCGCCGCATCGGCGCGATCAAGGACCGCGACGAGGTCGTCGGCAACCAGACCCGCGTGAAGGTGGTGAAGAACAAGGTCGCGCCGCCGTTCAAGCAGGTCGAATTCGACATCATGTACGGCGAAGGTATCTCCAAGATGGGCGAGCTTCTGGACCTCGGCGTGAAGGCCGGTGTCGTGGACAAGTCCGGGGCGTGGTTCTCCTACGGGGACGAGCGGATCGGGCAGGGGCGTGAGAACGCCAAGACCTACCTGCGTGAAAACACCCGCGTCGCGCTTGAGATCGAGGACAAGATCCGTGCCGCGCACGGGCTGGACTTCCACATGCCGGAAGAAGAGCCGGACATGGTCGACGACGACGAATAGTCCGGCCTCGCCAAGGGGATCGGTCCTTCTCCGAAAGACAATGGGGCGTCCTGCGGGGCGCCCTTTTCTTTGAAAATGCTTTTTGCTGACCCGAATGTGGGAGGGCCGTAGGGCCACCCATCACAGCCCTGTATACCCGTGGGGCCGGGACCATGACGGCATGGTGAAGTGGCCGTCCGCGTCAAAGGCCCGGCCGAACCCTTTGTTGCCATGGACAGATGCCCGCACGGCAGATACATCAGGCCACCAGACCTGATAGCCCGCAAAGAGGCCCCGAGACATGGCAAGCCTGAACGACATCCGTTCCACATTTCTGAACTACTTCGAGAAGCAGGGGCACCAGATCGTCCCGTCGAGCCCGCTCGTGCCGCGCAACGACCCGACGCTGATGTTCGTCAACTCGGGGATGGTGCAGTTCAAGAACCGCTTCACCGGCGTCGAGAAGGGCGATTACGACCGTGCGACGACCGCGCAGAAATGCGTGCGGGCGGGCGGCAAGCACAACGATCTCGACAACGTGGGGTACACCGCGCGGCACCACACCTTCTTTGAAATGCTCGGGAATTTCTCGTTCGGCGACTATTTCAAGAAGGAGGCGATCCCCTTCGCCTACGAGCTGGTGACGCGCGAGTTCGGGATCGACAAGAATCGGATCTACACCACCGTCTACCACACCGACGACGAGGCCTTCGAGATCTGGAAGAAGGTGGGCGTGCCGGAGGACCGGATTATCCGGATCGCGACCTCCGACAACTTCTGGCAGATGGGCCCGACCGGTCCCTGCGGTCCGTGCACCGAAATCTTCTACGACCATGGCCCGGAGGTCTGGGGCGGCCCGCCGGGATCGCCGGAAGAGGACGGCGACCGCTTCATCGAGATCTGGAACGTCGTCTTCATGCAGAACGAGCAGTTCGAGGACGGCTCCATGAAGGCGCTCGACATGCAGTCGATCGACACCGGCATGGGGCTGGAGCGGATCGGCGCGCTTCTGCAGGGCAAGCACGACAACTACGACACCGACCTGATGCGCTCGCTGATCGAGGCGTCGGCCCATGCCACGTCGGTCGATCCGGACGGGCCGGGCAAGATGCACCACCGGGTGATCGCCGACCACCTGCGCTCGACCTCCTTCCTGATTGCGGACGGCGTGATGCCGTCGAACGACGGGCGCGGTTACGTGCTGCGCCGGATCATGCGCCGCGCCATGCGCCACGCCCATCTGCTGGGCGCGCAGGATCCGCTGATGCACCGGCTGGTCCCGGCGCTAGTCCGCCAGATGGGCACCGCCTATCCGGAACTGTCGCGCGCGCAGGCGATGATCGAGGAGACATTGCTGAGCGAGGAGACCCGCTTCAAGCAGACGCTCGACCGCGGTCTGAAGCTGCTGGACGAGGAACTGGCAGGCCTTGGCGAAGAGGCGGCCCTGCCGGGCGAGACGGCCTTCAAGCTCTATGACACCTTCGGTTTCCCGCTCGACCTGACGCAGGATGCGCTGCGCGAAAAGGGCCGGTCGGTGGACACCGCGGGCTTCGACGCCGCCATGGCGCAACAGAAGGCACGCGCACGGGCGGCGTGGTCCGGTTCGGGCGACGCGGCGGACACCGCCGTCTGGTACGACATCGCGGAAACCGCCGGGGCGACAGACTTCCTCGGCTACGACACCGAGCAGGCGGAGGGCCAGGTGTTGGCGCTGGTCAAGGACGGCGCGCAGGTCAAGTCGCTGGCCGAGGGCGAGAAGGGCTGGATCGTCCTGAACCAGACCCCGTTCTACGGCGAAAGCGGCGGTCAGGTCGGCGACACCGGCTGGCTGCGCCGTCTGGAAAACGAACGCGAGATCGCGACGGTCGAGGACACACAGAAAATGGGCGGGGGCAAGGTCTTCGCGCATCTGGTTCAGGTGAACAAGGGCACGTTCACCAAGGGCGACGCGCTCTCGCTGGAGGTCGATCATGGTCGCCGGTCCGCGATCCGGGCGAACCACTCCGCCACGCACCTGTTGCATGAGGCGCTGCGCGAGGCGCTTGGCGATCACGTGGCACAGCGCGGCTCGCTCAACGCGCCGGACCGGCTGCGGTTCGACTTCAGCCACGGCAAGGCGCTTTCCGCGTCCGAAATCAAGGACGTGGAGCGGGACGTGAACACCTACATCCGGCAGAACGCGCCGGTGTCGACGCGCATCATGACGCCGGACGACGCGCGCGCCATCGGGGCGCAGGCCCTGTTCGGCGAGAAGTACGGCGACGAGGTCCGCGTGGTGTCGATGGGTTCGAAGCCCGGCTCGGGCAAGGGCTCGGACGGCGCGACCTATTCGCTGGAGCTTTGCGGCGGCACGCACGTCCGCCAGACCGGCGACATCGGGGCGTTTGTCTGCCTTGGCGACAGCGCGTCCTCTGCCGGCGTGCGCCGGATCGAGGCGCTGACCGGGCAGCTTGCGCTCGACCACCTTGCCCAGCAGGGCCAGACGCTGGCCGCCGTCGCGGCAGAGCTCAAGGCGCCGGCCTCCGAGGTTCCTGCCCGTGTCCGCGCGCTGATGGACGAACGCCGCAAGCTGGAGAACGAGGTGGCGAGCCTGCGCCGTGAACTGGCGATGGCCGGTGGCGGGCAGGGCGCAGGTCCCGAGGCCGAGGAGATCGGCGGCGTGAAGTTCCTGGCGCAGGTGCTGACCGGCGTGACGGGCAAGGACCTGCCGCCACTGATCGACGAGCACAAGACCCGGCTCGGCTCCGGTGCGGTGCTGCTGATCGCCGATGCCGGTGGCAAGGCGGCCGTGGCCGCAGGTGTGACGGATGACCTGAAGGGCACGCTGTCCGCGGTCGACCTCGTCAAAGCCGCAGTGCCGGAACTGGGCGGCAAGGGCGGCGGTGGCCGTCCCGACATGGCCCAGGGCGGCGGCGCTTCGGTCGAGAACGCCGATGCCGCGATTGCCGCGGCGCGGGCCGTGATCGCCGGATGACGCGCGGCCGGGCTTGACCCCGGCGCCCTTCACCGCTTCAAACCATGGGGCCCCGGACACGCGCCGGGGCCAATTCTTTTGGAGGAAATGAGATGCCAGCACTCTGGATCGCGCATGTGTCGGTCACCGACGCCGAGGCCTACGGAAAATACGCCGAACTGGCGGGGCCCGCCATCGCCGCCCACGGCGGAGAATTCATCGCGCGCGGCGGCCGTTACGTGCAGCTTGAAGGCCGTGACCGGCCGCGGAACGTGGTTGCCCGCTTTCCCAGCGTCGAAGCGGCGGTGGAGTGCTACAACTCGGATGCCTATCAGGCGGCGCTTGATCACGCCCGCGGAGCCTCCGAACGCGACCTGATGGTGGTCGAGATCACCGAGTGATCCCGTTAGCAGAGCTGCGCCGCAGCTTTGCCGGGCCGGGGCGGGTCGACTGGATCGGCCTCCGGCCCGCGCGGCTGGCACCCCCGCAGGCGGTCACCCGCTGCACGGTGACGGAAAGCGGGCTGGAGGGTGATCACGGGCGCAGCGGCAAGCGTGCCGTCACCCTGATCCAGGCGGAACACATCCCCGTCATCGCGGCGCTCTGCGGGCGGACGGTCACGGCAGAGATGCTTCGCCGCAATATCGTGGTTTCCGGCCTCAACCTGACCGCCGCGCGGGAGTTCGGCCTTCAGATCGGGGAGGTGATGCTGGAGATCACAGCCCCCTGCGCTCCGTGTTCACGGATGGAGACGGTTCTGGGGCAGGGCGGCTACACCGCGATGAGGGGTCACGGCGGCTGGTGCGCCCGGGTGGTGACAACGGGTGAAATCGAACTCGGTCACAGGGTTATCCACAGGAGTTGAACCCAATTCGGCGCCTTCCCGCCCGAACTTCACCGCAGCGTGAGCAATGCTTTGCCATCGGCGGATTCCGGCCTTTCGCCTGTCTTTGAGAAGTGGCTGATTCGAGGGAAACTGTGAATATCGTGCAGTTATCCACAACAACGTTTTCTGAATCTGGAAATGTTTCCGCTTCTGAAAGCGAATTGGGGCCGCCAACACCGCGGAACCGTTGCAAAAATATGGCACTCTGGCCACAGATTCCCGAATTTCCGGGGGAATCCGGGGGTCTAGGGCGATTTTGCGTCGGCAAGTACGGAATTCCTGTCGCGCCACCTGAATTTCTTTGGCTAAGGTTCTCTCACCTACAATTTTTTCTTGGGAGAAAGATCATGAAAAAAGTTCTTGCTGGCGCCGCTGTTCTCGCAGCTCTCGCAGCTCCGGCCTTCGCTTGGGAAGGTCAGGTCGTGGCGTGCTACGACAAAGTTTGGGTCCCCGCCAAGTACAACACCTCCAAGACCCTGATCATGGCAGCTCACACCGAGTGGGAGCACGCAGCCAACGGTCAGATGGTGCAGATGCACTACCCGGCGGTCTACAAGGAGAACAAGACGCTGGCAGCGCCCGGTCATTACGTGGCCGTGAAAACCGCCTGCAGATAATCCTCTCCTGAGGTGAAATAAATCGAAGGGCGTGGGGAGCTGCCAACCCGCGCCCTTTTTGCTTGCCGTGGTCTTTGTGTTTCTGCCCCGGAAATTCTCTGGACACAGCCTGTGGAAAACTTGCCAATGCGCCGGAAATATTGAAGACTCCGGCGCAGGGCTGAAACAGGGGGCAACATGGGACGCGTCTTGGCGTGGACATTGGTATTGGCGTCTCTTGCCAATTCCGCCGCTTCTGCGGTGGACACAGACGGGGTGCCCGCTCCGCGCTGCTACAAGAAAGTCAGCGTCGAGGCGAAATACGATTATTCCCGGCGTCTCGTCCGCAAGGCACGCCTCGTGCACGACGAGAACGACAAGGGTCAGATCACCATGACCCACTACCCGGCGATCTATATCGAGGAAAAGACCCTCGTCGCGCCGGCCTACGTGCTGCTCCGGGAAGTGAACTGC
Source organism: Sagittula sp. MA-2 (assembly GCF_030126985.1). Lineage (GTDB taxonomy): Bacteria > Pseudomonadota > Alphaproteobacteria > Rhodobacterales > Rhodobacteraceae > Sagittula. Next base: position 2,265,589 of record NZ_CP126145.1, on the reverse strand, counting down.
ACGAAGCGCGTCCTGCGCCGCGCCGAACCTCTGCCCAGCAGCACATGCGTTCAGACCCGCGGCTGCGAAGAACTCGAACCCGCCGCCGCAGACTGACCCCAAACCTTCGCACCACAAACGAAAGAGGCCGGTCCGACCCGGCCCCTTCCTTCATCTTGGAAAAAATACCTGCGGGGGTCCGGGGGGGCACCCCCCGGCGGGTCGCCCTCGCGAGAGGGCGAAACCCGGTCAGGCAGAGCGCGACGCGCGCTTGCGCTCATGCGGGTCGAGGAACCGCTTGCGCAGGCGCACGGCGTTCGGCGTGACCTCAACCAGTTCGTCGTCGTTGATGTAGGCGATGGCCTCTTCCAGCGACAGCGACATCGGGGTGGTCAGGCGCACGGCCTCGTCGGTGCCGGAGGCCCGGACGTTGGTCAGCTTCTTGCCTTTCAGCGGGTTCACTTCCAGGTCGTTGTCCCGGGAATGCTCGCCGATGATCATGCCGGTGTAGACCGGGGCCTGCGCGCCGATCATCATCTTGCCGCGATCCTCGAGGTTCCACAGCGCGTAGGCCACCGCCTCGCCGCTTTCCATGGAGATCAGCACGCCCTGGCGGCGGCCCGGGATGGCACCCTTGTGCGGGGTCCAGCCGTGGAACACGCGGTTCAGAACGCCGGTGCCGCGGGTGTCGGTCAGGAACTCGCCGTGATAGCCGATCAGGCCGCGCGACGGGACATGCGCGATGATCCGGGTCTTGCCCGCACCGGCGGGACGCATCTCGACCAGCTCGCCCTTGCGGACGCCGGTGATCTTCTCGATCACCGCGCCGGAGTACTCGTCGTCCACGTCGATGGTCGCCTCTTCGACGGGTTCCATCATCTGGCCGTCGACTTCCTTCATGATCACCTGCGGGCGCGAGATCGACAGCTCGAAGCCTTCGCGACGCATGTTCTCGATCAGGACGCCCATCTGCAGTTCGCCACGGCCCGACACTTCAAAGGCCTCGCCGCCGGGGGTGTCCTTGAGGCGGATGGCGACGTTGGTCTCGGCCTCTTTATAAAGGCGGTCGCGGATCACGCGGGACTGCACCTTCTTGCCGTCGCGGCCAGCCAGCGGGCTGTCGTTGATCCCGAAGGTCACGGTGATGGTCGGCGGGTCGATGGGCTGGGCCTCGAGCGGCTCATCCACCGCCAGCGCGCAGAGCGTGTCGGCCACGGTGGTCTTGGTCATGCCCGCGATGGACACGATGTCGCCGGCAAAGGCCTCGTCGATGTCCTGCATCTGCAGGCCGCGGAAGGCCTGGATCTTGGTGACGCGGAACTGCTCGATCTTCTGGCCGATACGGCTGATCGACTGGATCGTCTGACCCACCTTCACGTGGCCGGATTCGATGCGGCCCGTCAGCAGGCGGCCGACAAAGGGGTCGGCGCCCAGGGTGACGGCGAGCATGCGGAAGTCTTCGTCCACGTGCTTGACCTGCTTCGGCTCGGGCACGTGGTCGACGATCAGGCGGAACAGCGCGTCGAGGTTCTTGCGCGGGCCGTCCAGCTCCGTGTCGCACCAGCCATTGCGGCCGGAGGCATAGAGATGCGGGAAGTCGAGCTGGTCCTCGTCGGCGTCGAGGGCCGAGAACAGGTCGAAGACTTCGTCCAGCGCGCGGTCCGGCTCCGCGTCGGGCTTGTCGACCTTGTTCAGCACCACGATCGGGCGCAGGCCAAGCGCCAGCGCCTTGGACGTCACGAACTTGGTCTGCGGCATGGGGCCTTCGGCGGCGTCCACCAGCAGCACCACGCCGTCGACCATCGACAGGATGCGTTCCACCTCGGCGCCGAAGTCGGCGTGGCCGGGGGTGTCCACGATGTTGATCCGCGTGCCCTTCCACTCGACCGAAGTCGCCTTGGCAAGGATGGTGATCCCTCGCTCGCGTTCGAGGTCGTTCGAATCCATGGCCCGTTCGGCCACGGCCTGGTTGGCGCGGAAAGCGCCGGATTGCTTCAGCAGTTCGTCGACGAGGGTCGTCTTGCCGTGGTCGACGTGCGCGATGATCGCGACGTTGCGCAATTGCATGTCTGTTTCCTCTTGTCCGGATTGCCGCCCGCGTAGCGGCAGTCGGGCCAAAACACCAGTGCCAATCGGTCGCAAACCCCCCTGTTGCAATGATGTGACGGATCGTTCCTCACGTTTTCGCGCGCGGAACAGGCGGGGAATGGCCGGGTGCATCCACGTCATCGGCACCGATTGGCCAAAAAATGCCAGTCCTTGGAAATTACACACGAAATCGGGAACGGAAACGCGGGGTTCAACCGTTGAAAGGGTACTACGGATGGCCACATGGCTGTCGAGCGCCCGAGCAGACCGGACAGAGACCCGGAACGAGGCGTGAAAAACAAAAGAAAGGACGAAGGAAATGAAAAAGCATATCCTGACCATGACCGTCGCCATTGCAGCACTTGGCACCGCAGCTTCCGCAGGCAGCCTTGACGTGACGCCGGTCGAGCCGACCCCGGTCACCCCGGTTGAAGTCGTTCCGGTTGCACCGGTCGGCACCTGGACGGGTGGCTATGCCGGTCTGAGCCTCGGCGGCGCACAGGCGTCCTCGGGCGGTTCCGAAGAGACCGGCCTGATCTACGGCCTGCACGGCGGCTACGACTACCAGTTCGGTAACGGTATCGTTCTGGGTGGTGAAGCCGAGTTCCAGGGCAACGACGACCTGAGCGTCAACGGCTTCGACGTGGACAACGTGTCCCGCGCCAAGGCACGCATGGGCTACGACCTCGGCCCGGCGCTGGTTTACGGCACCGCCGGTGTCTCCAAGGTGAACACCAGCATCGGCGAGGCGACCTCCCCGGTTTACGGTCTCGGCATGGAATACAAGGTGACCGATCGCTTCAGCGTCGGTGCGGAATACCTGAACGAGGACTTCGAGAACCTCGGCTCCACGGAAACCGACCTGCAGCAGGACTCGATCTCGCTGCGCGGCAACTTCCGCTTCTGATCGCAGCCTGATCTGTCGATGTTGCGCCCCGGACCACATGGTCCGGGGCGTTTTCGTTTGCGCAGCTCGGCCTTGCCGTTCAGTGCGGTGTCGCGCGGGAAAACAGGTGGATCACCACGATCCCGGCCAGGATCATGCCCATGCCCAGCACCGCCGCAAGGTCGAGCTTCTGGCCGAAGACCACCCGACCGATGACGGCGATCAGCACGATGCCCAGTCCCGACCAGATCGCGTAGGTGACACCCACCGGCATGACCTTCAGCACCATGCTCAGCAGGTAGAACGCCGCAGCGTAGGACACCGCCACCACGACAGAGGGCAGGGGCCGGGTGAACTGCTGGCTGGCCTGCAGCGCGGTGGTACCGATGGTTTCGGCCACCACCGCGAGGATGAGGATGAGATAGGGCATGAGGCGACTCCCGCTTGGCTGTGCCCCGGTCTACGTGCCGGGGTGGCGGGGTCAATACGCGGGCAGGTGGATCGGGAAGCGGGCCCGGATGGCGCGGTCCAGATCGGCGTGGAACCGGGCGGCAGAGGGCACGGACAGGATCATCTCCTTCCGGCGCGTCGCGGCCTCCTGCAGGCAGGGCTTCTCGCGCTCCTCCCATTCCTTCGGCGACATGCGGTTGCCGAGCGTCGGGTAGACGTGGTCCTTCTGCATCCGGCCCAGCGTCTGGTCGGTGCCGAGATAGTGGCCCGGACCTTCAAGGCAGACCTCGCGCATCTGATCCAGCGCGAGCGTGTCATCGTCCACCTCGATCCCGCGCACGCAGCGCAGCGCCTGACCGATCAGGTCGTCGCCAAGGATCAGGCTCTCGTGGCAGAACCCCAGAAGGGAGGCGTGCATGCCCGCGGCCTCGTAGATCATGTTCACGCCCGCCAGCCCGGCCATCACGTTGGAACACATCTGTTCCCACCCGGCCTGCATGTCCGGCAGCTTCGAATCCGAGGCGCCGCCCGCCGATCCGCCGGGCAGGCCGTAGAACCGGGCCATCTGCCCGCAGCCTGCGGTCAGCAAGGCCTGTTCGCCAGAACCCACGCTCATCGCCCCGGTCCTGAGGTCGAGCCCGAAGGGCCATGTCCCGAAGATCGCCGGATGCCCCGGCGCCAGCGCGTTGACGTAGACCACACCGGCAAGGCATTCCGCCACCGACTGCACGATGGCCCCGGCGATGGTCGAGGGCGCGGTCGCCCCGGCCATGCCCGCGCTGAGCAGGAGCACGGGCATACCGCCGCGGATGCAGGCCTCCATCGTCTGGCAGCTTTCGGTGGCAAAGCGCATCGGCGGCACCACGAAACAGTTGGAGTTCGAGACGAAGGGCCGGGCGCGCCACGCCTCTTCTCCGCCCGCGATCAGGTGCAGCAGCTCGAACGCAGTGCTCACATGCGAGGGGTCGGAAAAGGAGGTGCCCACGTGTTTCGTCGTGCCAGAGCAGCAGGCGTAGAGCGTGTTGAGGTCCATCTCCAGCGCATTGGGAATGTCGCGCGCCACCATGGGGCGCTGCAGGAAATGCAGGTTGTCGAGCACGTCGACGATCCGCGCCGCATCGTGCAGGTCCTGCACCGTGCTTTCGCGGTAATTGCGGCCCGCCGGATCGACCATGTGCACGGCAGCGCCGGCGGTGCCGTAGTGCACGCGGCTGCCCGACAGGTCGAGGTCGTGATGCGCCTCGCGACCGTGCAGCGGAATATCCCGCGCGGCCCGGGCCAGCATGTCCTCCACCAGCGCCGCAGGGAAGCGCAGGCGGCCGTCCTCGCCCTGCAGGGCACCCGCTGCCACCATCGCCTCCACACCGCTCTCCGGCGCGCCTGACAGCCCGATCTCTTCCAGCGCCGTCAGCGCGGTGCGGTGGATGCGCAGCACCTCTGCGTCGCTCAGGGGATTGTAACGCCCGCCGGTGAGCCCGGCCCGCACCGGCCTGAGATCGTGGGCGAGGGCGGCGGTTCTGGCAGCGACACGGGCACGGCGACCGCCGCCCCGCCGGGTAAGAGGCGCATTCATCTCGATAGGTCTCCGTCTGCCTGATCGGGCGATGTCATGCCGCGATGCTGGCGGCTGG